>DWXD01000011.1 GCA_019119365.1 Candidatus Gemmiger stercoripullorum | reverse complement strand
TTCTACTAAAAAGCAGCGTCTACTGCGTTGCTCAACCTTGGAATACACCAAGTATTCCTGCGGTTTCGCGCCTTGTATTCGCCGCTTTTTAGCGAATTTTCCAGCACTTTTGATTTATCAGATACACCCTAACCGAAAAGGTGTTTCTTGACCCCCGCATGGCCAACCGGCACGGGTTTATCTGCGGCGCGACAGGCACCGGCAAAACGGTCACGCTGAAGGTTCTGGCCGAGAGCTTTTCGGCCATGGGCGTGCCGGTGTTCCTGGCGGACGTCAAGGGCGACCTTTCCGGCATGTCCCAGCCCGGGCAGGACAGCGCCGACATGCAGGACCGCGCAAAGCGCTTCGGCCTGGCCGAAGACGGCTTTGCCTACCAGGGGTTCCCCACCCAGTATTTTGACATCTACGGCAAGCGGGGCATCCCGCTGCGCACCACCGTCTCGGAGATCGGCCCGCAGCTGCTGGCGGGTATCCTCGGGCTGAACAAGACGCAGGCGGTCATCCTTTCGGTCGTGTACAAGCTGGCGGACGACGAAAACCTGCTTTTGTGCGACACAAAGGACCTCAAGGCCATCCTGCAGTTCGCCAGCGAAAACGCCGCTGCGCTGGAGAGCGAGTACGGCCGCATTGCCAAACAGTCGGTGGCGGCCATCGTGCGCGCCATCGTCGCGCTGGAGGGCGAAGGCGCGGACCAGTTCTTCGGCAAGCCCGCGATCAACGTGGCGGATTTCTTCACGACCGACCCTTCCGGCAAGGGGACCATCAACGTGCTGGATTCCAGCAGCCTCATCAACCAGCCGCGGCTGTATTCCGCCTTTATGCTCTACCTGCTGTCCGAGCTGTTCGAGGTCCTGCCCGAAGTGGGGGATATGGACAAGCCCCGGGTCGTGTTTTTCTTTGACGAAGCGCACCTTTTGTTCGACAGCGCCAGCAGCGAGCTGATGAAAAAGATCGAGCAGATGATCAAGCTCATCCGCTCCAAGGGCGTGGGCGTCTACTTTATCACCCAGTCCCCGGGGGACATCCCGGACGCGGTCGCCTCGCAGCCGGGCAACAAGATCGAGCACGGCCTGCGCGCCTACACCCCGGCGGAGCGCAAGGTGCTGAAAGCCGCGGCGGAATCCTTCCGGGAGAGCCCCGCCTTCGACACAATGGAGCTGCTCGCCCAGCTGGGCACCGGCGAAGCCGTCGTCTCGATGCTGGACGAAAAGGGCGTGCCCGGCGTGGCGCAGCATGTCTGGGTGCTGCCGCCCGAAAGCTATATGGGCCTGCTGGACGACGCCCGGCGCGACCAGGCCGTCAAGACCTCCAACCTCTACCTCAAATACAGCGCCGCCACCGACCCGGACTCCGCCTTTGAGTTCCTCGAGCGCCGCAAACAGCAGCAGGCGCAGCAGGAAGCGGCCGAAAAAGCGCAGGAGCAGGCCGAAAAAGAGCGCCTTGCCGCTGAAAGGCAGGCCGCCAAGGAGCTGGAAAAAGAGCAGGAGCGCGAGCGCCGGGCGCTGGAGCGCGGCGTGCGGAGCGTGGCCTCCACCACGGCGGGCACGTTGGGCCGCCAGCTGGGCGGCATTTTGGGCAGCCAGTTCGGTTCGTTCGGCAAAAAGCTGGGCGGCAACGTGGGGGCCAGCATCGGCCGCAACCTGCTGGGCACGCTGTTCAAGCGCTGAACGCCGCCGCGGGGGTTGCGGGAGGGGCATGCCCCTCCCCTACATGCCATTCGGGTACGACCGGCCAACCGGGACGGCCACGGCCACCCGGGCGGCCGTAGGGCGGGATGCCCTCATCCCGCCGGGCCCTGCGGCGGCGCGAACGCCCGCGGGCGGGATAAATCCCGCCCCTACGACCAACGGAAGGTCCGCGGCCAAACGGGAACCCCGCGTTATAACAAACCTCTGTAGGGGACGATGCTTGCATCGTCCCGGGAACCTTGCGGCGGCGCAAGGTCCCCGGGAGGGCCATGGCCCTCCCCTACATGCCATCCGGGTACGTCCGGCCAACCGGGACGGCCACGCGTGCCCGGGCGAACGTAGGGCGGGATGCCCTCATCCCGCCGCACCCCGCGGCGGCGCAAACACCTGCGGGCGGGATCTCCGGCCCAAGAGCCGCCGCTGCGCGGCGGTTGGCCTCCGAAACGCGCCTGCGGGCGCAGTAAATCCCGCCCCTACGGCCAACGGAAGGTCCGCGGCCAAACGGGACCCCCGCGTTATAACGAACCTCTGTAGGGGACGATGCTTGCATCGTCCCGGGAACCTTGTGCCGCGGCAAACACCCCGGGCGGATATGGAATCCGCCCCTACACACCATGGCGAACGCCCACGGCCGCCCGGGGAACCGCAAACTTTGCGGCGTTACGCCAGCATTTCCAGCGCGGCTTTCAGGCGGGCGAGCGTCTCGTCTTTGCCGAGCATAGCGGCCAGGTCGGTGCCGCCGCCGGGCGTGCGGGCCTTGCCGGACAGTGCGATGCCCAGCGGGTACAAAAGCCAGCCGTTCTTTTTCTCCATCGCTTCGGCCTGCGCTTTGCAGGCTTCAAAGATGGCGTCGCGGCTCCAGTCGGCCTGGGCCTCCAGCAGGCCCAGCAGCGCTTCCAGCGCCTCTTTGGCGCTTTCGGGCGTCGTCTTCTGCTTTTTGTTGCGGTAGAGCTCGGCGTCAAACGGCAGCGCCGCGTCAAAGAAATCGAGCTGCGGGGGGATATCCTCCAGCACTTCGCAGCGCGGCTGCAGATTGGCGCACAGCAGGTCGCGGTCGATGGGCCGGTGCACGGCGCTGTCGATGAACGGGTCGGCCAGGCGGCGGAATTCTTCGGCCGGCAGCGCGCGGATGTACGCCGCGTTGATGGCCCGCAGCTTGAGCGGGTCAAAGATGGCCGGGGACTTGGAGATGCGCGCGGGGTCCCAGATGTTGACCATCTCGTCCAGCGTGAAGATCTCCTGCTCGCCTTCGGGCGCCCAGCCCAGCAGCAGCAGATAGTTGAGCACCGCCGCGGGCAGGTAGCCCTTGGCGACAAGGTCCTGGTAGCTGGCGTCGCCGTTGCGCTTGGACAGCTTGTGCTGCGCGTCCTTCATGACCGGCGGGCAGTGGATGTAGGTGGGCAGGTCCCAGCCGAACGCCTCGTACAACAGGTTATATTTGGGCGTGCTGGAAAGGTACTCGCTGCCGCGGATGACGTGGGTAATGCCCATCAGGTGGTCGTCCACGACGTTGGCAAAGTTATACGTCGGCATGCCGTCGCTCTTGATGAGGATCTGGTCGTCGAGCTCGGCGTTGTTGACCTCGATGTGGCCGTAAACGACGTCGTCAAACGCGGTCACGCCTTCGGCGGGGATCTTCTGGCGGATGACATAGGGCTCCCCGGCCGCGAGTTTGGCCGCGACCTCCTCCGGGCTTAAGTCCCGGCAGTGGCCGTCGTAGTGGGGCACTTCGCCGTTTTGCTTCTGCTGCTCGTGCAGCGCGTCCAGGCGTTCCTCGGTGCAGAAGCAGTAATACGCCCGGCCCGCCTGCACAAGCTGTTCGGCGTACTGCTTGAACAGGCCCATGCGCTCGCTCTGGATATACGGGCCGACGGGGCCGCCGATGTCGGGGCCTTCGTCCCACCGCAGGCCGGTGGCGCGCAGCGTATCGTAGATGATATCGGCCGCGCCCTCAACAAGGCGGCCCTGGTCGGTGTCCTCGATGCGCAGGATGAAGGTCCCGCCGTTGTGGCGGGCCTGCAGGTAGGTGTACAGCGCGGTACGCAGGTTGCCCACATGCATGTAGCCGGTGGGCGAAGGCGCAAAGCGGGTGCGGACAGGGGTGGACATGGAAAGGCTCCTTCCTTTTTTTAAGAGTTAAGAGTTTAGAGTTAAGAGTTTAGATAGGGAACGCGGCCTGGCGGCCGCGATCAAAATACGGCTATAAAGTTTCTCTTATATTTTTTTGAGCCGCCCGCAGGGCGGCGATCCACCAAATCTTAACTCTAAACTCTTAACTCTGAACTCTATCAAGTCTAAACTCTGAACTCTAAACTCTATACTAACTAAGGGTTCTGCACTTTTTAAGTTTATCCGCCCGGCCGGGCTTTGTCAATGGCGGCAGGCGGCGGGCTGCCGTTAAAAAACTGTCAATTCCCCCTTGCGCCCGCGCGCGAAACTGCGTATAATAAGAGGTACAGCGGGGCCGCCGCGCACCGCTGCAAGTAAACATGTATTTTCCTGATCCGTCAGGGCATGATCGAGAGGAGTTTTTTACCATGGGTTTGGGCAAAAAGACCATCGACGATGAGAACTACGCCGGCAAGCGCGTTCTGGTCCGCTGCGACTTCAACGTCCCGATGAAGGACGGCGTCATCACCAACGACAACCGCATCAACGCGGCGCTGCCGACGATCCAGAAGCTGATCAACGACGGCGCGAAGGTGATCCTGTGCAGCCATCTCGGCAAGCCGAAGAACGGCCCCGAAGCCAAGTTCAGCCTGGCGCCGGTCGCCGTGCGCCTGTCCGAAAAGCTGGGCCAGCCCGTCACCTTTGCCGATGACGACAACGTCGTCGGCCCCAAGGCCAAGGCTGCGGCCGCGACCATGTCCAACGGCGACGTTGTGCTGCTGCAGAACACCCGCTTCCGCAAAGAGGAGACCAAGAACGAGGACGCCTTCAGCGAAGAGCTGGCCACGCTGGCCGACGCGTATGTGGACGATGCCTTCGGCTCCTGCCACCGTGCCCACTGCTCCACCGCCGGCGTTACCAAGTATGTCAAGGATACCGCTGTCGGCTACCTGATGGAGAAGGAGATCCGCTACCTGGGCAACGCTGTCAACGACCCCGTCCGTCCCTTCACCGCCATCCTGGGCGGCGCCAAGGTCGCGGACAAGCTCAACGTCATCTCCAACCTGCTCGAGAAGGTCGACACGCTGATCATCGGCGGCGGCATGGCCTACACCTTCCTCAAGGCGCAGGGCTATGAGATCGGCAAGAGCCTGTGCGACGATTCCAAGATCGACTACTGCAAGGAGATGATGGCCAAGGCCGAGGCCAAGGGCGTCAAGCTGCTGCTGCCGGTCGACACCGCCTGCATCACCGACTTCCCCGACCCGATCGACGCGCCGGTGGAAACCAAGATTTACCCGGTCACCGGCATGCCCGCCGACATGGAAGGCTGCGACATCGGCCCCGCCACCATGAAGCTGTTTGCCGACGCGGTCAAGGCTTCCAAGACTGTGGTCTGGAACGGCCCCATGGGCGTGTTTGAAAACCCGACGCTGGCCGCCGGCACGCTGGCCGTGGCCAAGGCGATGGCCGAAAGCGACGCCACCACCGTCATCGGCGGCGGCGATTCCGCGGCGGCCGTGCAGCAGATGGGCCTGGGCGACAAGATGACCCATATCTCCACCGGCGGCGGCGCTTCGCTGGAATACCTGGAAGGCAAGGACCTGCCCGGTATCGCCGTGATCGAGAACGCGTAACAAACCCCCGCAGTGCGCGGCGGCCTGGCCGCCGCGCCTTTTTCAGCAAAGATATAGAGAGGTTGGAACCGTATGGATAAACAGAACCGCAAGGCGATCATCGCCGGCAACTGGAAGATGAACAAGACCCCCACCGAGGCAGGCTTCCTGCTGGATGATCTGATCCCGCAGGTGGAGTACGCCAACTGCGAAGTTGTGTGCTGCGTGCCGGCCACCGACCTGGCCGTCGCCATTGCCAAGTGCGCGGGCACCAACGTGCATGTCGGCGCGCAGAACGTCCACTTTGAAAAGGCGGGCGCCTACACCGGCGAGATCAGCGCCGATATGCTCGCCGATCTGGGCGTGGAGTACGTCGTTGTCGGCCACAGCGAGCGCCGCCAGTATTTTGCCGAGACCGACGAGACCGTGAACAAGCGCGCCAAAGCCGCGCTGGCCGCGGGCCTCAAGCCGATCATCTGTGTCGGCGAGAGCCTGGCGCAGCGCGAACAGGGCGTGACCGAGGAGCTCGTCCGCATGCAGGTCAAGATCGCGCTGGGCGGCGTTTCGGCCGAACAGCTCAAGAACGTCGTCATTGCGTATGAGCCGGTCTGGGCCATCGGCACCGGCCGCACCGCCACCGCGGACCAGGCGCAGGAGGTCTGCGCCGCCATCCGCAAGGTGGTCGGCGAGCTGTACGGCGAGGACGCGGCCCGCGGCCTAACCGTGCAGTACGGCGGCAGCATGAACGCCGAAAACGCGGCCGAGCTGCTCGCCAAGCCCGATGTCGACGGCGGCCTCATCGGCGGCGCTTCGCTCAAAGCCGACCAGTTTGCCGTCATTGTCGACGCCGCCACCAAAGGCTGAGCCCGCCCGGCGTTCAGCCGGGAGTTGAGAGAAAATATGCGCAGCCGGCCATATTTTAATCGTCGCGGCCAAAGGCCGCGCACCGCATCTGAACTCTAAACTCTAAACTCTGAACTCTACAATCCAAAAGCAAAGGAGATTTCTGACCATGACCAAAAAGCCTGTTTTGCTCTGCATCATGGACGGTTTCGGCTGGACGCCCGACCACAAGGAGGGCAACGCCGTCATCGCCGCCAACACCCCGCACCTTGACAAGATCTTCTCCACCTGCCCCATGACCACGATCGAGGCTTCCGGCATGGCCGTCGGCCTGCCCAACGGCCAGATGGGCAACAGCGAGGTCGGCCACACCAACATGGGCGCGGGCCGCATCGTCTACCAGCAGCTCACCCTCATCACCAAGAGCATTGAGGACGGCGAGATGCTGAAAAACCCCGTGCTGGTCAAGAACATGAAAGCCGCCATCGACGCGGGCAAGGCCATCCACCTGATGGGTCTTGTCGGCACCGGCGGCGTGCACAGCCATGCCGACCACTGGTTCGGCGTGCTGGACATGGCCAAGCACATGGGCGCGGACAAGGTCTACCTGCACTGCATCATGGACGGCCGCGACACCGACCCGCATTCCGGCAAGGGCTTTTTGGCCGATTTGCAGAAAAAGCTCGACGAGCTCGGCATCGGCCAGATCGCCACGGTCAGCGGCCGTTATTACGCGATGGACCGCGACAAGAACTGGGACCGCGAGGAGAAAGCCTACGCCGCCTTTGTGTACAATGAAGGCCGCCGCGCCGCCAACGCGCAGGAAGCCATCGACGCTTCTTATGCCGAGGGCGTGACCGACGAGTTCGTCGTGCCGGTCATCACCTGCGAGGGCGGCCGCGTGGAGGCGGGCGACACCGTCATCTTCATGAACTTCCGCCCCGACCGCGCGCGCCAGATGACCCGCATTTTTGTCGACGACGCGTTCGACGGGTTCGAGCGCCGCTTCGGCCGCTTCCCGGTCCACTATGTCTGCATGGCCGAATATGACGCGACGATGCCCAACTGCGAAGTCGCCTACCCGCCGGTCGAGCTCAACAACGTCCTGGGCGAGTATCTGTCCAAGCACGGCAAGACCCAGCTGCGCATTGCCGAGACCGAGAAGTACGCGCATGTGACCTTCTTCTTCAACGGCGGCGTCGAAGCCCCGTATGAGGGCGAGGACCGCAAGGTCGTGCCCAGCCCGAAGGTCGCTACCTACGACCTCAAGCCCGAGATGAGCGAGCCCGAAGTCGCCGACGAATGCGTGGCCCGCATCGAGAGCGGCAAGTACGACGTCATCATCCTGAACTTTGCCAACTGCGACATGGTCGGCCACACCGGCGTGTTTGACGCCGCGGTCAAGGCCGTCGAGGCCGTGGACGAAGGCGTGGGCAAGGTGGTCGACGCGGTGCTCAAGATGGGCGGCGTCGTCTTCCTGACCGCCGACCACGGCAACGCCGAAAAGATGACCAACCCGGACGGCACGCCGTTCACCGCCCACAGCACCAACCCGGTGCCGTTCGCGGTTATCGGCGCGGGCGACGTCAAGCTGCGCGAAGGCGGCTGCCTGGCCGACATCGCGCCCACCATGCTGCCCTACATCGGCCTGGAAGTGCCCGCCGAGATGACCGGCAAGAGCATCATCGTGCGCGAATGATCCCCGCGCCAACCCCATAAAAGCCACGCCCCCGCGCTGCCAAAGCAGCGCGGGGGCGTTTTTGCTGTGTTTTATACCCACCGGCCAAAGCGGAACTTGGGTTCGATGGGCTCGCCGGGGTCGACGTCCCGGCCAAGAAAGACCTGGATGCCGTTCTGGCGCAGGCGCGCGGCGGTTTTTTCCGGCAGCGCCTCGTACCCGGCGCGCAGGTTGACCGGGCGGCGTTCGGGGTGGTGGGCGTCGGTGGCCAGCAGGTGCACAAGGTTCCAGTGCAGGTACTTGTGCAGCAGTTTGGCCGTGTGGCCGCCGCGGATCAGCCCGGCGGCGTTAACCTGGGCCAGCGCGCCCGCCGCAACCCAGCGGTAGAGCAGCGTCGGGTCCTCGGTCACATAGGGGTAGCGCTCGACATGCGCCAGGATCGGGGTGTAGCCCTGCTGCTGCACGGCGTACAGCGTGTCCTCGATGCCGCTGGGGTGGAAGGTCGTGGGCAGCTCGATCAGCAGGTAGCGCGTGCCCGCAAAGCACAGCTGGCTCAAATCCAGCGTGGGCAGCACCGGGGTGTAGTAGACCTCCGCGCCCGCCTTGGCGGCCAGCGGCAGGCTCTCGCGGCGCACGGCCTCGGCGGTCTGGCGCAGCGCCGCTTTGCGCTTGGCGGCAAACTCTTCCAGCGTGGTGCGTTCATAGTAAAAGTGCGGCGTGAACACCAGCCCGGCCGCGCCGTCGGCCAGCTCCTGGCGCAGCAGCGCCAGCGTCATGCCGATGTCCTTCGCGCCGTCGTCAATGCCGGGCAGCAGGTGGCAGTGCAAATCGACGAGATCCTGTTTCATTCGCCGTCGTCCCTGCCGTCGTCCTCGTCGCCGTCGTGCTTGTAGTAATCGTAGGAATAGGAGTAGTAATACCCGTCCTTGTGCCCGGCGCGCTTGATGTCGTAGCCGTTGAGCACAACGCCGAGAATGTGCGCGTGCACGGCTTCCAGGTTTTTCTTGGACAGCTGCGCGCCCTGTACCGTCGTCACGCCCGGGCGCACGACCAGCACGACGCCGTCCGCAAAGCGGCACATGACCGCCGCATCGGTCACGACCGAGACCGGCGGGGTATCGACAATGACAAAGTCATAGTATTCGCGCAGGCCCTGGAACAGGCTTTCGACAGCGGGCAGGGCCAGCATCTCGCTGGGGTTGGGGGGCAGCGGGCCGACCGGCAGCAGCGTGAACTGCACGTTTTTGAAGCGCACGAGCGCTTCGGTCACAGCGCACTGCCCGGCCACGACGTTGGAGATGCCCGGGCGGTTGCGGTTCAGGTGCAGGTAGCGCGACAGCGAGCCTTTGCGCAGATCGCCGTCCACCAGAACAACCTTTTTGCCGCCCGCGGCCAGCGTGGCGGCCAGGTTGATGGCGACGTTGCTCTTGCCCTCCTCCGGCGCCGAAGACGTGATGAGGATGGTCTTGCAGCCGGTCGAAGCGGAAAGGAATTCCAGGTTGGTGCGCAGCGATTTATACGCTTCCACGAACTGGAAGGGAGCCTCCGGGCCGACCATCAGCAGTTTGCGGTGGCTTTTGCCGCCTTTTTTTGCATTGGCTCTGGCCATTACTTCTTCCCTCCGTTCTCATAGTCCGGGATCACGCCGATCACGTTCAGGCCCAGCTGCTTGGTCACGTCCTCCTCGGTGTTGATCTTGTTGTCAAGCAGCACCTGCAGGAACAGAACGCCCAGGCAGACCACAAGGCCCAGCACGCCGGCAATGGCCGTGTTGCGCATCACGTTGGGCGAAACGGGGTCCGGGTCGACGCTGGCGGCCGAGATCACCTTGACCGAACCGGCTTCGACCGCGGTCAGGATCGCATCGGGCGCGACCTGGGTGATCTGTTCGCACACCTGGCGCGCGCCGTCCGGGTTGGCGTCGGTCACGGTGATCTCCATGACCTGGGTATCGTCCACGGCGGCCACGCCGACCTTGCCTGCCAGCGTTTCATAGCTCATGTTGAGCCCCAGGTTCGCAATGACCTGGTTGAGCACCGTATCGCTCTTGACAATGATGCTGTAGGTGGACACCAGCTTGGACGCCGAGTTGAGCTGGTCGCTCGTGACATTGGCGGTGGTGTCCTGCCGGGTGTTGACGATCATCAGCGCGCTGGCCTGGTACTGGGGCGTCATCAAAAACTTCGAGACGGCGAACCCGGCGGCGGCCGCAAGGACGGTGGTCAGCAGCAGCGCCACAATGTGGCGGCGCACCACGCCCAGCAGTTCCAGCAGGTCTATGGTCTCGTAATCCTGGTTGTCTTCCATGTAAGATCGTTCCCCCCGCGTTTCCGGCCGCGTGGCCGGTCTGTTTTTGCCGCCGGAAAAACCGGACGGCGCAATATCTAAAATTATAGCACAAACAGGACCGTTTTCCAAATTTATTTTGCGTTTTGCCGGGCCCGCGGCGAAAATTTGGCGCTTTGCACAATATTTGCCCAGCGGGGCCGGGCCTTTTGTCCGCCCGCGCCCAAGCGCGGGGGCGGACGGTGAAAATCAAACGTCCTTGCGCGCAAAAGCCCGCGCTTTCCCCGTGCGGGCGGATGTGGTATAATAACCGCAAAGCGGTTATTATACCATTTTTGCGCAGCGGCTCGCCGTTCTGGCTGGCGCCAGCCCGGCAACCGCCTCTTGATGCGCAATTATACCATTCCGCTGCGCGTCATGGTATAATAGGCAAAAGGGATGTTTGCGGCCAGGCGGGAGGCCGCGGCCTTTGCGTTATTGCAAACCTGTAGGGGCCGATTCCATATCGGCCCGGTTTGCGCCGCCGCAAGGCCCTGATTTTGAAACCGCTAAGGTGCGGCGGGCGCGAACGCCCGCCCTACGGAACGTGGAAAACATAGAGACCAACAGGGAAAGCGCGGCGGCGCGAACGCCCGCGGGCGGGATCAATCCCGCCCCTACGAATAAATTTTATGTTTTGGGCCAACCGGGGCGGGCGCCCTCATCCCGCCGCACCCAAACGCCAAACCCTAAAATAAAGGAGGGCCGCCATGGTCGAAGTTACAATGCTGGGCTGCGGCGGCACGCAGCCGCTGCCGGAGCGCGCGCTGGCTGCGCTGTGGCTGCAGGTGGGCGGCAGCGGCCTGCTGCTGGACTGCGGCGAGGGCACCCAGACCGCCGCGCGCCGCGCAGGCAAAAGCCTGTTCAAGCTGGACGCCATCCTGCTCACCCACTACCACGGCGACCACATCCTCGGCCTGCCCGGGCTGCTGCTCACACAGGGCGCGCTGGGGCGCACCGCGCCGGTGCTGGTGGCGGGGCCGCCGGGGCTGCGCGGGCTGCTGGCCGCCGTCGCCGCGCTGACCGGGCCGCTGCCGTTCCCGCTGCAGGCGGTCGAACTGGACGGCTGCCGCGGGCAGTTTTTGACCCCGGCCGGGCCGGTCACGGCCTTCCCGTGCCGCCACCGCGTCGCCTGCTGCGGCTACGCCTATACGCTGCCGCGCGCCGGGCGGTTCGACGCGGCGCGCGCGCGGGCGGCGGGCATCCCGGTGGCCTGCTGGCGCACGCTGCAGAGCGGCCAGCCGGTGGACGGCTTCACGCCGGATATGGTGCTGGGCCCGCCGCGCCGCGGGCTCAAGGTGGTCTATGCGACCGACACCGCCCCCTGCCCGGCGCTGCGCCGGGCCGCCGCCGGCGCCGACCTGCTCTGCATGGACGCGACCTATGCCAGCGACGCCGACGCCCCCAAAGCGAAGCTGTACGGCCATTCCACCTGCCGCCAGGCCGGGGCGCTCGCCGCCGCGGCCGGGGTGCGGCGGCTGTGGCTGACCCACTACAGCGCCGCTGTGGAGGACCCCGCGCCGGGCCTGGCCGCCGCGGCCGCCGCGTTCCCCGCCGCCGAGGCCGGGGCCGACGGCAAAACGCTGACGCTGCGCTTTGACGCAGACTGACATTTGCACATCTGCCAAGGTACACCATGAAAAAAACGACCCGCCAGAATCTTGTTTTCCTCCTCTGCGTGCTGGCTGTCCTGGCGGCGCTGTTCGCCTGGCGGCGGGCCGCCGCGGGCGGGACCCGCGCCGCAGGCACGGCCGCGCTGCTGCAGTACGGCGAGACCGAACAGTACATCCCGCTGGACAGCGACGCCGTCTATGATATCGACACCGGCGCGTACACCATCCACCTGCGCGTGCAGGACGGCGGCATCGCCTTTGTCGACAGCCCCTGCCCCGACCATCTGTGCGAGGGGTTCGGCGTGCTGCGCCGCACAGGCGACTGGGCCGCCTGCCTGCCCGCCCGCGCCAGCGTGACGATTGTGGAGAAGAGGGGAAATTGAAGGTGGAAATTAGGAATGAGGAATTAGGAATTAAAATTGGGGGAGGGTTTGCGGCTTCGGGCATGGGCCGCGGTTTGCAGGGGAGGGCCATGGCCCTCCCGCGGACGTTTATGTTGCCACAGGGTTCCCGGGACGATGCAAGCATCGTCCCCTACAGAGGTTTGCGATACCATTAGCGCCACGGTTCCCCGTTTGGCCGCGGGCCCGCCGTCGGTCGTAGGGGCGGATTCCATATCCGCCCGCGGGTGTTTGCGTTACCGCAGGGTTCCCGGGACGATCTCCGGCCTAAGAGCCGGACCTGCGGTCCGGTTGGCCTCCGAAACGCGCCCGCGGGCGCAGTGCAAGCATCGTCCCCTACAAAAGTTTGCAACGCCGCGAGGGTTTGCGGTTTCCCGGTTGGTTAGCCGCCCGCCGCGGTTTGTAGGGGAGGGCCATGGCCCTCCCGTGGGTGTTCGCGCCGCCGCAGGGTTCCCCGTTTGACCACGGACCTTCCGTCGGTCGTAGGGGCGGATTCCATATCCGCCCGCAGGCGTTCGCGCCGCCGCGGGGTGCGGCGGGATGGGGCATCCCGCCCTACGGCCGCCCTGAAAGCGGCAGCCGTTCGTTTTCACCGCGCGCCCGCCACGGTTGGCCCAAAACATAAAATCAATTCGTAGGGGCGGGATTTATCCCGCCCGTGGGCGTTCGCGCCGCCGCAAGCCGGGCCGATATGGAATCGGCCCCTACAGGGGTTGCGATAACACGAAACGCCTCCCTTCCCCGTATGCCCGCGCGCCCGCCCCATCCCCCCCACCCC
>DWXD01000001.1 GCA_019119365.1 Candidatus Gemmiger stercoripullorum | reverse complement strand
GGGTGCAAGTCCGTCAGATTTCATGATCTCCGGCATACTTTTGCCACCATGTCCCTGGAAAACGGGATGGACGTCAAGACCCTCTCCACCATCATCGGCCATGTCTCCTCCGCCACCACCCTGAACACCTATACCCACATCACCGACGAGATGCGGCGGAAGGCGGCGGTGAATATCGACCAGGGGATCGCAGGCGTGGAGACGGTAGTGACCGAGAAAGAAGAAGAGACCACCTGTTCAGAGCCGGAGTTCACTCCCGTTCAGCCCGCCCGCCGCAGGCCGGGGACCGGGTACCTCAAGCAGATCAAAGAAAACCTCTGGGAGGGCAGATACTCTCCCATCTGGCCAGATGGCAAAAAGCACTCCCGAAACGTCTACGGGCACACAGAGGCGGAGTGCGAGGAGAAGCTGAAGGAGCTGATCCTCCAGATGAAGGCGGAGATCGCCGCCCTCCGCTCCGGAGAGACTACCGAATACCCGGACGGCGTCAGCCCCAAGAAAAAGGCCATTACCGCCTACCTGCGGGAGCACCCCGGTGTGACCAGCAAAGGCATGATCGCCAGAGAACTGGGCATGGACCGCTCCACGGTGCAGCGGTACTACGATGAGATCCGGGAGGAATTGCTGGGAGAGGATGACCGGGCATCCTAAAACCAGAGGAACCAGCAGAGGCAGCCCTCAAATTTTGCGGGGTAGTAAACAAGTAGGAAGGGCATCCCCTTAAGACAGGGAATGCCCTTCCGGTGGTCAAAACAGAAATCCGTCTGTGGTATTTCTGTGGTCAAACGAGGAAATCGCCGTGGTAAAAACCACAGCGATTTCCATTTTTGGTGGACGGTAAGGGGCTCGAACCCTCGACCTCGGCGATGCGAACGCCGCGCTCTCCCAGCTGAGCTAACCGCCCAAATCAGCCATTTTTCAATCAAAAAAGTTACGAAAAACGGATTTTTGAGATATTTGATTTTGAGGGAAAAGTCCGAGAAATCGGACGAAAAATTGGAAGGGAAAATCGGGCCGGTGATGGAAGTCCATATGGATGCGAACCGAACGCTCTCCCAACTGAGCTACAGGCCCAAATTTCGCTGACTAGGTTAGTATACAGCAAATTCCGGGAAATGTCAAGGGATTCGGCAGAAAAACTTGCCACAACTTTTTTCCGCCGTTCCCGCCGGAGGGTTTCAGCGGTAAAAGAACCGCTTGTTCAGGCTCAGCAGCCCCACCATGCCGTGCATGAAACCGCTCCGGGAGGAACGGAACACCCAATAGTACAAAACCGCCAGCACCTCGCGCAGGTAGCAGGTCGGGATGCTGGTCAGCGGGATGGCGGCCGGCAGGGCGCGCGCCTGCGTGAAGCCGGCCATCTGCGCATAGCGGCCGCCGCGGTAGCAGTGGAACGCATTGGTCACATAGACGATGGGACCGTCGTCCGGTATACCGTGCTCACGCAGGACTTCCCGGGCAAACGCAAAGTTTTCTTCGGTTGAAGTGGAGCGCGTCTCGGCCAGCACGCGCGCCGGGTCCAGCCCTTTGCCGATCAGATAGTCACGCATCGCCTGGCCTTCCGGCACCCACTCGTCGCGCCCCTGGCCGCCGGTCGTGACCACGATCGTATCCGGGTGGGCCGCGGCGTATGCATAGGCTTTGTCCAGGCGGCAGCGCAGCAGGCGGCTGGGGCGGTCCTGCCGCAGCCCGGCCCCAAGCACCACAATGACCTTTTCCTGCCCGGTGGGCGGGTTGGCGTAAGCGCTGGTCAGCAAAAAGGCCAGGACCGCCACGGTCAGCGCTGCGCCCGCGACCAGCAGCCAGAACACGATGCGCCCGGGCAGCGTGCCATGCAGCCAGGCATGGAGGCCGCGCTGCCACACCGCATAGACCCAGCACGCAGCGGTCAGCACCCAAATGATCAGGTTGCCCATGTTGAAGTTGCTTGTAAAGACAAGAAACAGCGAATAAACCAGCATCAGGCAAGCCAGAAGATAGAGCAAAATGTGCAAGGTTCTCCCCTTTCGCCGGGCGGGCGCTTCAGCGGGCGACTTCATGCCAGACCCCGCAGCCGGCCACATCGGCCTCAACCCCCAGCGCCTGGCAGACTGTGTCGGCGATGGTGCCAAAGCTGTAACGCGTGCCTAAATTGACACCGCGGCGGAGCTCCTGCCCGCACAGCAGATACGGAACATATTCCCGCGTGTGGTCGGTGGTTTTGGTATAGCTGGGGTCGCAGCCATGGTCGGCCGTGACCATCAGCACATCGCCGGGGCGCATCTTCTGCATGAAAACAGGCAGCCAGGCGTCAAATTCAGCTGTGGCGGCGGCATACCCGGCCACATCGCGCCGGTGGCCGTACAGCATATCGAAATCAACAAGGTTCACAAAAGCGAGGCCCTCGAAATCGCGGTCGGCCAGTTCGAGCGTGACCTGCAGTCCTTCGGTGTTGCCCGCAGTACGGATGGTCTCGCCCACGCCCTGCCCGGCAAAGATATCGTGGATCTTGCCCACGCCGATCGTCGCCTTGCCGGCCGCCTGCAGCTTGTCCAGCAGCGTCGGGGCGGGCGGATTGAGCGAAAAGTCATGCCGGCGGGAGGTACGCTGGAAGTTCGCCGCGCAGCTGCCCACAAACGGCCGCGCGATCACACGGCCGACGCCGTATTTTCCCTTGAGCAGCCCGCGCGCCGTCTCGCAGATCGCATAGAGCTTTTCCACCGGGACCTTGTCCTCGTGCGCGGCGATCTGGAAAACGCTGTCGGCCGAGGTATAGACAATCAGCGCGCCGGTGCGCAGGTGTTCTTCGCCGTAATCGCGGATGACCTGCGTGCCGGAATAGGGCTTGTTGCACAGCACCGGATAGCCGGTCGCCGCCGTAAATTCGTCCAGAAGCTCCTGCGGGAAGCCTTCCGGGAAGGTCGGCAGCGGTTCGGGCGAAAGCAGACCGGCGATCTCCCAGTGGCCGATCGTTGTGTCCTTGCCGGCGCTGGCCTCGCGCAGGCGGGCAAAGCAGCCCTCCGGCGCGGCGGACGGCGCGCCGCAGTGTACGCCGTCGATATTGAAAAGCCCCAGCTTTGTCAGGTTTTCGCCGCGGAAATGCGCGTCGGCGGCAATGGCCGCCAGCGTGTTGGTCCCCGCGTCGCCGAAGCGGGCCGCATCCGGTTCCGCCCCGATGCCGAAGCTGTCCAGAACGATCAGAAATACTCGTTTTGCCATAGTGTGTCTCCTTTGGTCTCATGGCGCCCGTCAGGTGGGCGGGGGATGATTATGGTTTCATTATACAGGATGTGCGCGCAAATGTAAAATCCGGCCGCAGGGACCCCGGCACGCAAACCGGCTGCAAAAAGTGGAATTAGTTTCGGGGCACTGTCTTGTCGAATGTCCCGATTTGTACTATAATAGCTGTATATTATGCGCAAAACCAATTGGAACAGAGAGGGATACACTATGCGTAAAACAAAGATCGTTTGCACCCTTGGCCCGGCTACCGACCGCGAGGGCGTTCTGCGCCAGCTGATCGAGAACGGCATGAACGTCGCCCGCTTCAACTTCTCCCACGGAGACCATGCGGAGCACCTGGGCCGCCTGGAAGCGCTCAAGGCCCTGCGCACCGAGCTGGGCGTACCCGTGGCCGCGATGCTCGACACAAAGGGCCCCGAGATCCGCACCGGTGTGTTCAAAAACGGCTCCGAGAAGCTCGTGACCGGCCAGAAGTTCACCCTGACCTCCCGCCCGGTGGAGGGCACAAATGAGATCTGCTCCATCACCTATAAAGAGCTGCCCCACGACGTACAGCCCGGCGGCCGCATCATGCTTGACGACGGCCTGATTGAGCTGCACATCGA
Source organism: Candidatus Gemmiger stercoripullorum (assembly GCA_019119365.1). Lineage (GTDB taxonomy): Bacteria > Bacillota > Clostridia > Oscillospirales > Ruminococcaceae > Gemmiger > Gemmiger stercoripullorum. The sequence continues at coordinate 18,057 of DWXD01000001.1, read as the reverse complement.
ACATGTGACCGATATCGACATCGTCTGCACCGTGATGAACGACGGCGTCATCAAGACCAAAAAGGGCGTCAACGTACCGGGCGTGCACCTCTCGATGCCCTATATGAGCCAGCGCGACAAGCAGGACATCCTGTTCGGCATCGAGCAGGGGTTCGACTGGATCTCGGCCAGCTTTGCGCGCTGCGCCAGCGACATTCTTGAGATCCGCCACCTGCTGGAAGAGCACGATTCCAAGATCAAGATCATGGCCAAGATCGAAAACCAGGAAGGCGTCAACAACATCGAGGAGATTCTCGGCGTTTCGGACGGCATCATGGTCGCCCGCGGCGATATGGGCGTTGAGATCGACTTCGCCGAGATCCCGGCCATTCAGAAGCATCTGATCGACCGCACGATGTCCAGCGGCAAGGTCGTTGTCACCGCCACCCAGATGCTCGATTCGATGGTCAACAACCCGCGCCCGACCCGTGCCGAGATCACCGACGTCGCCAACGCCATCTACGACGGCTCCTCGGCCGTCATGCTCAGCGGCGAAACGGCCGCCGGCAAGTACCCGGTGGCCGCGCTCAAAGCCATGGTGGCCATCGCCGAAACCACCGAGGCTGATTCCAGCTACAACAGCCTGGTGCACCACGCCCAGGCCAACGAGACCCGCCTGAGCGTGAGCGCCGCCATGGCGCATGCGGCCTGCACCACGGCGCAGGACATCCAGGCCAGCGCCATCATCACCGTTTCCAAGAGCGGCATGACCGCCCGCCTGCTGAGCCGCTGCCGCCCGGAGACCCCGATCGTCGCCTGCGTGCTGGACGAGCAGGTGCAGCGCCAGCTCAACATGCACTGGGGCATCACCCCGCTTGTTATGCCGTACGCCCATTCGACCGATGAACTCATCAGCATGTCGGTGGACTGCGCCAGCAAAGCCGGGCTGGTCCAGCCGGGCAACATGGCGGTCGTCACGGCGGGCGTCCCGGTGGGCGTTTCCGGCACCACTAACATGATCAAGGTCCACCTTGTCGGCGACAGCCTGCTGACCGGCGTGGGCATCGGCACAAACAACGCCAAGGGTTCGGTCTGCGTCTGCCGTTCCGCAGCCGAAGCGGCGCTCAAATTCAAACCCGGCCAGATTCTGGTTGCGCCGCACACCTCGAACGAACTGCTGCCCTACATCCGCGAGGCGGCCGGCGTCATTACCGAAGAGTCCGGCACGAACAGCCATGCGGCCATCGTGGCGCTGACGCTGGACAAGGCGGTCATCGTCGGCGCGCTGGGCGCCACCCGCACGCTGCGCGACGGCATGAACATTTCGATCGACTGCCAGCACGGCGTCGTTCAGCAGATGATGGAGTGATGTACATGGAACGCATTGCAAGTTTCTGCGTGGACCATACCACGCTGCTGCCGGGCATGTACCTGTCCCGAAAGGACGGCGACGTGCTGACCTGGGACGTGCGCATGAAGCGGCCCAACCAGGGGGATTATCTCTCCCCTGCCGCCGCGCACACGATCGAGCATCTGTTTGCCACCTATGCGCGCAACAGCCGCTTTGGCAAGGGTGTTGTGTATGTAGGGCCAATGGGCTGCCTGACCGGTTTCTACCTGCTGACACAGGGTCTTTCCGACGCCGAGGCACTGGAGCTGACAACCGAAGCGTACGAGTGGATGGCCGCTTATGACGGCCCCATCCCCGGCGCGAGCGAGAAGGAATGCGGCAACTACCGCCTGATGGACCTGCCTGCCGCGCGCGCTGCCTGCGCCGCGATGGTTCCGGTGCTGAAGGGGCTGGATGCCGAGCATCTGCGCTACCAGGCATAAAACCTGTTTGCACCAGTGGCCTGCCCGCGTTGCGGGCAGGCCACTGGCTTACAGACAAAAAAGCGAGGCACGCGCCTTTCCGGGGCGCGCGCCTCGCTTTTTGTTTTTTATAACCAGATGTACGTTCAGATCAGCGCGGCGGTGATCAGCGCCATCTTGTACACTTCCTCGGCGTTGCAGCCGCGGGACAGGTCGTTGATGGGGGCGTTGAGGCCCTGCAGGATCGGGCCGTAAGCCTCGAAGCCGCCCAGACGCTGGGCGATCTTGTAGCCGATGTTGCCCGCGTTGATATCCGGGAAGATGAAGGTGTTGGCATAACCGGCCACCGTGCTGCCGGGGGCCTTGAGCTGGCCGACTTCCGGAGCCACTGCCGCGTCAAACTGCAGTTCGCCGTCCACTTTCAGTTCGGGGTGCTCCGCCTGGACGCGGGCGGTGGCGTTGCGCATCTTGTCGACGCTGTCGCCCTTGCCGGAGCCTTTGGTCGAATAGGACAGCAGCGCAACGCGCGGATCAATGCCGAAAACAGAGGCCGTCTGCGCGGTCTGCAGCGTGATCTCCACGATATCGTCCTCGGCCGGGTCAATGTTGATGGCGCAGTCGCCCATCGCCAATTTTTCCTCGCCGCGGACCAGAATGAAGCAGGAGCTGACCGATTTGACGCCGGGCTTGCACTTGATCAGCTGCAGCGCCGGGCGGACCGTGTCCGCCGTAGAATAGGTCGCGCCGCCCAGCAGGCAGTCGGCCTTGCCCATCTTGACCAGCATGGTGCCGAAGTAGTTGCCCTTGGCCATGGCGGCGCGGCACTGTTCTTCGGTCATTTTGCCCTTGCGCAGCTCGACCATCTTGGCAACCATTTCGTCAAGGCCTTCGTAGCTGGCGGGGTCGATGATCTCGGCGCCGGTGATGTCAAAGCCGCCCTCAGCCGCCGCTTTGTTGACGGCGTCGGCGTTGCCCAGCAGGATCACCTTGAGGACGCCGCCCGCCAGCAGGCGGCTGGCCGCGCTGAGGATGCGGGCGTCCGGGCCTTCGGTAAATACGATGGTTTTGGGGTCTGCCTTCAGCTGGGTCTCAAACCGTTCAAAAAGTTCCATACTGTTACCTCCGATCAGATTTCGGCACACCGGACCTGTTTTCCGGTCATTGCCTGCCTATGGTTTGATTATAGCACCGTTGCCGCCCACTGCCTAGGGGCCATGTCAATTTTCGCACAGTTTTTTGCTGTTCCTGGCAGATACTTAGCAATATTGGCAAAAGCAGGCCGTCACCGCGGCGGCTCAAAACCGTAGGCGCGGTAAAAATCCACGAGGTCCTGCGGCGTGTGCACAGCCACCGCCTGCAGCAGCTTGCCGCTGTGCGGGTCGCGGAAGCCGACGGTCGTCTCCCCGGTACAGATGCTGCTTTCGGTGCGGATATCGGCAGCCCCAAGCCCTTGAGGCGGGGTCAGGTGTTTTTCGCGGCGGCGTGCAAACAGCATGGCGCTATCCCCCTTCCACTTACAGCAAAGCTTTTTCCCATTCTGCGGGGCGGAAGCCGACGAGCACGGCGCTTTCGGTGACAACAACCGGCCGTTTGACCAGCATGCCGTCGCTCGCAAGCAGGCGCAGCTGTTCTTCCTCGCTCATGGCGGGCAGCTTATCCTTGAGCCCCAGCGCCTTGTAGGCGAGCCCGCTCGTATTGAAAAAACGCTTGAGCGGCAGGCCGCTGCGGGCGTGCCAGGCTTTGAGCTCTTCGCAGGTCGGTTTTTCCTCCTTGATATGGCGCGCGGTATAGGCAACACCGTGTTCGTCCAGCCACCGTTTGGCTTTCTGGCAGGTCGAACAGGGCGGATACTGTAAGAACAACATGGCGTCCTCCTTTATTCCGGCTGCGGAGGCTGCTGGCAGGCGGCCAGTTCCGCATCCACAGCGTTCAAAAACTCTTCCGAATAAGCCTCCGGCATGAAACCGGTCAGCTGCCGCAGCGAAGCCCCGGCAAACAGCGGGTTCTGCTGCAGGATGGGCAGCACCTCCGGCAGGCGGCGGCGCAGCACCGCAGCGGCCGCCGGGTTTTTCAGCAGGCGCCTGAACGGCACATCCAGCCCCAGCGGACCGCCGCCCATCTGGCCTGCCAGCTCCCGGCTGGGCTCAGCGACGCCCAGCGCCCCCCAAAGGTCGCGCAAAAACTGCACGCTCATCGGCAGCCAGGCCGCGGCCTCGGCGTTGACGCGGTCACTATCGCCGCCGCAGGTACAGGGGGAAGCCAGCGAAAGCCCGTGCCCGCCGGTTGGGAAAACGTGCAGCGCAAACGGGATATCATGGTCCGCCAGCGCGCCGGCAAAGGCCAGGCTGTTTTTGACCGGAACAAGGCTGTCGCTCTGGGTGGCAAAGAGGAAGGCGGGCGGCGTGGCGTCGTCGACCAGATCGCCCAGGTCCGGTTCCTGCGGGCGGCCCACCGGCCCCCAGGTCGCCCCCAGCGTGACCGCATAGCCGAGCACCATGGCATCGGGGCGGATGGGGCTCTGGGTGCCCAGGGCCGCCGCCAGATGGCCGCCGGCCGAAAAGCCGACCGCGGCGATCTTGTGCGGGTCGATGTGCAGCGCCGCCGCATGGTCCCGCAGGTGGGAAAGCGCGGCCTGGGCGTCCGCCAGGGCTTTGTCCAGCGGGCAGTCCCTGCCGACGGTATAGCGCAGTACAAAGGCGTTGAAGCCTTCCGCCAGATAAGCCAGCGCGACGGGCTCCGCCTCGCGGTCTGAACAATATTGATAGCCGCCGCCCGGCAGGATCAGCACCGCAGGGCGGGTGGCGGCATTGGCGAGCGACGGGCTCGGGTCCTGGACATAGCAGGTCAGCGAAGCGTTGTTCGGGCCAAGGGTCAAGACTGTGCATTTCATGGAAAGACCTCTTTTTGACAGGTGTTAAAGGATGCTTCCAGTATACCACCCCGCCCGTTCAAACGCAAACCGTGCGCCCCGTTTTTACCCACATTTTACAGACCGGCACCACCGGCCAGCCAGATCTGGGCCGCCAAGATCAGCGGCATCCCCACAACAAAATACCAGTGGCGGGTCTTGTGGCGGCAAAGGTACATGCCCGCCCAGGTCCCTGCGCTGCCGCCCAGCAGCGCCACCCCAAACAGGGCGCGCTCCGGGATGCGCCAGGCGCCGCGGCGCGCGCAGGATTTGTCAAACGCCATCAGGCCAAACCCCAGCAGATTGATGAGCACAAGATACGCGCCCATCCCCAGAGAAGCAAACGATTCGATCATACCGTCCATTCCTTTCCCATTCTCTTTTGTTTTCTTCTATTTCTTCCCTGCCCCGCGGCCGTAGAGCCAGCGCGGCCCCACATGCCAGCGGCGGCAGAAAAACCACAGCGAATAAACGCTGGGCACAACAAACCAGACGAGCGTCGGCGCCAAAAACAGCCAGGCCCGTTCCTTGTGTTCCTCCAGCAGGCGGGCGGGCAGCCACACGGCAATGGCCAGCTGTGCCAGCCCGCAGGGCCAGGCCAACGCGCCCACCAGCCGGTGGGCCACGCGCCAGGTCGGTTCATCAGTAACCGTCCAGGGCAGGCGCAGGCCCATATAGCGGTTGAAGGGGATCTTGGGCGCAATGTTGCCGAACAAAATCACAAAAAGGGCAATGACGCCAAAGACAAACAACTTGACGAGGGCGTCCAGGCGTTCTTCCCCGAGCCATTCGGTGAGCGGCTCCTCCCCCAGCACGAGAACGGCCGCGCCGAGCATCAGCACCGCCAGAAAGCCAAGCGTAAGCCAGACGGCCCGCAGCTTGGGGTTGCCCGGTGACAGATGCAGAAGCCGCGGCGCAAACGCAGCGAACAGCACGGCTGATGCCACACCAAGAACGATAAGCGCCCACGATGCGCCCGGCACGCCCGCCGCGACCTGCGCGCCCAAAAACAGCGCAACCAGCGAAAGCACGCCAATCGTCACTTCCAGCCAGCCTTTGCGTGGTCTCATCCCGGCTCCCCTTCTTTCTGTGCGCCCCGCACCCCCGCCTTCGCCTGCGGGCGGCGGGCCTGGGCTTCGTCAAAATAGTTGAGGAAATCCCCCAGCGCCGCCTGCAGGGCGCTCACATTGATCGAATAGACCATATACTGCCCCCTTTTTTCGGATGTGACCAGCTCCGCGCTGCGCAGCAGCTCAAGGTGGCGGGTGATGGCCGGGCGGGAAATGACAAAATGCGCGGCGATCTCCCCGGCCGTCAGGTCTTGATCTCGCAAAAGCTGCAGGATCTGGCGGCGGGTTGGGTCGCTGAGCGCTTTGAACACACCGGACATGAGGCGGCTCCTTTCTTCAGGTCTGGATTTTGCAAACATTTCCGCAAAAACTATTTAATGAATTAGTTAAATAGTAGCACGCAAACAGCCCGGTTGTCAAGCCTCCCCTGCCTGGCATGGCATGCAGGGTTTGTGAAGATTTGGCAGCAACCCGCAAGGATGCTGCGCCGCACGAGCGGGCAAACTACGGGCGGAGGTGTTTTAAGATGATCTGTTATCTCGATTGCAGCCAGAACGATTGCTGCCACAACAAAGGCGGCTCCTGCTGCCTGGGCGGCGTCAAAGTGCACCACGCCGGGCAGAGCGACGCCGTCTGCCGCAGCTACCGCAACAACGAAGCCTATGCCAACGCCGCCACCGACAACGCGCCGCCCAGCGCCGAGACAGCCGTGCGCTGCGACGACACCGGCTGCCGCCACAATGCGGCTTACCGCTGCCGCGCGCCGCATGTGCACATTGAGGAAAGCGGCTGCGGCCCGCGCTGTGTTTCCCGTATTGAAAAATAAGGCGGCCGCCCCCTTGCCCTGCGCCGGACGTTTCCGCGCAGGGCCTTTTCACCTGTCCGCCATCCGTGTACACTTGACTTTCCTGCAAAAGCATGGTAATGTAAAAAGGCACTGCGGCGCAGCCGCGCTGAATTTGATGGAGGGAGAAAAGGAAGATGATGGAGGCTTTTACCGCGCTGGTCACACAGGCCAGCGACTATCTGTGGAACTGGGTGCTGCTGGTCCTGCTGGTCGGCACCGGGCTGTATTTCACGCTGCGCCTGCGCTTTGTGCAGGTGCGCCGCTTTGGCGAAGGCATGCGGCGGCTGTTCGGCGGGTTCAGCCTGCACGGCAAGGCTGCCGGCAAGGACGGCATGAGCTCGTTCCAGGCGCTGACGACGGCTGTCGCGGCCCAGGTCGGCACCGGCAACATCACGGGCTGCGCGACCGCGCTGGTCAGCGGCGGGCCGGGGGCGCTGTTCTGGGTGTGGGTATCGGCGTTTCTGGGCATGGCGACGATCTATGCCGAAGCCGTGCTGGCGCAGAAATACAAGACCACCGTTGACGGCCATGTGACCGGCGGGCCGATCTATTACATACGCGCCGCATTCCGCGGGCGGTTCGGCCGCTTTCTGGCAGGCTTCTTTTCGCTGGCAATCATCCTGGCGCTTGGTTTTATGGGCAATATGGTCCAGTCCAATTCCATCGGCGATGCGTTCCACAACGCGTTCGGCATCAGCAAACCGGTGGTCGGCGTTATCATTGCCGCCGTGGCTGCATTCATCTTTTTGGGCGGTGTGACACGCATTGCCTCGGTGACAGAAAAGCTTGTCCCGGTGATGGCCGTTTTTTATATCGTCGGCTGTGTCGTGATTTTGGGGATGAACGCTGCGGCGCTGCCCAATGCGTTCGCACAGATCTTTGTGCTCGCGTTCCGCCCGCAGGCAATGGCCGGCGGCTTGGCCGGTGTGACGGTGCAGCAGGCGATGCGCTTCGGCGTAGCGCGCGGTCTGTTCTCGAACGAAGCCGGTCTCGGCTCCACGCCGCACGCCCACGCGCTTGCGAAGGTCGAGCGCCCGCAGGACCAGGGCGCGGTGGCCATCGTCAGCGTATTTATCGACACGTTCGTGATCTTAACACTGACCGGCCTCGTGCTGATCACCTCCGGGCTGATCCCGGACGGTTTGACCGGCACGGCGCTGACGCAGGCAGCGTTCAGCCAGGCGTTTGGTCCGTTCGGGCAGGTGTTCATTGCCATCTGCATGCTGTTCTTCGCTTTTTCGACGATTTTGGGCTGGTATTTCTTCGGCGAAGTTAACTTCAAGGCCCTGTTCGGCGCCAGGGCGCTGCCGGTATACAGCGTGATTGTGGTGCTGTTCGTGCTGGTCGGGTCGAGCCTCAAGGTTGACCTGGTTTGGGCGCTGGCCGATTTCTTTAACGGCTTGATGGCGATCCCCAACCTCATCGCCCTGCTGGCGCTGTCCGGCGTGGTCGCGGCCATCGCGCGGGAAGACAGGTAAATACGCACAGCGCATGAAAAAGCGCGCAGGAACAAACGTTCCTGCGCGCTTTTATCGTGGTGGAGATGAGGGGAATCGAACCCCTGTCCGAAAAGAAAGCGGTTAGAGTATCTCCGGGCGCAGTGTGCTTATTGAATTTCCCTTGGCGTGAGCGAACACACGCGCGTTACGCCTTGGTAGCTTCATGAGTACCTGACGGACGGCAAAGCTTAGGTCCGTACATGTTCAGCACCTGATCGACGCCCCGGCCCCGTTCGGTGCTAAGACGGGCGGGACGGTCGGGCCTAATCAGGCCGCGACGGCAACAGTGTTATTGTTGTCAGTTAATTTGTTTTGGCGCTTTTATCGTGGTGCACCGCCACGGCCCGCTGCTCACGCCCCTCTCCCCCCGTCGAAACCATTGCATCCCCATAGCAGGCGGCATTGCAGCCGCGGGGCCGGGAGGTCCAAAGGACCACACAGCTTTTTTATTGTTGTTTCAGCGCGCGGTCGATGGTGCGCTGGGCGTCCCGCTTCGCGGCGGTGGCGCGCTTGTCATAGAGCTTTTTGCCCTTGCACAGGCCGAGTTCGACCTTGACCCGGCCGTTTTTGAAGTAGAGCGATAGCGGCGCCAGCGTGTAGCCCTGCAGTTTGATCTGCTGCGCAAGGCGGCGGATCTCGGCCTTGTGGGCCAGCAGACGGCGCGGGCGGCGCGGGTCGCGGTTGAAGATGCTGCCCTGTTCATAAGGGCTGATGTGCATACCCTTGAGGATCAGCTCCCCGCCGTCGATGTCCGCCCAGGCGTCCTTGAGGTTGACGCCGCTGGCGCGCAGGCTTTTCACCTCGGTGCCGACCAGCTCGATGCCGGTCTCCAGCGTTTCGATGACAAAGTATTCGTGGCGCGCTTCCCGGTTCAGGGCGATCACTTTTCTGGGTTCATTCTTCCCTGCCACGGTGGCACCTCCCCTCTCTGCCCATCTGCGCAGGATAATTATTATAACGCCTGCACGCAGTTTTGTCAAGCCGGGACGGCGGCTGTGCAAAACAGGTCCGGTTTAAACAAACTCCGCCCCGTCCGCCGTGAACAGGCGGGTGCGCAGCACCTCGCACTGCCAGGGCTCAATGCCAAAGCGGCTGAAGTATCCGAGCAGCAGCGAGGGGTTGATGTTGTCCCCTTCGCCGCAAGCGCAGGGCAGGCGCAGCGTGACCCGGCAGCCGTCCCCTTCCGGCAGCGCCTGCAGCGTGGGCAGCCAGGTCTTCAGGTCCACTTCGCGGCGGCCGCGTTTCGTCTTTTTTTCCACCAGCGCCTGCGCGCCCGCGTTGTAGGCTTCCACCGCCGCAAGCCCGGCCGCGGGCAGCGTGAGCGCATATTCAGCGCAGACGATCTCGGTGCTTTTGCGCTGTGCGGGCGCGACGCGCAGAATGCGGATGCCGTGCGGCATATACGGCTGCAGCGTCGCCTGCCAGGCGGCGAGGTCGGCGTTCTCGTCCGCCGTCTTGACCTCGCAGCTTTCACAGAGGCTCTCCTGCCCGAGTGAAAGCGGGCAGTTGAACGAGAGATAAATATGCGGGTTGAACCCCTGCGTATAGTATACCGGCAGGCCGCTGCGCTTTAAGATGCGGTGGAACACCCGCTGCAGGTCGAGCAGCGAGATATAGGCGGCCTCGCCGCGCTTTTCAAAGCTGATCCTGATCGTAAGCAAAGCAGGGCCCTCCCAACAGTTTATTGGCGCCGCAGCCGCTGCACTGGCGGTTGCAGGGCGGGGTCGTCTCGGCGCGCAGCGCCTTCTGGTATTCGCGCGCAAGGAACGCGCGGCTGACCCCCACATCCATATGGTCCCAGGGGGCGGTCTCCTCCAGCGCCATGGCGCGGTAGTTGTAGAAATCGGGGTCGATGCCGCAGGCTGCAAAGGCCGCCAGCCAGCGGTCATAATCGAAGTATTCCTCCCAGGTGTCAAAGAACGAACCGTTGCGGAACGCGGTCTCAATGACCGCGCCGAGGCGGCGGTCTCCCTTGGCAAAGATCCCTTCCAACACGCTGGTAGCGCTGTCGTGGTAATTCACCTTGATCTTGCGGGAATGGACGCAGGAGAGCAGATATTTCTGCTTTTCGCGCAGGGTCTCGCGCGTGTCCTGCGCGCAGAACTGGAACGGCGTCCAGGGCTTGGGCACAAAGCAGGCCACGCTGCATGTGACCTGTACGCCCTTGCCTTTGGGGCGGTCCGGGATTGTGTAAAACAGATCGACGACCTTCTGTGCCGTATCGGCGATCCCCTTGATATCCTCCATCGTCTCGGTGGGCAGGCCCATCATGAAATAGAGTTTGACCGAGGTATAGCCTTCGCTGAACGCAATGCGGCAGCCGCGTTCGATCTGCTCCCAGGTCACGTTTTTGTTGATGACGTCGCGCAGGCGCTGGGTGCCCGCCTCAGCGGCAAAGGTCAGGCCGCTCTTGCGCACACGGCTGGTCTTTTCCACAAGAGACTGCGAAAAGTTGTCTACGCGCAGCGACGGCAGCGAAAGGCTGACGTGGTCGGCCTCGGCCCAGGAATTGAGGCGGTCAAGAATTTCTTCAAGCCGCGAATGGTCGGACGTGGAAAGGCTCATCAGGCTCAGCTCATCGTAGCCGGTGTTGGCGCACAGCGTGCGGGCGCAGCTGCTGATGAGTTCGGGCGACCGCTCGCGGAACGGGCGGTAGATCTGCCCGGCCTGGCAGAAGCGGCAGCCGCGCACACAGCCGCGCAGCACTTCGACGCTGGCGCGGTCCTGGACCGTGCCGACGATGGGCACAACGAAGTTTTCCGGCGGCGGGAAGCTGTCCATGTCCTTAACAATCGCCTTGGTCACACGCGCCGGAACGCCGGGGCGGTTCGGGGTAACGGCGCGGATGCGGCCGTCCTCCTCATAGCTCACATCATAGAAAGACGGGACGTAAACGCCGGGAATCCCGGCCAGCGCCGCAAGCAGCTGTTCTTTGTTCCAGCCCGCTTTTTTGCCTTTCTCAACGCAGGCGCAGATATCCTGCAGCATCTGTTCGCCTTCGCCCAGCTGCATGACGTCAAAGAAATCCGCCATCGGCTCGGCGTTGCATACGCAGGGTCCGCCTGCGATGATGAGCGGCCAGCGCTCGTCACGGTCCGCCGCCCGCAGCGGTATGCCGGACAGCTCCAGCATGGCCAGCACATTCGTATAGCAAAGCTCGTATTCAAGCGAAAAGCCGACGATGTCGAACGCGCGCAGCGGGTCCTTGCTTTCAAGGCAGTAGAGCGGAATGTGCAGGGTTTCCATCTGCTCTTTCATGTCGACCCAGGGCATGAACGCGCGTTCGCACCACCAGTTTTCGTGGCGGTTGAGCAGCTCGTACAATATTTTTTCGCCCAGAAAAGACATGCCGATCTCATAGGTATCGGGGAAGCAGAACGCAAACCGCAGGTCCACCTTCTCTTTATCTTTGATCACGCTGCCCGGTTCGCCGCCGGTATAGCGGCCGGGCTTCTGCACACTGAACAGCGCCTGACGCAGCTCGTTGATCGTAGGCATCGTTTTGACCTCATTTTCTTTCAGTCTCGCCCCGCGCACAGCGGGCGGCCGTTGCTTTATTATAACAGGTGCGGCCTTTTCCTGCAAGGCAGGCCGCTCACAGGCGCGCGATCTGCGCCGCAACCGCCCCGGGCGTGCGGCCGGCGGTATCGATCTTGCGCGTGTTCAGCTGCCGGTAACACGGCAGGCGGGCCAGGCTGCGGGCGACCACATCCGCCGTGCGCGCCCCGCCTTCTATGTCCTTTTGAAGGCGCGCCTGCACGGTTGCGGCGTCCGCCAGCAGCGATATCGTGTGCACGCGGCAGTTCCGCGTATCCGGTTCAAGCCGTGCCAGAATGTCGTCTATGACCGCCTGGTCCTGCATGACCCAACAGAAGATTACGTTCCGGTATGCCGAACAACGCAAAAACTGCCCGAGCATAAAACAGATGTTCTGCAGCACCATCGCTTTCGTTTCCTCTGTCACGACGAACGGGTCCGCATCCCAGCACCAGTCGCCGTCCAGAAAGACGGCGTCCGGCAGCTGTTGCTTCAAGATCCGGCAGACCGTCGTTTTGCCAACGCCCATCGTTCCGCCGATCAAATATAAGTTTTTCATACTCCATCCCCTTATGGTTCCCTGCCGAACAGCCGCGCGCCGTCAAGCCCCGGCAGCGGCAGGAAGTTAAAGCACCCCAGCAGCAGGTTCGCCGCCGAGAACCAGTACCCCGCATAGGTATGGCCGAAGCAGTCCATCCAGAAAAGAGTGCCGCTGCACAAAAGAAAGTTGGCGGCCGGACCGGCGGCCGCCAGCAGCTTTTCCCGCCATGGGGGCAGGCAAACGCCGCGCAGCGAAAGGCAGAACCCCAGCGGGGATATCTCCATCTGCGGCCTGCCGCCCACAAGCGCCGCCCAGGCCAGCAGATGGCCGGTTTCATGCAGCAGCGCCGCCAGCAGCCCCCAGCGCAGCACGCCGGTTTTGTCCCACGCCAGCGCGCAGGCCCACAGAAACAGCGTCAGTACCGGGGCGCGCCAGCGCAGCAGGCGCTCAGACGGCGGCCTGTTGCAGCGCCTGGGACGGGTCATAGCGAACGCCTCCGTGCAGCAGTTCAAAATGCAGATGCGGGCCGGTGACGTTGCCGGTCTGGCCGGACGCCCCGATCACCTGCCCGGCCCCGACGCGCTGGCCGGGGCGCACATACAGGTATTGCAGGTGGGCATAGAGCGTTTCATCGCCGTTTTGGTGCAGGATGCGCAGGTAGTTGCCGTAGCTATTGTGCGCCCCCGCCGCCCGCACGACGCCGCCGGCCGCCGCATAGACCGGCGTTCCTTCGGCCGCCGGGAGGTCGGCCCCGGTGTGGAATTCCTCGTCTTCCCCGCCGACCGGGTCAATGCGCCAGCCATAGCCGGAAGTTTCCCCGGCGTGCGAACCCGGCAGCGGGAAATGCAGGGCAAACGGCGGCAGATAACTTTCCAGGCTGCTGCCCGAGGGCGCTGTTTTTTGCGGCTGCGCGGTGCGGTGCGCTGTGCGGGCGGTCTCGGCGGCGGAAGCCCCCTGCAGCTGTGCCAGGACCTGCTGCGCGGCCTGCCGCAGTTCGGCGGCGGTCTGCTGGGTAAAGCGCGCCAGCCGCCGTTCGCTGTCCAGCAGCGGCAGGCCCGGGGCTTCCAGCGCCCGGTAAAACGCGGTGCGCAGCGGCCGGTACACCGGCCACTGCAGGTGTTTTGCAGCAACCGCCGCCCCCAGCGCCGCCAGGCACAGAAGGATCTGCACCCAAAGCACAAGGTCGGCCGCACGGCGGCGCCGGTCCTTTTTGGCCCGGCCGCCCGCTGCTGCGCCGGGCTGCGGCGGCTGCTTCCGGTTGGCGTCCTCCCACATAGGCTGTTTTCCCCCTGCCGTTTTCTGTAAGGCTATGCGGGAAACCGCCGTATTATGCGCCCTGCAAACGGCAGGACCCGGCCGCGGTGCTTCCGTAGCCGGGTCCTGCAGGGTGACTTTCAAGCTTTATCCATCAGCCGCCGATGGCGCTGCGCAGCATTTCAAAGTGCGCTTCAAGGCCCTTCTTCGGCTTGGCAAACAGCCCCATGCCCTCGACCGAGAGCGTGCACTCCACACTGGTGGCGTCCCCGCCGCCCAGCAGAATGACGATAAAGCTGCCGCGAACGCGCCCGCGGGTAAAGGTACCGCGCAGGCGGCGCGCTTTTTCGGATTCGGTGATCTTGACCTCTGTCACAGTGCCGTCCCGGCCGCGCTCGGTGATCGCAGCGCCGTCGGGCGAAACTTCGGCGCCGCTCAAATCGCTGCGCCAGCTGTTGAGGTTGGGGTTGGTCAGATACAGCCACACTTTTTGCGGCGGGCAGGCGTAGCTTGCCGTAACAACACAGTTTTTCATGTTCATTCTCCTGTTCCTATACCAAATTTCAGGGTCGCTTACTTATCGCCCAGGCCGCGCAGGCTTTCCAGCAGCCCGCGCAGGCGGACACGGTCCCGGCGCAGCGCCGGGCGCGGTTCTTCCACAACAGGCGGCTGCGGTTTGGGCTGCGGGCGGTCCAGCCCCGGCGGGTCGATCTGCTCGAACGCGTGCTGGAAATAGCCGTACATCGCCATCTGGCTGTCCACCGGCGGCTGGCCTTCAGCCGGTTTGACCTTCGCATAGCTGCCGTCCGGCAGCATCACACGCGCGTTGACGGTGTCCCGCAGCTGCAAATCCAGGATATCGCGCAGCTGGCGGGCGATGCGCGGATCGTCCACACGCACGCCGACCTCGACGCGGCGCTCGGTATTGCGGGTCAAAAAGTCGCCGGAGGCAATATAGATGCGCGCGTCCGCGCCTTCGCCAAACGAATAGATGCGCGAATGTTCGAGATACCGCCCGACGATGCTGCGGATGTGGATGTTCTCGGTCTTGCCCGGCACCCCGGCCCGCACGCAGCAGATGCCGCGCACGATCATATCAACGCGCACCCCGGCACAGCTGGCCTCGCTGAGCTTTTGGATGATCTGCGGGTCGTTGAGAGAATTGTTTTTGAGGATCATCGAAGCCCGTTCGCCGCGTTTTGCTTTGGCGATCTGGCGGTCCATCTCGTCCAGCAGCACGGTCTTGAAGCGCAGCGGCGCGACCAGCATGGTATCCGCCTCGCTGGTCAGGCGCTGCAGCGCCATATTGTTGAACACGGCGCTGGCCTCCTCGCCGATCTCCTGGCGCGAGGTAATGAAGGAAAGGTCTGTATACTGCTCGCTGGTCTTTTCGTTATAGTTGCCGGTGCCGATCTGGGTCAGGTAGCGGTACTTGCCGTCCACCTTGCTCGTGATCAGCGTCAGCTTGGAATGGACCTTGTAATCGTCAAAGCCGTAGAACACGGTACAGCCCGCTTCCTCAAGCTGCTTGGACCAGTCGATGTTGTTCTGTTCGTCAAAGCGGGCGCGCAGCTCGACCATGGCCACGACCTCTTTGCCGTTTTCGGCCGCCGCAATCAGCGCCTGTACGATCTGGGAATCGCTGGCCAGGCGGTAGAGCGTCATCTTGATGGAGACGACGTTGGGGTCCGCCCCGGCCTTGAGCAGCATGCGGATAAACGGGCGCATGCTCTGGTACGGGTAGGCGATGAGCACATCGTGATCGTGCGCCTCCCGGTACAGGTCGTACCCGTGCGGCGCCTGGATCGGGCGGGCCGGCGGGTAGAACAGCTCGGGGTGCCCGTCCGAAGAGATGCGGCCGGACAGACGGAACAGGCAGGCGGAATCCAGCGGCGAAGTCTGCACGAAGCAGCGGTCCGCCGGTACAATCAGTTTTTCCCGCAAGAATTTGACGATGTCCTGCGGGGCTTCCGGCCAGAACTGCAGGCGCACGGCCGCAAGTTTGCGGCGCTTTTTGAGCAGCTCGCTCATCACATCGCGGAAGTCGATATCATGATCCATCATGCCCTCGTCCACCGTGATGTCGGCGTTGCGGGTCACGCGGAACAGGCAGGACTTCTGCACGGCGTTCTTGCGGAAAATCGCCGCCGCATAATGCGCGATGAGTTCTTCGACAAAAGCATAGCGTGTGACGTCGCCTTCCTTTGTGAACAGCACACGCTCGAACTGGTTGCTGATGGGGATGATGCCATAGTGCACCCCGTCCGCCTTGGTATACAGCTGAACGATGAAATAGATCTCTTTGTTGCGCAAAAACGGGAACGGGTGGCGCTGGTCGACGATCTGCGGGCTGAGGATCGGGAATATCTCCCGCTGAAAGTACGATTTCCAGAAATGCTCCTGCTGTTTGTCCAGCTTGTCAAAGTCCACCTTGCGGTAGCCTTTTTCCGCCAGCGCCTCCACCAGATGCTGCCAGTATTTGTCGCACTTGGTTTGCAGCTCCGCCACGCGCGGCGTGATGGCCGCGATCTGCTCCGAGGCGGTCATATGCGTGACGATATCGAGCTTGTTGTTTTTCAGCAGCGTCTGGTCGTACAATGACCCGACGCGGACCATGAAAAACTCGTCCATATTGCTCGCAAAAATAGCCGCGAACTTGAGGCGTTCGCACAGCGGCACGCCCTTTTCCTTGGCCAGCGCAAGCACGCGGCTGTCAAAATCCAGCCAGCTCAGTTCCCGGTTGATAAAGATGCTGTCATTGCGTTCCACTCGTTTTTCCTCCTTGGGCTTGCCCCTGCCGGGGAACTTATTCCCCGGCCACGATCAGCCCGGCCCAGTCTTCCACCATCGCGGCGGAGATGCCGCTGACCTTATCAAGGTCTGCGACTGTTTGGAAAGCGCCATGCTCGGCCCGGTAGGCAAGGATGGCGGCCGCCCTGACCGGCCCGACGCCGGGCAGCTGCATCAGCAGCGCTTCGTCGGCCGTGTTGATGTCGATGGGCCAGCCGGGCGCTTCTTCCGCCACCGGCGCGGGCGCCGTATACGGCACCGTGCGGTAGCCGAACTGGAACACCGGCGCAATGCCGAACGCTGCGCCGTATAAAATCGCCCCCAGCGCCGCCAGGGTTGCGGCCAGCAGCAAAAGGGCGTCTTTCCCTGCGCTGCGCATGACAGACACCTCATTCCGCGCGCACCTTGCCATAATGTTTTTATTATAGCACAAACCTCACAAAATTCCATCCTTGCCGGAAAGATTTTTCCAGAATTTTACATAAAAATCCCGCCCTGCCGCCAGCGGCGGCCGGGCCTTTCCGGCGGCGGCGTCGTCTCCACCATGACAACATCCGCCCCGATGCGCCGAACGTCCGCCCAGGCGATCTCCAGGTCTGCGTCCCGCCCCAGCAAACCGAACAGGCGCGGCCGCCCGTGCAGGATGAGCTTTTCGATCCCCGCCGTTTTTTCCGAAAAGACCAGATCGTCCACCCGGCCAAGGTTTTCCCCGGTTTTGAGCTGGATCACATCCTTGGCATGCAGTTCGCACAGCGTCATGGCAACCCCTTCTTTCTCCTTACCACTGTATGCGCAGGATTTGGATTTGTTTCTTTTGACATTTGCGTGTATAATAGAAGCGGCACATTCTATAAGCCCGGCCGCCGTGCCGGCAAACGGACAGGAGAGTTCTATGGCTACCTATAAAAATATCATCTTCGACCTTGGCGGCGTCGTTGTCGACTATACGCCCAAAGACTTCCTGATGGACCGCTTCATGAACCGCAAGGCGGAGCAGATCGTCTATACGCTGACCTTTGGCAGCAAGGAGTGGGAGGACCTGGACCGCGGCGTCATTGCGCGCGGCACGGCCAACCGCATCATGCTGGAAAACGCCGCCGCCTGCGGCCGCACGTTTGAGGTGCAGGCGGTCATTGACGAATGGGAAAGTTTCCTGCACACCAAGCAGAGCACCGTCAACACCATGTGCAAGCTGAAGCTGGCCGGGTACCGGCTGTATTATCTTTCCAACATTGCGGCCGATACGATGGACCACCTCAAACAGCGGGACTTTTTCCCGCTGTTTGACGGCGGCATCGCCTCCTGCGATGTACATATGCTCAAGCCGGACCCGCAGATCTATACGCTGCTGATGCAGCAGTACCACCTGGCGTACGACGAGTGCATTTTTGTGGACGACAACAAGCAGAACGCCCAGGCCGCGTACGACCTGGGCATTACGGGAATCCTGTACAAAAACCCCCGGTCCTTTGACCGGGCGCTGGGGCTGTGCGGCATAGAGCTGCCCGACGCGCGCAACATGCGCGCGCTGGTGCGCGAGCTCAAGCAGCAGCGGGAGAAAGCCGCCGCCCAGCAATAAAGCGGGACTTTGCGCTGCCAGGCGTCAGACTGTCAAACAAGTTAAAAAACGTCGCCGTCGGCGGACATGTGCCGCCGACGGCGACACCGACAGGGAAATTTTACGGCAAATTGTGTGCGAGGAGCGTTAGCGACGAGTGCGCGGTTTGCCGTAAAATTTTGTCGAAGGGGATTCCAAAGGGGGAAATAGACGCGTTAGGCGCAGCCGTGCGCGGCTGTTGCCCCCTTTGCAGCGTGTCGAG
>DWXD01000070.1 GCA_019119365.1 Candidatus Gemmiger stercoripullorum | reverse complement strand
TCGCTAAAAAGTAGCGAATGCAAGGCGCGAAACCGCAGGAATACTTGATGTATTCCAAGGTTGAGCAACGCAGCAGGCGCTGCTTTTTAGTAGAATTGAACAGTGCTGGGGATTTTTCAGATACACCCTAGGCCGGAGATCGTCCCGGGGGACCCTGCCGCACCGCAAACCCTTCGTTTTTGAATTTGCAGAGGTGCGGCGGGCGAAATCGCCCGCCCTACCATGCAAGGCAAACGCTCTGCGAGCGGTGGAGAAACATCTTTTTCGACAGCCGGTCAAAGGCAAAAGGCGTCCGTTTTTGCGGACGCCTTTTGCCTTTGGGAGCGTGGCGGGCGGTATGCCCGCCGGAAAAAGGAAAAGCGGAGAGAAAACGCTACATCGTTTGCGCCCTTACCAGGCGGCCAGGGCGCGGCCCAGGTCGCGGCAGCGGCCGAGGGCTTCGTCATCGGGCGCTTCGTTGACGATCAGGCCGCTTTCGTCGTAGAGCACCGCGCCGTCCTCTTTGCAGCGGGCGGCCCACTGTTCCATCCATTCGCCGCTGCCCCAGCCGTAGGAGCCGAACAGCGCGATCTTTTTGCCGCCAAGGCTCCCCTCCAGCCCGGCGAACATCGGCTCGAACTCGCTTTCTTCCAGCTGCTCGGCCCCCATGGCCGGGCAGCCGAAGGCCACCGCGTCGTAGTTGCCGAGGTCGGCCGCGGTGAAGGCGGCGGCTTCCAGCAGCGCGGCGTTGGCGCCTTCGGCCACAGCCTGCGCCATGGCGGCGGTGTTGCCGGTGCCGCTCCAGTAAACAACTGCTACTTTGTTCATAACAAATTCTCCTTTGCTTGTGTATGTCAGGCCGCCACGGTCAGCCGGGTAACCGGCGTTCCGCTGCGGTAACAGCGCAGATAAACTTCGGTGCATTTGCGCAGCCGCGCATACTGCGCCCGCGCCTGCTCGGGGTCCTGGTAAGACTTCCAGTAGCCGGTAAAGGTGGAATTCTTGCCCCGGTTTTGGATAAAGCCGACGACGTCGGCCAGCGGGTAATCCAGAAAAACGCCGATCTCATGCGGGAACTCGCCGCCCTGCCGCAGGCGGGCGCACAGGCAGTCCAGGCAGCGGCGGCAGCCGCCTGCCGCCGGGTAGCCCGCCGCGCGCAGCAGCGCCCGCGGCGCGTCCCGGCCGAGTATGGCCTGCAGGCGTGCGGGGCGGTAGACGTAGATCAGGTAGGCATGGGCGCGCGGGCAGAAATGCAGTGTCTCGATCTCGACCCCGCGCGGGGCCAGCTGCCGCCGCCACCTTGCGAGGGTACCGGCCAGGGCGGCGGCGTCCGGTTCGACCCAGCGGAACAGGTTGGCGGCTTTCAGCCCCGCCATGACCGGGGCGCACTGGGTAACAAAGGTGGTGCCAAAATCACGCGGCATGGGGACCTCCTGTCTGTGCGAATGGTTAGCTATAGCTAACTCTTGCCTCAAAAAATACCCCGCCCCGGGGCGGGCGGCGCGCAGCCGGGCGGTTAGTTTGCGCTAACCGCCATGGCTATACGATACCACACCCGCCGCGGCCTGTCAAGGGGAATTTTGCGCCGCCGCCCCAAAAACGCCAAAAACGCCAAAAAGGCGGGCGCTGCTTCCCCGTGCCCGGCCCGCCTTGACAGCCCGCCGCGCAGGGGCTATAATGAGCTTGGTTAGTTACAACTAATTCGCGAAACGGGAGGGATGCTTATGGCGGGGACGGTCCTGTTGGGGCTGATGATCCCCTTTGCGGGCACGGCGCTGGGCGCGGCCTGCGTGTTTGTGCTGCGCCGGAGCCTGCGCGACGGCGTGCAGCGCGCGCTGACCGGCTTTGCCGCCGGTGTGATGGTGGCGGCCAGCGTGTGGAGCCTGCTGATCCCGGCCATGGACCAGGCGGCCACCCTGGGCGCGTGGGCATTTTTGCCCGCGGCGGGCGGGTTCTGGCTTGGCGTCGGCTTTTTGCTGCTGCTGGACCACCTGATCCCGCACCTGCACCGGAACAGCGATTGCCCGGAAGGCCCCCGCTGCGCGCTGGGCCGCAGCGCGATGCTGACGCTGGCCGTCACGCTGCACAACATCCCCGAAGGGATGGCCGTGGGCGCGGTGTATGCGGGCCTGCTGGCGGAAAACACGCCGGTCACGCCCGCGGGCGCGGCGGCGCTCTCGCTGGGCATCGCGATCCAGAATTTCCCCGAAGGCGCGATCCTTTCGATGCCGCTGCACGCCGAGGGCATGCCCCGCCCGCGGGCGTTTGCCTGCGGCGCGCTGTCCGGCGCTGTGGAACCGGCGGCCGCGGCGCTGACGATTTTGGCCGCGGGCTGGCTGGTGCCCGCGCTGCCGGTGCTGCTGAGCTTTGCCGCCGGGGCGATGTTTTATGTGGTGGTGGAGGAGCTGATCCCCGAGATGTCGGCGGGCGGGCATTCCCACGCGGGGGTGCTGGCCTTTGCCGCCGGGTTCACGCTGATGATGGCGCTGGATGTGGCGCTGGGGTGAGCGCGGCGCGGGCGGGCTTTTTTGTGTCCAATAGTTAGCGCTGGCTAACTTTTGAATTTCGTCTTTTTGCACAGACAAGGAGGATGTTTTATGTGGAAGTATACCGTGGAAGTGCGCGGCATGATGTGCGCGATGTGCGAAAGCCATGTCAATGATGCGGTGCGCCGCGCGCTGCGGGTCAAAAGCGTGCGCTCGTCCCGCGCCAAAAACGAGACGGTGGTGCTGGCCGAGCAGGCGCTGGACGAAGCCGCGCTGCGCGACGCCATCGCCGCCACCGGCTACGAGGTGGGCGGCGTCACCCGCCAGCAGGCGCAAAAGGGGCTGTTCGGCTGGAGGTGAACGGCGGGGCCTGCGCGGCGCAGGGGTTTGCGGGAGGGCCATGGCCCTCCCCTACAAGCCGGGGCGAACATCGAGGCCAACCGGGAAACCGGATTCCTGCGTTATAACAAACCTCTGTAGGGGACGATGCTTGCACTGCGCCCGCAGGCGCGTTTCGGAGGCCAACCGGGCCGCAAGGCCCGGCTCTTAGGCCGGAGATCGTCCCGGGGGCATTGCGGCGGCGTGAGGTTCCGCGGGCGGGATGAATCCCGCCCCTACGAACAAATTTTATGTTTTGGACTAACCGGGACAGCCGCGGCCACCCGGGCGGGCGTAGGGCGGGGTGCCCTCACCCCGCCGGACCCCGCGGCGGCGCGAGGGCCCCCGGGCGGATATGGAATCCGCCCCTACGGTCCCAACAGAGGAAAACACGCGTCTGCGCGTATGCGCGGGCGCGTGTTTTTGTGTGCGGATGCTACCCGTCCATCCCGGTGTTTTTGCATTTTGCGCCGGAGCTGGTCAACGCGCTGTGCCGCCCGGTGCTGGAGTTTGCCTCCATGCCGGTGTGGACCGACGACTTCGCCCCGCATGACGTCGGCCGCTACCCGCTGGCGACCGGCCAGGTCTATGCCGCGCGCAAACATGTGGGCCCCACCGAATGTTACCCGCCCTACTACCTCTGCCCGGCCGGGACCGATATCTGGGACCCCGCCTATCAGATGCCGGTGGAGGAGTGCGGCAACATGCTCATCATGCTGGAAGCCGCGCGCAGCTACGGCGCCGACGCCGCGCTGGCGCAGCAGTACCGCCCGCTGCTGGATACCTGGGTCAAGTACCTGCTGCAATACGGCGAGGACCCGGCCGAACAGCTCTGCACCGACGACTTTGCCGGGCACCTGGCGCACAACGTCAACCTGGCGGCCAAGGCCATTGTCGGCGTGGCGTGCTACGGGCGGCTGACCGGCCAGCCGGAGTACCAGGACAAAGCGCGCGCCATGGCCGCCCGCCTGCGTGAAAAGATCGGCGAAGGCGGCGACACGCCGCTGACGCTGGACGGCCAGGGCTGGAGCATGAAGTACAACCTGCTGTGGGACCGCGTGCTGGGCCTGGGGCTGATGCCGGAGAGCTTCTATGCCGCCGAAACGGCCAGCTACCTGCCGCGCATCGAGCGCTACGGCCTGCCGCTGGACTCCCGCGCGAGCTACACCAAGTCGGACTGGATCTGCTGGACCGCCGCCATGGCCCCCGACCCGGCCGTGCGCGCGGCGCTGATCGCGCCGGTTGCCCGCGTGCTGCGCGAGACAACCAGCCGCGTGCCCTTCTCCGACTGGTACGACACCAAAACCGGTCGCTACGAGCATTTCATCGCCCGCAGCGTGCAGGGCGGCCTGTACGCGCTGCTGCTGTAACCCCGCCGCAACAAAATAACAATAAAGACCGCCGCCCATCCAAGCCATGGGCGGCGGTCTTTTTGGCGCGGGGCAACCGGCAAAACGCAAACCCCGTGTTTTGGCAATCTCTGTAGGGGCCGATTCTATATCGGCCCGGTTTGCCGCGCCGCAAACGCCCGCGGGCGGGATAAATCCCTCCCCTACGGCCGACGGAGGGCCTGCAGCCAACCGGGAAAACAGCGGGCCCCGCGTTATAACAAACCTCTGTAGGGGACGATGCTTGCACTGCGCCCGCAGGCGCGTTTCGGAGGCCAACCGGGCCGCAAGGCCCGGCTCTTAGGCCGGAGATCGTCCCGGGGACCCCGCCGCGCCGCAAACGTCCGGCCAAACGGGACAGCCATAACCCTCCAGGCGGCCGTAGGGCGGGGTGCCCTCACCCCGCCGGACCCCGCCGCGCCGCAAACACCCCGGGCGGATATGGAATCCGCCCCTACATTGGGTTCGCCGCGTTGGAAACACGCGGTTTCCTTTTCAATAAGCAAAACAAAGCAAAACAGACCGCCGCCCATCCAAACCATGGGCGGCGGTCTGTTTGATGTATGCCGTAGATTGTGCCAAAATTACGCCAGCGCGGCTTCCAGCCGGGCGCGGATGGCGCGCAGGAAATCAAGCGAAGTGACCTTGCAGGCCGGGGCGTCGCCCTCCCACATCGCGCACAGGTCGCCGGTCATCGTGCCGGACTCGATCGTGTCGATGGTGGCTTTCTCCAGCGCGTCGGCGTAGCGGCCCAGCGCCTCGATGCCGTCCAGCTCGCCGCGCTTGCGCAGCGCGCCGGACCAGGCGAACAGCGTCGCGACCGGGTTGGTGGAGGTCTCCTCGCCTTTCAGGTACTTGTAGTAATGGCGGGTCACGGTGCCGTGGGCGGCCTCGTATTCATAGTTGCCGTCCGGCGAGACGAGCACCGAGGTCATCATGGCCAGCGAGCCGAAGGCGGTCGAGACCATATCGCTCATCACATCGCCGTCATAGTTCTTGCACGCCCAGATGAACCCGCCTTTAGAGCGGATCACGCGGGCGACGGCGTCGTCGATGAGGGTGTAGAAGTATTCGATGCCAAGGGCCTCGAACTTGTCTTTATACTCGGCGTCGTAAATCTCTTGGAAGATATCTTTGAACGTGTGGTCGTATTTTTTGGAGATGGTGTCCTTGGTGGAGAACCACAGGTCCTGTTTGGTGTCCACCGC
This sequence comes from Candidatus Gemmiger stercoripullorum, assembly GCA_019119365.1. Taxonomy (GTDB): domain Bacteria; phylum Bacillota; class Clostridia; order Oscillospirales; family Ruminococcaceae; genus Gemmiger; species Gemmiger stercoripullorum. The sequence goes on along the minus strand of DWXD01000070.1, from coordinate 35,149 downwards.
ATACTGGAAGCAGGACCGCGCAAACGAGGCGATGGAGCTGTCCTTGTTGAACTGGCCCTGCAGCACGCCGGGGCCGTCAAACTCGTTGATGGTCTCGCGGTGCACCGTGCCGTCGGCCGCCGTGAACACAAGCTCCGCCTTGCCCGCGCCGGGCACGCGGTACTCCGCCGCGCGGTAGACATCGCCAAAGGCGTGGCGGGCGATGGTGATGGGGGCCTGCCAGGTGCGCACGACCGGCCGGATGCCGCGCACCATGACCGGCGCGCGGAAAACCGTGCCGTCCAGAATGGCGCGGATGGTGCCGTTGGGGCTCTTCCACATCTGGGAAAGGTGGTATTCCTCCACGCGCTGGGCGTTGGGGGTGATGGTGGCGCACTTGACGGCCACGCCGTACTTTTTGTTGGCGTTGGCGGCGTCGATGGTCACCTGGTCTTTGGTTTCCTCGCGGTGGACAAGGCCGAGGTCATAGTATTCGGTCTTGAGGTCCACAAACGGCAGGATGACTTCGTCCTTGATCTGCTGCCACAGGATGCGGGTCATCTCGTCGCCGTCCATCTCGACAAGGGGGGTGGTCATTTTGATCTTTTCCATGGTATCCCTCACTTTTTGCCGCAGCCGGCGCAGCGCCCCGCCCGCGGCCGGCACGTTCGGCCTGTAGTTTGCGGTTTGTTACATGGTCTTATTATACCGCGCGCCGGGAAAGATGGCAAGCGGGGGAGGAAATTGGCGGGGAGACAGGCAGGGCGCAGCGAGGCGGCCGGAAAACCGGCCGCCTCGCTGCGGGTCCGGCGGGGTGAGGGCACCCCGCCCTACAGTCGTTTTGTGTGTTTCGCGCCAACCGGGAACACCGCATGTTTCCAATGCGAGGAACCCACCGTAGGGGTGGATTCCATATCCGCCCGCGGGGGTTTGCGGCAGGGCGAGGTCCGGCGGGGTGAGGGCACCCCGCCCTACGGCCGCCCGGAGGGGTATGACCGTCCCGTTTGGCCGGGCGCTTGCCATGGTTTGTAGGGGAGGGATTTATCCCTCCCGCGGGCGTTTGCGGCGCTGCGGGGTCCCCTACAGAGGTTTGTTATAACGCGGGGCCACGGTTTTCCCGGTTGGCTGCAGGCCCTCCGTCGGCCGTAGGGGCGGGATTTATCCCGCCCGCGGGCGTTTGCGGCGCGGCGGGGTCCCCGGGCCGATATAGAATCGGCCCCTACAAAGGCTGCCAAAACACGGGGTTTGCGGTTTCCCGCCCGCGCCCTTCGCCCCGCATTGACAGCCCCGCGGGTTTGTGCTATCATTTTCCCGACAAAAACAAACTGAATACGGATAGAATTCTAGGGGAGCTCTTCGGAGCCGAGAGGGGCCAGCGCCCGACCCTTGAACCTGATCTGGGTTATGCCAGCGTAGGAAAGCAATTCTATATGAGACCGGCCTTTTGCGGCGCCGGTGTTTTTTGGCGGATGCTTTCTTTCGGGGAGGCGTCCTTTTTGTTTTGTCAATTTTATTTGCAGGAGGCATTTTTTATGGCAAACGAAAGCTGTTGTTCCGGCTGCAACCGCCCCGACCTGCCCTGGGCCGGGCGCGGGACGGCCCTGCCCATCGCGGGCTGCCGGTTCACCCTGTACCCGATGACCGACCGCTTCATCGACATCATCCTCGGCGCGCTGGAAAAGACCGACACCTCGGCGGTGTGGAGCGAGACCGACGCATTGTCCACCGTCTACCGCGGCAAGCTGCCCTATGTGGCCGACGCCGTGCAGGCGCTGTTCCTCAACGCCTACCGCGAAGGCGTGCACATGGCGCTGGAAGGGCAGTTCTCCAAGGGCTGCCCGGGGGATGTATCGGGCGACAGCGTGCTGGACCGCGAGGGCGAAGCCCCCAACGCGGCGGCCGTGCAGGGCATCCATTTTCCCGTGCACTGCAAACTGGCGCTTTACCCCCTCGGGGCCGCCGATTACATCGACGAGATCGCCAAAGTCTGGTACATGGCGCAGGACGCCGGGCTCAACCCTGTCACCATCCACTACGCCACCCGCATCGAGGGCGACGTGCAGGCGGTGTTCCGCTATTTGTACGACGTGTGCGAATTGATGGAAAACGCCCCCAACGTGCACCACTATGTGCTGCACTTTACCATGAACTGCAACAGCCCGACTGTGGAGGAATGAACCATGAAAAACAATGCCTGGAAACTGAAAGACGTCCTGCTCATCGCCATCTGCGCCGTGCTGTTCGGCGTCGTGTATCTCGGCTGCACCTATGTGGGCGGCATCCTGTACGGCATCCTCACCCCGTTCGGCATGGCCTCGCTCGGGTACGAGCCGTTTTACGGCATCTACTTCATGGCGGGCGCGTTCGGCGTGTATGTGATGCGCAAACCCGGCGCGGGCCTCATTGCCGAACTGCTGGCCGCCGTGCTGGAATGTCTGTTCGGCAACTACTTCGGGCCCATCATCATCCTGTCGGGCCTTGTGCAGGGCTTCGGGTTTGAGCTGATCGTGGCGCTCAAGGGCTATAAAAAGTTCGACCGCCTGACCATGATCGAGGGCGCGGTGCTCTGCTCGGTGCTGACGCTGGGCTACAACCTGGTCATCAGCGGCTACAACCAGATCGCCGTGCCGGTGCTGGCGCTCATGCTGGCTGTGCGCATCGTCAGCGCCATCGCCTTTGACGGCATCATCACCCCGCTGCTGGCGGACGGTCTCGTCAAGGCCGGTGTGCTCAAGGGCTACGCCGTGGCCCGCGCCGCCGACGCCGCCGACCTGGAGGACTAAGCGGATGGACAGCGCACCGGCCCTGTCGATGCGGGACGTGGTGTTCCGCTACCTCGAGCAGGGCAAACGCAACATCCTGGACCATGTGGACCTGGACATCCCCGCCGGGCGCGTGACGGTGCTGATGGGCGCGGGCGGCTGCGGCAAAAGCACGCTGGCCGCGGTGGCCGCCGGGCTCTACCCCGAAAACGGCGGCTTCCTGGCCGGGGGGCAGATCCGCTGGTTCGGCACGGACCTGGCCGCCATGGACCCCCAGCAGCGCGCGCGCCAGGTGGGTATGCTGTTCCAGAACCCCGACCTGCAGTTCTGCATGGATACGCTGCGCGGGGAGATGCGCTTCTGCATGGAAAACCTCTGCCTGGACGCCGCCGCGATGGACCCGCGCATCGAGGCGGCCGCCGCCGAACTGGGCGTGCAGGCGCTGCTGGACCGGCCGCTGCACACGCTGTCCGGCGGGGAAAAGCAGCGCGCGGCGCTGGCCTGCCTGTATGTGATGGAATGCCGCTGCCTGCTGCTGGACGAATGCTTCGCCAACCTGGACCGGGACGCCGCGCGCGCGCTGATGGAGATGCTGCGCCGGATGCACCGGGAGGGGCGCACCATCATCGCGATCGACCACCAGCCCGCGCTGTGGCTGGATACCGCCGACGAGTTCATCCTGCTCAGGGAGGGCGGCCGGGTGGCGGCCCGCGGGCTGCACCGGGGCAACCTGCCGCAGCACCGCGCGCTGTTTGCGGAGCTGGGCCTGTTTTACCCCGACCCCCCGCCGCCCTATGCGCCCAAAGCGGAAACGGGGGCGGCCATCCTGCGTTTCGAGGACGTCAGCATCGCGCAGGGCGAAGAGAAGCAGAAGCGGGGGCTTTTCCGCCGCGCCGCCGCGCCCGCGCCGCTTTTGCTGGACCGCGCGCAGGCGCAGTTCCCCAAAGGGGCGATGACCGCGGTGCTGGGCCCCAGCGGCTGCGGCAAGACCACGACCTTCCTGGCCGTGCTGCGCCGCCACGCCTGGGCGGGGCGCATCACGCTGGACGGCGCCGACCTGGCGGGCATCCGCCGCCGGGAACTCTACCGGCAGGTGGGCATCGTCTTCCAGAACCCGGCCAACCAGTTCATCACCCAGAACGTGACCGAGGAGGTCATGGCCAGCCTGCGGGTGTGGCAGCCCGGCTGGCCGGAGGAAGCCTGCCGCGCCGAGGCGGAGCGCCGCCTGGAGGAATACGGCCTGAGCCGCTACCGGCGGTATTCGCCCTATATGCTCAGCCAGGGCCAGCAGCGGCGGCTGGCGGTGCTGTCGGTCCTCTGCGGCGGGCAGAAACTGCTGCTGCTGGACGAGCCGACCTACGGCCAGGACGCCCGCTCGGTGCATGCCATCATGGCCCAGCTGCGCGGCAAGGTGGACGCCGGGGGGCTGAGCGTGATCTTCATCACCCACGACCGGGCGCTGGCCGCCGCCTGGGCGGACAAGATCTACTGGCTGCGCGGGCAAAAGCTGGAACCGGCCCGCGCCGGGGAGGCGCTATGAAACCGTTTTTGGAACAATGGAACCCGACGGTCAAGGCGGCCACGGTGCTGGTCTGTGTGATCCTTTTGTCGGTGCAGTATCTCGTCAGCCTCAACCTGGCGGTGTTCGGCCTCTGTGTGGCGCTGCTGCTGGCGGGGTCCCGCTGCGGGCTGCGGCGGCTGGCCGCCCTGCTGCTGCCCGCCGGTATGGCGGCGCTGGGGCTGTTTTTCATGGGGCTGTACTACGCCCGCGGCGGCGCGGCCGATACCGCCGCGCTGGATACGGTGTCGGCCCTGCCCTATGCGGTGCGGGCGGCCATGTCCCGCAACCTGTACACCGCCCTGCAGCTGGCCACGCGGCTGCTGGCCTATGCGGGGCTGGGCATGCTGTTTGCCCTGTCCACCAGCGGCGAGTTTTTCATCGCCAGCCTGCTGCACCAGTGCCATCTGCCGCCCCGCTTCGCCTATGGCATCCTGGCGGCTTTCCACCTGATGCCCGGCATGGTGCGGGAGTTCCGCCAGGTGCGCCTGGCCTTCGCGGTGCGGGGGCTGCACGTCCACGCGCTGTCCCTAAAGCCCATCTTCACGATGCTGGTCAACAGCGTGCGCTGGTCGGAATCGGTGGCCATGGCCATGGAATCCAAGGGCTTTTGCGGCGACGCGCCCCGCAGCTACTACACCGTGCCGCGCGTGCGCGCGTATGACCTGGCCGCATCCGCCGCCGCAGTGGGCGGCCTTGTGCTGGGCATGCTGTTTCTGCGCTACTGAGCCGCGCTGCGCATCAGCGCGGGGGCTTGCCTGCGCCAGCCGGGGGCAGAGCAAAAGAAAGTCCTGTTTTTCCCTTTCTTTACGGGATTGCAAAGCCGCCGGGGGCGGTGTAGAATGGGGAAAATACGCTTTTGCATTTTCTTTCGCAACTTTCCGGGGCCCGGCCCTTCCCGGCGGCGGGGAGCCCCCGGCGCGCCCCGGCAGCAAGGAGGTATCCCCTATGCAGAAAAACTACACCGCATCCATCCTGGAAAACCCCGGCCTGACTTCCACCGTCATCCAGTTTGACCCGCTGCTGCCGCGCCCGGCCGCCGGGCCGGACGGCCAGGGCATGGAGATCCCCTGCGGCGCGTGCGTCCTGCCGGACGGGCGCGTGCAGCTGTGCATGTATGCGCCCAACGCGCAGGAGGTTCGGGTAAAGTTCAGCTCGCCGGGCTTCATCGTGCCGCTGCAGCGCGGCGAGCGCGGGCTGTGGACCGCCGTGACCGAGACGCCCACCGCCGGTATGCTGACCACCGAGTTCTTTGTGGACGGCAACAGCGTGCTCAACCCGATGGCGCCGATCGGCTTTGCGGACAACAACCCCGTCAACTATGTCAACGTGCCGGAGGCGGAATTTGATTTCTACCAGTGCAAAGACGTGCCCCACGGCAGCGTCAGCCACGAATTCTTCCGCTCGAGCGTGACCGGCCGCACCGAGACCTGCGTGGTCTACCTGCCGGCGGAGTACGCCGCCCACCCGGAAAAGGCGTATCCGGTGCTGTACCTGCAGCACGGCTACGGCGAAAACGAGACCTGCTGGACGATGCAGGGGCATGTGAATTTCATTCTGGACAATGAGATCGCCGCAGGGACGGCCGTGCCGATGATCGTGGTCATGTGCAACGGCATGCTGCAGCTGCCCGGCGACGGCGGCCGCAGCTGGCGCCACGCGGACCCCGCCTGCATGGAGGACTTCCTGCTGCACGATGTGATCCCGTTCGTGGAGGGGCGTTTCCGCTGCCTGACCGACCGCGACCACCGCGCGATGGCCGGGCTTTCGATGGGCAGCTTCCAGACCTGCTGGACCACGTTCCGCCACCTGGACCTGTTCAGCTACGCGGGCCTGTTCAGCGGCTTCATGCGCAGCCCGCGCACCGGCGAAGGCGCGCACCTCGGCGTGCTGGACGACGCCGGGGCGTTCCACCGTGCGCTCAAGGTGTTCTTCCGCGCCATGGGCGACAAAGACCCGTTCTTTGACGCGTTCCGCCAGGACAGCGAGATCTGCCGCGAGAAGAACATCCGCTGCATTGAAAAGATCTACGACGGCTACCACCTGTGGAAAGTCTGGCGCGAATGCGTGCGAGACTTTTTGCCGCTGCTGTTCCACTGACCCCCTGCGCCCCGCCGCCCCGGGCGGGGCGTTTTGCTTTCTCTGCTGAAAAAGGCTGGTGATGCGCATGCCCGGCAAAAAGGCCGCCTTGACCGTCGGGTTCCATTGTTCCAAAAACGGTTTCATGGCGCCTCCCCGGCGCTGGCCGGTTCCAACTTTTGCCCGCGCAGCCAGTGGATCTTGTACGCCCCGGCGGGCACATCGCCCGGCAAATCATCCCGATAAAGCATCCCAAGCAAGCCAGCGCCCTCCCGGCGCTGGCTTGCTTTTTTTGCGCGCCAAAGTCTTGCGCACATCACTTCTATCTGCCATAATAAGAACAGCACTGAACAAACGCCGCCCGGCGGAAAAGAGGGACCCATGCGCACCGACAAAGAGATGCTGGCGCTGCTGAAAAGCGACCCCGAGACCGGCATGGCCTGCCTGATCGACGCCTTTGCGCCGGTCGTGTGGGCGGCGGCCGCGCGCGTGCTGCCGCAGCCGGAGGATGTGCGCGAATGTGTCAACGATACGTTTACCGAGTTCTACTTCAAGCAGGACGCCTTCGACCCCGGCAAAGGCACGCTGAAAAGCTGGCTGGCCCTGCTGGCGCGCCGCCGCGCCATCGACCGCCTGCGCGCGGCCAAAGCCGGGGGCGAGGCCCAGCCGCTGGACGAAAGCCTGCCCGCGCCGTCCGGCCTTATGCCGGAGGACCGGCTCGCGCTGCAGGAGGCGCTGGCCCGGCTCTCGCCGGAGGAGGCGGAGCTCATCCGCCTGCAATATTTTGAGGGCTACACGCCCAAAGAGATCGCGGACCGGCTGGGCCTGCCCTACGAGACGGTGAAAAAACGCCGCCAGCGCGCGCTGGCCAGGCTGCGCAAGTCTCTGCTGGCCACCCTCATCCTTGTCCTGTTGGCCCTGCTGGCGGCCTGCGGCTATGCGGTGCTGCGGTACTTCGGCATTCTGCCGGGGTACGGCGTCAACACCGACGCCGAAACGCCGTTCTATATCCTGGCCGGGGAAGCGGCCGGCGAAAACGACCTGGCCGCGGTGGAGATCACCGACGCCGTGCTCGCGGACGGGCAGCTTTCGGTGCAGATCGTGCTGACCCGCGGGCCGGACGCGGCCGACAGCCAGATCGGCAGCGGCGAACTGGCCTCGACCGTCCCCTGGCACCATATGCTGACGACCATGTACGCGCCCAAGCCGCGCGTGACCTGGGCGGGCGGCGAAGCGGCGTTCACCGGCTACTGCTCGACCCAGGACGGCCTGGCGATGGACGGCAGCGCGCTGGAAACGCCGGACGCCGTTGCCTACGAGATCCTGTTCTCCTGCGAGACGGCAGACCTGCCCGCCGGCGGCGCGCTGACGCTGGACCTTGGCTGGCTGCAGCTGGACTTTGCGCTGGAACCGGCGCGGGAGGACGCGCCGGACCGCTACAGCTACGAGTTGGGCGAATACGGCGGCGTGCTGGCCATTCCCCAGCTGCTGGACGGGCGGCTGGTCGTGGACCTGTACCCCCTGGACGGCGAGGAATTTGCCGTGGAACCGGGCATGACCTGCGGGACCTACCGGTATAACGGCGGCCCGGCCGGGCAGATCACGGCCGCCGGGCCGGACGGCGCGGTGTACACCGGCCAAAACCTGAACTACAACCCCTTGAACGAGACGGGCTTCTCCCGCTGGGACTTCGGCCCGGCCGAACCGGGGCGCTATGCGCTGACCATCCCCTATGTCTACCTGAACGCGCCGCTGCCGGAGGACCTGGTTATCCCGCTGCCGGAAGGCGGCGGCCCCTGGGCCGTGGCGGGCGGCACGCTGGCCGCGCAGGTCAGCGAAGAACTGCCCGCAGGCTGCGCGCAGCCCCCGGTTGGCGGCAGCGTCAACTACACCCTGCAGCCGGACGGCACGCTGGCGGAGGAAGAAACGCCCGCGCCGACGCCCTATTATGTGCAGTTCACGCTCACGGGCGCGCCGGAGGCGCTGACCTTTGCCGGGCTGAACCTGTTCGCCGTGGCCGAAGACCCCATCGACCCGACCGCCGTCAGCGGCAGCTGGATCAACTCCGGCAGGCTGTATGACGAAGCGGCGTACCAGGTCTGGCAGGGGGTGTACGCGGCGTTCCACCCGCTGGCGCTGGAGCGCAGCCCCCGGCTGACTGCCGTCTCGGAGTCCGGCTTCGGCGCCCCGCCGCGCCGCGCGCAGATCAGCTACCGCTGGGACCACGCCTTCGTGCTGGAGATCGATGTGAAATAACAGCCGCCGCGGCTTGTGCGGCCCATTCCCCTCTGTTTCGGCAGAGGGGCTTTTTTTATGCCCATCTGTCCCCTTTTTCGCAATTGCTACGAATTAGTTTGTAGAAGCGAATGTTGGGGAGGTGTGGGCCGCCGTGAATGAGGAGGAAATACTTACATTATTCCAGCGGGACGCCGAAGCCGCGTCGGAGGCCCTGGTGGCGCAGTACCGCCGCCTGCTGTGGGGTATCTGCGCCCGCCGCCTCAACGCCCCCGAGGACATTGACGAGTGCGTGTATGCCGCGCTGGCGGAGTTCTGCCTGAACTGGCGGCAGTTCGACCACAGCCGCGGCACGCTGAAAAGCTACCTCATCTCGATCGCCGACAAAAAGGCGCTGGACCTGTACCGGCAAAACCTGCGCTGGCAGCGCATGCAGAAAGCCGCCGAGCACTGCGCCGGTCAGGCCCTGCGCGCCCCGCTGGAGCGGGAATGGCTGTTTGCGGACATGGACGGCCTGGACGACCGGGAAAAATGGCTGCTCTACCTGCGCTATGTCAGCGGCTACACCTATGTCGAGATCGCGCGCATGCTCGCCCTGCCCTACGAACAGGTCAAAAAACAGGGCTACCGCGCCTATTTGAAGCTCAAACGGGCGTGGGAGGGCTAAAAAACAGTTTTCTTATGCCGCGGCCGGTGGTATACTGGACCGGGGCAGGCCCGCCCGGCGCGGGCTATTTTTGTGCCCCCTGCAAGGAGGCGCTCCCCATGGAAAACAGCAAAAGCAAATACCTGACCCTGTTCCTTTCCACGCTGCAGCTCAGCGCGTTCACGTTCGGCGGCGGCTTTGTCATCATCCCGCTGATGCGCAAAAAGTTTGTCGAAAAGCTGCACTGGCTCGACGAGCAGGAGATGATGGACTTTGCGGCCATTGCGCAGTCCTCGCCCGGCGCCATCGCGGTCAACGCGTCTATCCTCATCGGCTACCGCATCGCCGGGCTGCCGGGGGCGCTGGTCACGGTGGCGGGCACGGTGCTGCCGCCGCTTGTCATCATCACGGTCATCTCGTTCTTTTATGCGGCCTTCCGCTCCAACCCCATCGTCAGCATGGTCATGGCGGGCATGTCGGCCGGGGTGGCGGCGGTGATCTGCGACGTTGTGTACACCATGGGCCGCTCGGTACTGCAGCTGCGGCGGGTGCTGCCGGTCGTCATCATGGCGGCGGCGTTTGTCGCGGCGTGCTTCTTTGACGTCAGCGTCATCGTCATCATTTTGCTGTGCGGCGCGGCCGGCGCGTGGGACACCCTGCGCCGCGGGCGCGGAAAGGGGAATGGCGAAGCATGATCTACCTGCAGCTTTTGTGGAGCTTTTTCCAGATCGGCCTGTTCAGCATCGGCGGCGGCTACGCCACCATGCCGCTGATCCAGCACCAGGTGGTGGAGCTGCACCCCTGGCTCACCATGACGCAGTTTTCGGACATCATCACCATCTCGCAGATGACGCCCGGGCCCATCGCCATCAACTCGGCAACCTTTGTCGGTATTCAGGTCGCCGGGATACCCGGCGCGCTGGTGGCCACGGTGGGCTGCGTGCTGCCGTCGTGCTGCATCGTCACGGCGCTGGCCTATGTCTACTACCGCTTCAAGGGCCTGGCGATGGTGCAGGGCATCCTGTTCGGCCTGCGCCCCGCCGTGGTGGCGATGATCGCCTCCTCGGGCGTGTCGCTGCTGCTGTTGGCGTTCTATGGCCAGAGCCTGCTGCCCGCCGACCCGCTGCGCCCGGACTGGATCGCCGTCGGCCTTTTCGCCGCGGCCTTCTTTGTGCTGCGCCGTTTCAAGGCCGACCCCATCTGGGTCATGGCCGGCGCCGGCGCCGCCGGGGTTTTGCTGTACAGCGTTTTGTGAGGCATGCCGCAAAAGCGGCTTTGTTTTCTTGCGCAACCGCGATAAAGGGGGTTATCGTATGGATCGGGAACTGCGCGCCGGGGTGCAGAGCATTGTGCGGCAGGCCATTGCCGCCGTGCTGCCGGACGAAGCGGTGCGCCGCGCGCTGGCATCGTTTACGCTGGGGCCCGGCCGCGTGCTGCTGGTGGCGGCCGGCAAGGCCGCCTGGCAGATGGCCCGCGCCGCGCTGGAGGTGCTGCCCCGCGTGGACGGCGGGGCTGTCATCACCAAATACGGCCACGCGCGGGGCGCGCTGCCCGGCGTGACCTGCTATGAAGCCGGGCACCCGCTGCCGGACGAAAACTCCTTTACCGCCACCCGCGCCGCGTTGGCGCTGACCCAAGATCTGCGCGTCGGGGATACCGTCGTGTTTTTGCTCTCAGGCGGGGGCAGCGCGCTGTTTGAACAGCCGCTGGTGCCCGGCGCGGAGCTGCAGCGCATCACCGGCCAGCTGCTGGGGCGCGGGGCGGATATTGTCGAGATCAACACGGTGCGCAAGCGCCTTTCCGCCGTCAAGGGCGGGCGGTTTGCGCAGCACTGCGCCCCGGCGCGGGTGTTCCAGGTCGTTTTGTCGGACATTTTGGGCGACCCGCTCGACATGATCGCCTCCGGCCCGGCCTGCCCCGACACGGCCACCTGCGCCGACGCGCTGGCCGTGGCCGAAAAATACCGCCTGACCCTGAGCGAAGCGGCGCGGGCCTGCCTTTTGCGGGAAACGCCCAAGCGCCTGGACAATGTGGAGACGCACGTCACCGGCAGCGTGCGGCAGCTGTGCGCCGCCGCGGCCAACGCCTGCCGGGCGCTGGGCTACGAGCCGGTGCTGCTGACCGACCGCCTTGACTGCGAGGCGCGCGAGGCCGGGCGCTTCCTGGCGGCCATCGCCCGCACCCACGCCGGGGCCGGGCGTCGGCTGGCATTTCTGGCCGGCGGCGAGCCGGTCGTGCACCTGACCGGCCACGGCCTTGGCGGCCGCAGCCAGGAGCTGGCGCTGGCCGCCGCGCCGGGGCTGGCGGGGCTGGAGGCGGCCGTGTTCAGCGTCGGGTCGGACGGCACCGACGGCCCCACCGACGCCGCGGGCGGCTATGTGGACGGCGAAACGCTGGCCGCCCTGGCCGCCAAAGGCTGGTCCGTGCCCGCCGCGCTGGCCGAAAACGACGCCTACCACGCCCTGCAGGCCGTGGGCGGCCTGCTTATTACCGGGCCCACCGGCACCAACGTCAATGATATCGCCGCGGCGCTGGTGCGCGGGTGAGCCACGGCCGCCCGGGGCAAACGCGCACGGCCGGGACCTGTCTCCTGTTTTCGTATACTTTCTCCCCTTGCGGGCGGCCCGCGGCCGTGCTAAGATTTTGGCAACCCCGGCCAGGGAACGCGAAAGCCGGGCAACATGCAGAACGGAGGTCCTTTTTATGGAGAAAGTTTCCCTGCAGGCGCTGCCTGCGGTGCGGCCGCTGGGGCGGCACACCTTTACCGGCGGCGCGCTGAATCTGTTTTACACCGCCAGCGGGTTCGAGTGCAGCTTTACCGGCAGCGAGCTGCACCTGTGCCTGCGGGCGGGCGCTTCGGCGCACGAGCCGTGGATCAGCGTTCTGCTCAACGGCGCGTGGATCGCGCGCTTCCCGGTGGCGGCGGGCGAAAGCGAGATCTGCCTGTTCCGCGGCCTGACGCCCGGCGTGGCCAGGCATGTGCGCGTGCTCAAGGACGTGCAGGCCATGCCGGACGAACCCGACCACTTTCTGCAGATCACGGCGCTGGGGATCTGGGACGGCGAATTCCTGCCGCTGCCCGCGCCCGCGTACCGGCTGGAGTTCATCGGCGACAGCATCACCAGCGGCGAAGGCGCGATCGGCGCCAAACAGGAGGAGGACTGGGTCAGCGCCTTTTTCAGCGCGGTGCCCCACTATGCCCGCCTGACGGCCGAGGCGCTGGGCGCGGAATGGCGCATCATCAGCCAGAGCGGCTGGGGGCTGCTGTCCGGCTGGGACAACGACCCCCGCCACTGCGTGATGGACTATTACGAGCAGGTCTGCGGCGTGGCGGCCGGCGCGCACAACGCCGCGCTGGGCGCACAGCAGCCGTATGACTTCGCGGCCTGGCCGGCCGATGCGGTCATCATCAACCTGGGCACCAACGACGAAGGCGCCATGGACAACCCGCCCTGGACAGACCCTGTTACCGGTGAAAACCACGCCCAGCGCCCCACGCCGGAGCACCTGGCCGCGCTGGAGCAGAAAGCGGTGGATGTGCTCAAGACCGTGCGCGCGCACAACCCCGGCGCGCAGATCGTGTGGGCCTGCGGGATGCTTTCGGATACAAACGGGCGCATGCCGCCGCTGCTGCGCGCCGCCGTGGCCCGCTACCGGGCCGAGACCGGCGACGGGCGCGCCCTGTACCTGCCGCTGCCCGCCGCCACGCCCGAGACGCTGGGCGCACGCCAGCACCCCGGTGCGGCCTGCCACCGCCAGGCCGCCGAAACGCTGGCCGCCTGCCTGCGCGATCTTCTCAAAGCCTGACAAAACCCATAAAAATGCCCGGCGGCTGCCAGCACATCAGGCCGGAGGTTTTTGGGAGGTAAAGTTTTATTGCTGTATGAAATTTGCGGGGCGCCCGGCGCTTATTTGCCGAACTTGGCGGCGACGTCCTTCAGGTAGCGGATGATGGGCAGGTGCTGCGGGCAGACGCGCTCGCACTGGCCGCAGCCGATGCAGTCGCTGGCTTTGCCGAAGCTCAGCGTCAGGCGGTCATAATACTCGCCCTGCGGGGTCCAGCCCTTGCCTTCGACCTCCTGCAGCTCGGCGTTATACAGCGAGAAATATTTGGGGATGGCGATGTGCCGCGGGCAGCCGTCGGTGCAGTAGGAGCAGCCCGTGCAGGGGATGGTGATGGCCCCGTTGATAATGTCCACCGCCTTTTTCACAAGCGCCTGCTCGGCGGCGTCAAGCGGGCGCAGCTGCGACATGTAGCTCATGTTGTCCTGCACCTGCGCCAGCGTGCTCATGCCGCTCAAAACGACCATGACGTTGTCCAGGCTGGCCGCAAAGCGGATGGCCCAGGACGGCACCGACAAATCGGGGTGGTGGGCGCGGAACATCGTCTCGACGGCTTCGGGCACCTGGGCCAGCGTGCCGCCCTTGACCGGCTCCATGACAATGACCGGCTTGCCGTGCTTGACGGCGGTCTCATAGCACTTGCGGGACTGCACGCCTTCGCTGTCCCAATCCAGATAGTTCAGCTGCAGCTGCACGAACTCCACCTCCGGGTGTTCGGTCAGCACGCGGTCCAGCAGCTCGGCGTTGTCGTGGAACGAGAAGCCGATGTGCCGCACCAGGCCCTGGGCCTTTTTCTCCTGCAGCCAGGTAAAGCAGTCCAGCTCGGTGTAGACCTTGTAGTGGTCGGCGCCGATGTCGTGCAGCAGGTAATAGTCAAAATACTCGACGCCGGTCTTGCGGCGCTGCTCGTTAAAGATGCGGTCGCGGTCCTCTTTGGTTTTCAGGAACCCGGCGTGCAGCTTGTCCGCCAGCGTGAAGCTGTCGCGCGGGTGGCGGCTGACCAGCGCGTCCTTGACGGCGCACTCGCTCTTGAAGCCACAGTACATCCAGGCGGTGTCAAAATAGGTGAAGCCGCCCGCCAGGAAAGCGTCGACCATCTGCTTGAGCTGCTCGATGTCGATGCTGGTGTCCACATTGGGGTCGGTCAGGGGCAGGCGCATCAGGCCAAAGCTCAGTTTTTTGCTCGGTTTGAAATCCATGATCGTTCTCTCCGTTTCTGATCAGTTTGCAGCGGGGCCGCCTGCCCGCCGCCCCTTTTTGCGCCGGGGCGGCCGGGAAGGCTCTATGATCTATTATATAGAAAAAACGGAGCCAAGGCTAGGCAAAATCGCATGCAAAACTGGGCGAATCTCTACAAACGGGGGATATGCTTGAAGCTGTTGCACAAAGCGCGCCCGGCGCGCCTTGTGCAAACGGCTGCCTGAGCCCAAAACGAAGGGCTGCGGCTGCGGGTGATCCGCCGCGTTGTGGCAAACGGCTGCCGCCGGTGCGGCAGACTGGCCGGGACCTGCACTTGCCCGGACGTGCCGCAGGAAGGGTAGGCGGTGGCACGAGTATTGCCGCTGCACGGTCGAGTACGACCCCGGCGACGGACGGCGGCAAAATGTGTACACAAAGCAGTGGACAGGCCCGAACGAAAATGTTAAAATCTTGGAAAGAAGACTTGTTGGTTTGCGCACCAATAATGTGGCAATCCGATCCGTCAGCGAGCATGTGAAGCAACGCATGACAGAGCGCAGCGTGCTGGTGGATTCTGTACAGGATGCGATCGAGAATCCTCCTGAAATAGGCCCTGTCAAGTATGATAAGGCGGGGCGTCCGTCTTTCAGCGTTACAGGCCTCAAGGCAACGCTGGCTGTCAACCCGGACACGGGTGTGATAGTGACCTGCTATCCGACCCATTCCAGGACACGCGAGAAACTTTTGGAGGAGTTGAAGGAAAATGAAAATTGAATTAACTCCACAGGAAGTGGCGCTGCTGGAAGCTGAGAAAATTCCGTTCCGGCAGAATGGCGATTATGCCGAAGATGAGGCGCTCGAACTGCTTGAGCGTGTACGGGAAGCAGAGGTCGCGTATTCTCAGGGAACCGATGAAGCAACCGAAAGACGCTACAGGCAGTATTCTGAGCTGGGGAACAGGCTCTTTGATATGATTCCCGAATAAGGGGAATCTCCTGAAGCACGATGCAACCGCACCGTGCTTTTTTCATGCCCATTTTCAGGGAGGTGGCCGATATGGGCCTGATACGATGTACTTAGGGTGTACCTGATAAATCAAAAGTGCTGGAAAATTCGCTAAAAAGTAGCGAATACAAGGCGCGAAACCGCCGCAATACTTTATGTATGGCAAGGTTACTATGACGCCATCGGCCTTTTGCCGCCCGCCAGCGTAACGGAGGCAGGCTACCGGCTGTATGACGATGCGGCGCTTTGCCGTTTGCAAAGCATCCTGCTTTTTCGCGAACTGCAGTTCCCGCTCAAAGAGATCAAAGCCATTCTCGACGATCCCCATTTTGATCCGCAGGAAGCCCTGACGCAGCAGATCCGGCTTCTGGAATGGCAGCGGCAGCACATCGACCGGCTTATCGCCTTCGCCCGCCAGATCCAGGAAAAAGGAGTTGAAACCATGGACTTTACCGCATTTGACACCCGCGAATTCGACCAGTACAAGGCCGAAGCAAAAGCAAAGTGGGGTGCCACCCCGGCGTACCGGGAATATGAGCAGAAAGCAAAAAGCGGCGCGGACTTCCAGGCGGCTTCGGCGCAGCTGATGGCGCAGTTTGCCGCGCTCGGCCGTATGCAGCATCTTTCGCCGGCCGACCCGGCGGTGCAGGAAGAGATCGGCGCGTTGCAGAACATCATCACCCAAAACTTTTACACCTGCACCCGGGAGATCCTGCAGGGGCTGGGGCAGATGTACACCGGCGATGAACGCTTCCGACGACAGATTGACTGTGCAGGCGGCGCGGGCACCGCGGACTTTGTGAAGCAGGCGATCGACATATACTGCGGCCAGGCATAAGGACACGGGGTGCGCGGCAAATTGGCAGCCGGACGCCCACATCCCAGACAAAGCCCCAAAAAATCGCCAGTTTTACCGCCGCAAAATGGCGACAAAACCGGCGATAAATCTTTTGAGCCTTCCCCAATGTCACAATTTCTCCAGTTAGTATCATTTTGTGATACTAACTGGAGAAATTCTTGCATTGGCCGCCCGCCTTCCTTGCCGCGCAAAAAGCACGCGCCTGCAAAATGCAGGCGCGTGCTTTTTTGGTGTTTCTGTTTTTGTGCGCCCTGTCCGGCTCTTGCGGTTCTCACTGCCCGCTGGCGCCGTAGTTGGCGAGCACGCGGGCGCTGGGGTCGCTGACGCGGCAGCCGGGCCAGGCGGGGTTGGGCATCCAGTAGCCGGGGATCATCTGCGCCTGGCCGGGGTAGAACTGCTCGAACAGCTCGCGGTAGAGCAGGCTCTCTTTGGTAAACGGGCGGGGGTCGCTGTACTGCGCGCACTTTTGCGCAAACTCCGCGCCGGTGTAGCGCTGTTCGGCGTAAGCCTTGAGGTCGTCCACCATGCTGTGGCCGACTGCATCGCTGAACGCCGCTTTCTCCCGCCAGAGGATGCTGTCCGGCAGCAGGCCGGTCCCGGCGAACGCCTGCCGCAACAGGTACTTGCCCTTGCCGGTCGTGTTCAGCTTGCGGCTTGGGTTGATGGCCATGACGTAGCGCACAAAGTCGAGGTCGCCGAACGGCACCCGCGCTTCCAAGCTGTGGGCGGCCAGGCAGCGGTCGGCGCGCAGCACGTCGTAGGCATACAGCTCCCGCAGGCGCTTTTCGGCCTCCTGCTGGAAGGCCGCGGCGCTGGGGGCGTAGTCGGTGTATTTATAGCCGAACAGTTCGTCCGAAATTTCGCCGGTCAGCAGCGTCTTGATGTCGGTCTGCTCGTGGATGGCCTTACAGACCAGATACATGCCCACGCTGGCGCGGATGGTCGTGATGTCGTAGGTGGCGAGAGTTCGCACGACGTCGGGCAGCACGGCGACAACCTGTTCGGGGGTCATCAGCACCTCGGTGTGGTCGGCCCCGATGTGGCGCGCGGCCTGGCGCGCGTATTTTAAGTCAATGGCGTCGGCCGCCATGCCGATGGCAAAAGTGCGGATGGGCTTGCCGAGGTGTTTGGCCGCAATGGCGCAGACCAGGCTGGAATCCAGCCCGCCCGAGAGCAAAAAGCCCACCGGCGCGTCGGCGTCCAGCCGCTTGATGACGGCGGTGGTCAGCTTTTCGCGGATGTTGCGGCTGATCTCTTCGGGCGGGTCGTCTATGACGCGGTCGACTTTGGTCACATCGGTGTACGGCACAAACTGCCCGTCCTTATAATAATGCCCGGGCGGGAAGGGGCGGATCTCTTCGACCCAGCCCTCCAGCTCGATGGCCTCACTGGCAAAGGCGATGCCGCCCGCCTTGGCGCGGCCGTAAAACAGCGGCCGGATGCCGATGGGGTCGCGCGCGGCGATAAGGCTGCCGCTTTGGCCGTCGTACAAAACGCAGGCGAACTCGGCGTCCAGCCGCCGGAACATATCGCAGCCGTGTTCGCGCCACAGCGGCAGCAGCACCTCGCAGTCGGAATCGCTGCGGAAACGGTAGCCTTTTGCCTCCAGTTCCCGCCGCAGCGGGCGGAAGCCGTAAATCTCGCCGTTGCACACCGCCCAGCTGCCGCCGTCTTCAAACGGCTGCATGCCTTCGGGCGTTAAGCCCATGATGGCCAGCCGGGCAAAGCCCAGGTAGCCGAACGGCGTTCGCGCCAGGCGGGCGTCGTCCGGCCCGCGGTGCTGCGCGCGCAGCAGATAGCCGCGCAGTTCCTCCGGCCCGACGGCCCCGCCCGCATAACACAGGATCGTGCACATATTCCTTCCTCCCTCTATGGTTCCCGCCGGCCGCGCGCGGCGGCCGCCCTTTTGGCCGCTTTACAGGTTTGAGTACCCCATCAAAGAGGCGTCGATGGCCCGGGCCGCGCCGGTGCCCTCCGCAATGGCCCACACGACCAGCGAAGGGCCGCGGCGCGCATCGCCCGCCGCAAACACCCGCGGCAGCGCGGTGGCGTAGCCGTCCGCCTGCGTTTCCAGCACGCCGCGCGGGGTCAGCGGCGCGCCGAGGGCGGCGGGCAGGTAGGGCTCGCAGCCGGTGAACCCGGCGGCGATGAGCACAAGCTCCGCCTTGACCGTCTCCTCCTGCCCCGGCACAGGCTCCATGACGGTGCGGCCGGTGGCGGGGTCCTTGCGCGGGGCCAGGCGCTGCACAACGGCGGCGCAGACGCGGCCCTTTTTGTCGGCCTCAAAGCGGGAGACCGTGGCCTGGTAGACGCGCGGGTCGCGGCCGAACAGCTCGATGGCCTCCTGCTGGCCGTAGTCGGTCTTGGCCACGCGCGGCCATTCCGGCCAGGGGTTGGCGGCGGCGCGCGCGGCGGGCGGGGCGGGCATCATCTCGAGCTGGGTCACGCTTTTGGCCCCCAGCCGCAGCACGGTGCCGATGCAGTCGTTGCCGGTGTCGCCGCCGCCCACCACCAGCACCCGCTTGCCTTTGGCGAGCTCGAACGGTGTTTTTTGGAAGTTGGAATCCAGCAGCGCTTTGGTCACGGCGCCAAGGAAATCCACCGCGAACCAGATGCCCTTGGCCTCCCGCCCCGGCACGGCCAGGTCGCGCGGGCGGCCCGCGCCGCAGGCCAGCAGCACGCGGTCGTACTGTTCCAGCAGTTCCGCCGCGGGCTGGCTGCGGCCGACGTCGGCGCCGCAGCAAAACCGCACCCCGGCGCGCTCCATGGCGGCGATGCGCCGGTCGACAACGGCTTTGTCCAGCTTCATGTTGGGGATGCCGTAGCGCAACAGCCCGCCGGGGCGGTCGGCTTTTTCGTACACGGTCACGCTGTGGCCGCGGCGGTTGAGCAGCCAGGCCGCCGCCAGCCCGGCCGGGCCGCTGCCCACCACCGCCACCGTTTTGCCGGTGCGCACGGGCGGGGGCGCGCTGTCCACCAGGCCGTTGGCGAAGGCATACTCCACAATGGCGCGCTCGTTCTCTTTGGTGCAGACAGCCTCGCCGTCCTTGGCGCAGGTGCAGGCGGCTTCGCACAGAGCGGGGCAGACGCGGCCGGTGAACTCCGGCAGGCAGTTGGTGCTTTGCAGCCGCCGCCAGGCCCCGGCCAGCGCGCCGCGGTATACAAGGTCGTTTGTCTCGGGGATCAGGTTATGCAGCGGGCAGCCGGTGGTCATACCGGCCATGGGCTGCCCGGCCTGGCAGAAAGGCACGCCGCAGTCCATGCAGCGGGCGGCCTGGCGGGCCTGGGCGGCGGGGGAAAGCGGCAGGTGGAATTCGTTAAAATCCTGCAGCCGCTGCCGCGGCGGCCGCTCGGGGCCGGTCTCGCGCGGATACTCCAGAAAGCCGGTGGGTTTGCCCATGGGTGCGCCTCCTTTATGCTTTGCGCGCCAGGCTGGCGTAGAACGCCTCGACCTGCGCCTGTTCGGCCGGTACGCCCTGCTCCTCGAACTGGGAGGCAAGCTGCATCAGCCGCTTGTAGTCGGTGGGGATGATCTTTTTGAATTTGGGCAGCAGTTCGTCAAAGTTTTCCAGCACCCGCCGCCCTTTGGGCGAACCGGTGGCCTGCACATGCGCTTCGATCAGCGCGCGCAGCTCGGCGCGGTCGTAGCGGCTTGTGACTGCCTCCATGCCGACAAGGCCCTTGTTCAGGCAGCGGTACAGCTCGCCCGCTTCGTCCAGCACATAGGCGATGCCGCCGCTCATACCGGCGGCAAAGTTTTTGCCCACCGGGCCCAGCACCACAACGCGGCCGCCGGTCATATACTCGCAGCCGTGTTCGCCCACGCCCTCAACAACGGCGGCCGCGCCGGAATTGCGCACGCAGAACCGCTCGCCCGCGCGGCCGTTGATGAACGCCGCGCCGCCGGTGGCCCCGTACAGCGCCACGTTGCCGATGAGGACGTTATCCTCCGGCACATAGGCCGCTTCTTTGGGCGGGCGCACGGCCAGCTTCCCGCCCGAGAGCCCCTTGCCGAAATAATCGTTGCTGTCGCCGGTCAGCGAAAGCGTGATGCCCGCGGGCAAAAACGCGCCGAAGCTCTGCCCGCCCGTGCCGGTGCAGTCCACCGTCAGCGTATCGTCGGGGCGGCCTTCGGGGCAAAGGCGGGTCAGCGCCGCGCCCAGCTGCGCGCCGAACGCGCGGTCGACGTTGCGCACCGTTGCCGGTACGCGGGCGGGGGTCCCCTGTTCCAGCGCGGCGCGCACGGGCGCCTGCTTCAAAAGCGCCTGGTCGGGCGTCTTTTCCAGCCCGAAGTCATAGAC
This sequence comes from Candidatus Gemmiger stercoripullorum, assembly GCA_019119365.1. GTDB lineage: Bacteria > Bacillota > Clostridia > Oscillospirales > Ruminococcaceae > Gemmiger > Gemmiger stercoripullorum. The sequence goes on along the minus strand of DWXD01000070.1, from coordinate 14,703 downwards.
ATCGGCGGGGTCAAACGCCGTCTTGCCGCCCGCCGGGGCGGCCGGGGCCAGGATGGCGCGCACGTCGACAGGCGCATCCGGCGCGGGCTGCAGCAGGTCGGTGCGGCCGACAAGCTCGCGCAGCGTGCGCACGCCGAGGGAGGCCATCACCTCCCGCAGCTGCCGGGCGACGAAGGTCATGAAGTTTTCGACATATTCCGGCTTGCCGCAAAAGCGCTTGCGCAGTTCGGGGTTCTGGGTGGCGATGCCCATGGGGCAGGTGTCCAGGTTGCACACGCGCATCATCGTACAGCCCAGCGCGATCAGCGGCGCGGTGGCAAAGCCGAATTCCTCGGCCCCGAGCATGGCGGCGATGGCGACGTCGCGCCCGGTCATCAGCTTGCCGTCGGTCTCGATGCGCACGCGGCTGCGCAGCCCGGCGCGCACCAGGGTCTGGTGCGTTTCGGCCAGGCCCAGCTCCCACGGCAGGCCCGCGCAGTGGATGGAGCTCAGCGGCGCGGCGCCGGTGCCGCCGTCGCAGCCCGAGATCAAAATGACCTGCGCGCCCGCCTTGGCCACGCCGGACGCCACGGTGCCGACGCCCGCCTCGCTGACCAGTTTGACCGAGATACAGGCTTTGTCGTTCGCGCATTTGAGGTCGTAGATCAGTTCGGCCAGGTCCTCGATGGAATAGATATCGTGGTGGGGCGGCGGGCTGATGAGCGTGACGCCGGGGGTGGAATGGCGGGTCTTGGCGATCCAGGGGTAGACCTTGCCCGCAGGCAGGTGGCCGCCCTCGCCGGGTTTGGCGCCCTGCGCCATCTTGATCTGGATCTCTTTGGCGCTGACAAGGTAGCGGCTGGTCACGCCGAACCGCCCGCTGGCCACCTGCTTGATGGCGCTGCAGCGGTCGTCGGCCGTGCCGGCGCTTGCCAGGCGCTCGTCGCTTTCGCCGCCTTCGCCGCTGTTGGACTTGCCGTGCAGCCGGTTCATGGCAACGGCCAGCGCCTCGTGCGCTTCCTGCGAGATGGAGCCGTAGGACATGGCCCCGGTCTTGAAATGCTGCACGAGCGACTCGACGCTCTCCACCTCTTCCAGCGGCACGCCGTGTTCGGGGCGGCGGAAGGTGAACAGCCCGCGCAAAAGGCCGGTGCGGCTTTCGTTGACACGGTCGGCAAACTGGCCGAACAAGCCGTAGTCGCCGCTGCGCACGGCTTTCTGCAGCAGGTGGATGGCCTCGGGGTCGTAGCGGTGGACTTCGCCCCCGCTGCGCAGCTTGTGCCGCCCGAGCGAGGGCAGCGTGGTGTCGGCGGGCAGGCCCAGCGGGTCAAACGCGCGGGCGTGCGCTTCGTCGGTGCGGCGGGCGATGTCCGCCAGCGTGATGCCGCCGATGCGGCTGATGGTGCCGGTGAAGTATTCGTCAATGACTTCGCCGCTGATGCCCAGCGCCTCGAACAGCTGGCTGCCCTGGTAGGACTGCAGCGTCGAGATGCCCATTTTGGACGCGATCTTGACCACGCCCTGCAAAACGGCTGTGTCATAGTCCTGCACGGCGGCGTAGTAGTCCTTTTCCAGCAGGCCGTCCTCGGTCAGTTCGGCAATGCAGGCGTGGGCCAGATAGGGGTTGACCGCGCACGCGCCGTAGCCCAAAAGGGTGGCGAAGTGGTGCACCTCGCGCGGTTCGCCCGATTCCAGAATCAGCGACAGCGCCGTGCACTTTTTGGTCTTGACCAGGTGCTGGTGCACGGCCGACACCGCCAGCAGCGAGGGGATGGCGACCCGGCTTTCGTCCACGCCGCGGTCGGACAAAATCAGCACGTTGGCCCCGTTGCGGTAGGCTTTGTCCACCTCGACAAACAGGTGCTCGAGCGCCGTTTTGAGCGGCGTGCCCTTGTAATGCAAAATGGACACGCAGACCACGCGGAAGCCGGGGCGGTCCATCGCCTTGATTTTTAGAAGATCCAGGTCGCTCAAGATCGGGTGGTCGATTTTCAGCACGCGGCAGTTTTCGGCGTTCTGCTCTAGCAAATCGCCGTTTTTGCCCACATAGACGGCGGTGGAGGTCACGATCTTTTCGCGCAGCGCGTCGATGGGCGGGTTGGTGACCTGGGCGAACATCTGCCGGAAATAGCCAAACAGCGGCTGGTACTGGTGCGAGAGCACGGCCAGCGGCGTGTCCGCGCCCATCGCGCCGATGGGCTCCGCGCCGTTCAGGGCCATCGCCAGGACCGAATCCCGGTATTCCTCATAGGTATAGCCGAAGGCGCGCTGCAAACGCGCGCTCTCGGCACGGGGCAGCGCGGGGACCTTCTGGTTGGGCACCTTCACATCGCGCAGGCGCAAAAGGTTCTGGTCCAGCCATTCGCCGTAAGGGCACTGCGCGGCGTAGCGCTCGCGCACGGCGTCGTCGTCCAGCAGTTCGCCTTTGGTCAAATCGGCCAGCAGCATCTTGCCCGGGTGCAGGCGGCCTTTGCGCAAAATCCGGCGCTCGTCCAGCTCCAGCACGCCGGTCTCGGACGCCAGGATCAGCCGCCCATCGTCGGTCACGCAGTAGCGCGCCGGGCGCAGGCCGTTGCGGTCCAGCGCCGCGCCCAGCACGTCGCCGTCGCTGAACAAAAGGGCCGCCGGGCCGTCCCACGGTTCCATCATGGTGGCGTAGTACTGGTAAAAATCCCGCCGCTGGCGGCTCAAAGTATCGTTGTGCGCCCAGGGTTCGGGCAGCGTCACGGTCACGGCCAGCGGCAGCTCCATGCCGCTCATCATCAAAAATTCCAGCGCGTTATCCAGCATGGCGGAGTCGGACCCTTCGCTGTTCACGACCGGCAGCACGCGGGCCAAATCGCCGCCAAAGGCTTCGGTGTGCATCGTCTCTTCCCGCGCGAGCATCTTGTTGACGTTGCCGCGGATGGTGTTGATCTCGCCGTTGTGGGCGATGAGCCGGTTGGGGTGGGCGCGCTGCCAGCTCGGCTCGGTGTTGGTGGAAAAGCGCGAATGCACAATGGCCAGCGCCGATTCATATTCCGGCGCGCGCAAATCGTCAAAAAAGGTGCGCAGCTGCCCGACCAGGAACATCCCCTTGTACACGATGGTCCGGCTGGACAGCGAGCAGACATAGCTGGCGGGGCTGCTCTGCTCAAACACGCGGCGCACCACATACAGCCGCCGGTCAAACGCCAGGCCCGGGGCCACCCCGGCGGGCTTTTGCACAAAACCCTGCCAGATGGCCGGCATGCAGGCGCGCGCCTTGCTGCCCAGCACATTGGCGGCGACGGGCACTTCGCGCCAGCCAAGGAAGCCGAGGCCCTCTTTCTGCACAATGACCTCGAACATCTTCATGGCCTGGCGGCGCTGCAGCTCCCCCTGCGGGAAAAAGAACATGCCCACGCCGTACTCCCGCTCGCCGGGCAGTTCGATGCCAAGGGCTTTGCAGGCTTTGGCAAAATAGCGGTGCGGGACCTGGGTCAAGATACCGACGCCGTCGCCGGTCTTGCCCTCGGCGTCCTTACCGGCGCGGTGCTCAAGGTTTTCCACAATGGTCAGCGCGTCGGCCACGACCTGGTGGCTTTTGCGGCCGCGGAGATCGGCCACGGCGCCGATGCCGCAGTTGTCGTGCTCCCACGCGGGGCGGTACAGGGTGCCGGGTGTTTTCATGGGATGTTCCCCCTCCTGCCATAAGCAAATAAAAAAAGACGCCAAAACAGACCCCTGGCGGGGCGTTTTGACGTCTTTGTCCCTTCCACTATACCCCGGCCGCGGCGCGGTGTAAAGAACGGCGCGCAAACTTTGGCAAAATGTACGGTTTGTTGCCCCCTGCGGCGCGCGCTTGGCGGCGAGTTACACAAACCGCCTTGCCATATTAGCATAATTGTGCTAATATAATAGCAAGGAGGTCGATGTTTATGAAGATGATCCGGCCTGTTTCCGATTTGCGGAACAACTTTGCCGACATTTCAAAGACCGTGCATGAAACGGCCCAACCGGTTTTTTTGACGAAAAACGGATACGGCGATATGGTCGTGCTGAGCATGGAAGCTTATGAAAACCTGCAGTTTGAAAGCGAGGTCTATGCAAAGCTGCAGGAGGCGGAACGGGAGGCCGAGCTGACGGACCGGCGCTACTCCTCCAAAGACGTGCTGAAAGCGATGCGTGACGCCATTGGAGGGGAGCCAGTTGTATAAGCTAGAGTACCTGCCGGCTGCCCGGAAGGATATGCTGGAGATCGTGCGGTATATCAGCCGCAAACTGCACAACCCGGCCGCGGCGGAGCACCTGGCTGCGGAGCTGGTCCATACGGTGGAAAGCCTGCTGCCTTTTCCGTATGCAGCCCCGGCTTACCGCCCGATCCGCCCGCTGGAACACGAGTACCGAAAGATTCCGGTGCGCAATTTTTTGATATTTTACTGGATAGACGAGGAAAAGAAGCTGGTGACGGTCGCGCGCGTGGTGTACGCCAAACGGGATTACGGCCAGCTGCTGAAGTGATGGCGCGGGTGGCCCTTCACCACAGCTTTCGCAATTTTTCTGCCACACCGCGCGCCGCCGCCTTGACAGCGGGGCGCGCGGCGCGTATAATGCAGGCATGACAGCAAAGGCGCTGCGTTCACCAAGGGGGGCGCAGCGCCTTTTTTAAATTTTGCAGGGGGTCTTTGCTATGAAACAGACGCTTGACGGGCTGCTGCGGTTCGTGGAAGAAAACGATATCAAGTTCATTCGCCTGGCGTTTTGCGATATGTTCGGCGTGCAGAAAAACATCGCCGTCATGGCCAGCCAGCTGCGCCATGCGGCGGAGCAGGGCGTCTCGTTCGACGCTTCGGCGGTGCCGGGCTTCGGCCATGTGTCGGAGTCTGACCTGTTTTTGGCGCCGGACCTTTCCACCTTTTCCATCCTGCCCTGGCGCCCCAGCGAAGGCTGCGTCGGGCGGCTGTTCTGCAGCGTGCGCTACCCGGACGGCCGCCCGTTTGAGGGCGACGGCCGCGCGCTGCTGCAGCGCACCGAGCAGGCCGCGGCCGCCGCGGGGTACCGCTTCCTGGTGGGGCCGGAGTGTGAGTTCTATCTGTTTGAAACCGACGAGCACGGCCTGCCCACCCGCACGCCGTTTGACCAGGGCGGCTATTTTGACCTGGCCCCCGTCGACCGCGGCGAGAACGTGCGCCGCCAGATCTGTCTAACGCTGGAAGAGATGGGCGTGCAGCCCGAGCGCAGCCACCACGAGCAGGGCCCGGGCCAAAACGAGATCGACTTCCGCTGCGCTTCGCCTCTGCAGGCGGCCGACGACCTGATGACCGTGCACACCGTCGTCAAGGCCATCGCCGGGCAAAACGGGCTGTACGCTTCGTTTTTGCCCAAACCCCTGCCGGAAAAAAGCGGCAGCGGGCTGCACCTGAACTTTTCGCTTTTGCACGGCGGGCGCAATGTGTTCGAGGATTTCCAGACCGCGCCCGACCCGATGGCCGCCGCCTTCCTGGCGGGCATTTTGCGCCGCGTGCCCGAGCTGACCGTGTTCACCAACCCCCTGCCCGGCTCCTACCAGCGGCTGGGCTGCTGCGAAGCCCCGGGCGTTGTGAGCTGGTCGTGCCAGAACCGTTCGAGCCTGGTGCGCGTACCGGCGGCCCGCGGCGCGGACTGCCGCATGGAACTGCGCAGCCCCGACGCCGCCTGCAACCCCTATTATGCGGTGGCGCTGCTGCTGGAAGCGGGGCTGGAGGGCGTGCGCGAAAACCTGCCCCTGCCCCCCGCCGCCAGCGGCGACCTGCTGGCCGGGGCCAAAACCGGCGGCTGCGCGCTGCCCAAAACGCTCACCGAGGCCGTGCGCCTGGCCGAACAGAGCGAATTTCTGCGCCGCATGCTGCCCGCGCGGCTGCTGGACGCCTACCTGGACCGCAAGCGGCGCGACGCCGCCGCCTGGGCCGCCGCGCCCGACCCGCACTGGTACGAGATGCAGACCTACTTTGACCGCGTGTGAGCGGTGTAACCCGAAAGGCAGGTGAACGGGATGGCCGGGGTGCTGATCGTATCCGACCCGGCGGCGCACGCGGCGCTGAAAAGCGTGTTTGCCGCGGGCGCGGCGGCTTTGTGCTGCGCCAGCGCGGGCGAAGCGCGCCGCGCGCTGCTGGGCGGGGACTATGCGCTGTTGATCGTCAACACGCCGCTGCCCGATGAATTCGGCCGCGAGCTGGCGGTCACAGCCGTGGACAAAGGGCTGGACGCCATTTTGCTGTGCGCTGCGCCGCAGGCGGACAAGATCGCCGCGGGGCTGGAAAAATACGGCGTGCTGGTGTTGCCGCGGCCGCTTTCCCGCCAGCAGGCGGCGCTGGCGCTGCGGCTGCTGCGCGCCGGGCGCCAGCGCATGCGCCGCATTCTGGAAGAAAACCAGCGCCTGACCAAGCGGCTGGACGACGCGCGCGTGACCACCCAGGCCAAATGCCTGCTGGCGCTGCATGAACAGATGACCGAAGCCGAAGCCCACCGCCACATTGAAAAGCTGGCGATGGACGCCCGCGTCACCCGGCGGCAGATTGCGCAGAGCATCATCCGCCGCTATGAGGGCGAGGGCGAATAGAAAACCACAAAACCAAAACGCAGGGCAAGGACGCCCGCAGACCCGGCAGGGGAAAACCCTGCCGGGGGCGCGTCCCTGCCCTTGTTTGTTTTGCCAAAAAAAGGAGTTTACCATGCTGAAATTGCCGCGTTACCAGCCGATCGACTATGCACAATACGACCCCGCCCTGCCGCCCGAACGGCGCACGGCGTATTACGGCCTGCCGCAGACCGTGACCTTTTGCAAAGACTGCGTCATGACCAACCAGAAGCCCAACTCCTGCTATGAGTTTGAGCACACGGCCCTTTCCAAGAAAAAGACCATGGTCATCCAGCCGGACGGCGTGTGCGACGCCTGCCACGCCTGCCGCCAGAAAGCCGACGGCCACATCGACTGGGCGCAGCGCGAGGAAGAACTGCGCGAACTGTGCGACCGTTACCGCAAAACCGACGGCAGCTATGACTGCCTGGTGCCCGGCTCCGGCGGCAAGGACAGCTTTTACGCCGCCCACCTGCTGAAATACAAATACGGCATGCACCCGCTGACCGTGACCTGGGCGCCGCACATCTACACCCCCTGGGGGTGGCAGAACTTCCAGGCGTGGATTCACGCCGGGTTCGACAACTACCTGTGCACCCCCAACGGCCTGACCCACCGCCTGCTGACCCGCCTGGCGACCGAGAACCTGTTCCACCCGTTCCAGCCGTTTATACTGGGGCAGAAGCAGCTCGCGCCCAAGATCGCCGCCAAGTTCGGCATCCCGCTCGTGTTCTACGGCGAGAACGAGGCCGAGTTCGGCAACCCCATCGCGGACAACGAGAGCGCGCTGCGGGACGAACATTTCTTCGCCGTCAACGACTATGACCACATTTATCTGGGCGGCGTCAGCCTGCGCCAGCTGGAGGAGGATTTCGGCATCGACAAGGCCGACCTTGCCCTCTACCTGCCCGGCGAGACCAGCGACATCGAGAAAAACCACATTCAGGTGCGCTATTTGGGCTACTACGAGCGCTGGCACCCGCAGGGGGCTTACTACTATGCGGTCGAGCACGGCGGCTTTGTGCCCAGCCCCGAGCGCACGGCGGGCACCTACTCCAAATACAACTCCATCGACGATAAGGTCGACGACTTTTTCTACTACACCACCTACATCAAGTACGGCATCGGCCGCTGCACCTACGACGCCGCGCAGGAGATCCGCAACGGCGAGATCACGCGCGAGGAGGCCGTCGCCCTGTGCAAAAAGTTCGACGGCGAGTTCCCCGCCCGCTTTGCCGAAGAATTCTTCCGCTATATCTCCATCGACAAAGCCCATTTCGGCAAGGCGGCCGATTGTTTTGAACAGCCGGAGATGGACCTTGCCTACTTCATGCACCTGGCCGACCGGTTCCGCTCGCCCCACCTGTGGCAGTATAAAGACGGCGTGTGGAGTTTGCGCCACACCCCCTACGCGGGCGAAAGCCTCTGCCGCTGGGGCGCGCCGCCGGAAAGCCTTGGGAAAGGCGGCGCGGTATGAGCAAAAAAATACGCCTGATCGCCCGGCTGGACGTCAAGGACGAATACCTTGTCAAGGGCATCCAGTACGAGGGGCTGCGCAAGCTCGGCGACCCGCACGACTTCGCCGTGCGGTATTACCGGCAGGGCATCGACGAACTGCTGTATCTCGACACGGTGGCGAGCCTCTACGGCCGCAACAACCTGGGCGAAATTCTGCGCCGCGCCACGGCCGATGTGTTCATCCCCATCACGGCGGGCGGCGGGCTGCGCAGCGCCGCGGACGTGGGCGCGGTGCTGGCCGCCGGGGCCGACAAGGCCGCCGTCAACACCGCCGCGCTGCAGCGCCCGGCGCTCATCACCGAGATCGCGCGCGCCTACGGCAGCCAGTGCGCGGTGGTCAGCATCCAGGCCAAGCGCCGCGACCCCGCCCGCCCCGAAGCCGGGTGGGAAGCCTACTACGACAACGGGCGCGAACACTCCGGCCGCGACGTGCTGGAATGGGCGCGCCAGGCGCAGGCTTTGGGCGCGGGGGAGATTCTGCTGACCAGCGTCGACTGCGAAGGCTTTCTGCGCGGCATGGACCAGGCGCTCATCGCCGCCGTGGCCGCCGAAGCACAGGTGCCCGTCATCGCCGCGGGCGGGGCATCCTGCGCCGCCGACCTTGCGCAGGCCGCGCAGAACGGGGCCGACGCCGCGGCGGTGGGCAGCCTGCTGCATTACGAAAAAACCGGCGTACCCGCGCTCAAAAGCGCGCTGCGCGCCGCCGGTGTGGAGGTGAGACGATGCGACCCTGTGTGACGATCGTCGACTACGGCCGCAGCAATTTGCTCAGCGTGCAGCGCGCGCTGGAGGCCTGCGGGGCCGAAGTACAGTTTGCCAACACCCCGGCCGCCGTGCGCGCGGCCGGGGCGCTGGTGCTGCCCGGCGTCGGCGCGTTTGCCGACGGCATGGCGCAGCTGCGCGCGCTGGGCCTGGCGGAGCCGCTCTGTGCCGCCGCGCGCGCCGGCACGCCGCTGCTGGGCATCTGCTTGGGCATGCAGATGCTGTTGCAGCAAAGCCCCGAAGGCGGGCTGACCGCGGGGCTGGGGTTGATTGAAGGCGAGGTCGCGCCGCTGCCTGTGCGCGCTGCGGACGGCAGCGCGCTGAAAATCCCCAACGTCGGCTGGCACGCGCTGCGCCTGACCCCGGCCGCGCAAAGCGGCCCGCTGCGCGCGCTGGCCGGGGCGGACGCGCCGGAAGTCTATTTTGTGCACAGCTACCACGCCCTGCCCGCCCGCGCGCAGGACTGCGCCGCCGTTATCGAGTTTGGCGGGCGGGAAGTCTGCGCGGCCGTGCAGCGCGCCAACGTGACCGGCCTGCAGTTCCACCCCGAAAAAAGCGGCCCCGCGGGGCTCGAGATTTTACGGGCGTTTGTGGCGGGCGCGGGTGTTTTGGGGTGTTAAAAATGATCGGGGCCCTGCGGCGGCGCAGGGCCCCGATTTTTGAAATTTCCAAGGTGCGGCGGGCGTGAACGCCCACCCTACGGGCCGGGGCAACATGGCGGCCCGCCGGGAAACCGCAGACCCTGCGCCGTCACAAACCCCTGTTATGGGCGGATTCCATATCCGCCCGGTTCGCGGCGGGGCAAGGTCCCGCGGGAGGGATAAATCCCTCCCCTACGAACCACGGTAGGCCCTCGGCCAAACGGGCAAAGCGCGGCCCTGCGGTTAATATCGGGCCTCTGTAGGGGACGATGCTTGCACTGCGCCCGCAGGCGCGTTTCGGAGGCCAACCGGGCCACAGGCCCGGCTCTTAGGCCGGAGATCGTCCCGCGGGGCCTGTGGCGGCGCAAGGTTCCGCAGGAGGGCCATGGCCCTCCCCTACAAACCATGGCGAACGCCCGGCCAAACGGGAAGGGCACACGCCCCCGGGCGGCCGTAGGGCGGGATGCCCTCATCCCGCCGGACCCCGCGGCGGCGGGAGCGCCCGCGGGAGGGATAAATCCCTCCCCTACGAACCACGGCAGGCCCGCGGCCAACCGGGGAACCACAACCCCGCGTTATAACGAACACATGTAGGGCACGATGCTTGCACTGCGCCCGCAGGCGCGTTTCGGAGGCCAACCGGGCCATAGGCCCGGCTCTTAGGCCGGAGATCGTCCCGGGAACCCCGCGGCGACGCAGGCCCGCGATTTTTGAAATTCCCAAGGTGCGGCGGGCGTGAACGCCCGCCCTACGGGCCGGGGCCAACATGGCGGCCCGCCGGAAAACCGCAGGCCTCGCGCTGCCACAAGCCCCTGTAGGGGCGGATTCCATATCCGCCCGGTTCGCGGCGGCGCAAGGTTCCGCGGGAGGGATAAATCCCTCCCCTACGAACCATGAAGGGCCCGCGGCCAAACGGGCAAGCCGCGCCTCTGCGGTTATATCGGACCTTTGTAGGGGACGATGCTCGCACTGCGCCCGCAGGCGCGTTTCGGAGGCCAACCGGGCCACAGGCCCGGCTCTTAGGCCGGAGATCGTCCCGCGGACCCCGCGGCGGGCAAGGCCCCGCGGGAGGGATAAATCCCTCCCCTACAAACCATGGCGAGCGCCCGGCCAAATGGCGCCGCCCCCGGCCGCTGCTTTCACAGCGGCCGGGGGCGTGCCTTTTTATGGTGTTGTTGTAACAGGGAATGTCAAAACGGTTATTCGGCGCCCTGCAGCGCTTCGCGGCCCTGCTCGCCGGTGCGGATCTTGACGGCGTTCTCGACGTCGTAGACAAAGATCTTGCCGTCGCCGATGCTGCCGGTATACAGCGCCTTGCGCACGCCGTCAAGCACAGCGTCCACCGGGATGTCGGCCACAACGACCTCCACCTTCAGCTTGGGCAGCAGCCGGGCCTCGATGGGCAGGCCGCGGAAGGTCGCCTCGTGGCCCTTCTGCACGCCGTAGCCGAACACGTTGGTCACGGTCATACCGGTGACGCCCAGCTCCTCCAGCGCCTTCTGCAGCTGGGCAAAGCGCGCCTGGTTGGTGACGATGCTGAGCTTGGTCAGCGCGCCGGATGCCGCGCGGTGCTCGACCGGCACGGCCTGCTGCACCGGTACGGCCGCCGGGGCGGCCGGGGCGGCGGGCAGGGCCTCCGCGCCCAGGTCCTCCACCGGCAGGGCAGGGGCAAAGTCGGGGTAAGCCAGGTTGCCGTGCTCGCCGATGTCCAGCCCGGCGAGCTCTTCCGCCCGGCTGACGCGGATGCCGACGGTGTGCTTGAGCGCCAGCCAGACAAGGCCGCTTGTCACAAAGACAAACGCGCCCACGGCCAGCACGCCCAACACCTGCACGCCCAGCAGCCCAAAGCCGCCGCCAAAGAACAGGCCGCTGCGGGTGGAAAGCGTGGTGACGCCCTCCTGCGCGAACAGGCCGACGCACAGCGTGCCGAACACGCCGCAGCACAGGTGCACGGCGGTCGCGCCGACGGGGTCGTCGACATGCAGGCGGTCAAAGAAACCGACCGCAAACACGACCAGCACACCGGCGATGGCGCCGATGAGCAGCGAGCTTTCGATGCTGACATAGGCGCAGGAGCCGGTGATGCCCACAAGGCCCGCCAAACAGCCGTTGACCGTCATGCCCAGGTCCGGCTTGCCGACAACCAGCCAGGAGGTGACGGTGGAGGTGAGCACGGCCGCGATGGCCGCGGTGTTGGTGGTGACCAGGATGTGCATGACGTCCGCCGGGTGCTGGAAGCTCATGGTGGAGCCGGGGTTGAACCCGAACCAGCCCAGCCACAGGACGAACAGGCCAATGACGGCCAGCGACATGTTGTGCCCCGGGATGGCCTGGGGCTTGCCGGTTTTATCATATTTGCCGATGCGCGGGCCCAAAATCAGCGCCCCGGCCAGAGCCGCCCAGCCGCCGACCGAGTGCACGGCGGCGTCCCCGGCGAAATCCATAAAGCCGAGATCGGCCAGCCAGCCGCCGCCCCAGATCCAGTGCCCGACGATGGGGTAGATGACCAGCGTGAGCACAAAGGAAAAGAGGATGAACGAAAGGTACTTGATGCGCTCGGCCACCGCGCCGGAGACAATGGTGGCCGCCGTGCCGCAAAACACAAGCTGGAAAAAGAACTTGCCCCAGAACGGCACGGTGGAAGTCAGCGTATCGTCATAAAAGCTGAGGTCCGCGCCGCCCAGCACAAACAGATGCTCGGTGCCGATGAAGGGGTTGTCGCCGCCGAACATCAGCCCCCAGCCCAGCAGCATAAAGCCCAGCGAGGACACGGCAAAGACGATAAAGTTTTTGGACAGGATGTTGACGCAGTTTTTGGCGCGGGCGAAGCCCGCCTCCACCGAGGCAAAGCCCAGGTTCATAAAGAACACGAGGATCGCCGCCAACAGCACCCACAAAGTGTCGATGATGGAAATGACGTCGGTCATAAGCAGAATTCCTCCCTCTATGTTTGGTTTTCCGCCGCCGGGCAGGGGCTTGCGGGGTCTGCACGGCAGCAGAAAAGGGGCGGGCCCTGCTTGCAAAACAGGACTCGCCCCTTTGCGAGTGGTTCGGGATGCGCACCGGAACACTTTTCCGGGCAAAAGAAAACGCCGGAGAGAAAACTCCCCGGCGCCTTTGCCATGCCCATAGTATACGCCCGGGCCCCCGGCCCGTCAATCCCCGCCCCGCATTTTTGGCGCAGGTGGCCGTTTTGCACAAGCCGCACCGCCCGCCCATTGTGCAAAATGCGCAAAGGCAGGCGGTTTGCGGGTGTGGGCGGCGGGGGAGGGCGAACCGCCGGGAAGTGTGCTGCCCTGCCATATCCAACGATACAGCACAGCCCCCTGCCTTACAGACGCCGAAAAACGGCTATGCTTTTGTCCCTGCCCGCTGTATAATGGGGACAGCGCACAACAGATGTTTCACAAAAGGAGACGGCCATGCAAGAAAAAATCTATCCCACGCCCTGCGGGGGCATCCATTACTGGGTCAGCCAGGAGCATGGCCCTGACGGGGTCACGCTGGTTTTCCTCCCCGGGTTGACTGCGGACCATCGGTTGTTTGACAAACAGGTCGCCTTTTTTGCGGGGAAATACAACCTGCTGGTTTGGGACGCCCCCGGCCATGGCGCTTCCTGGCCGTTCCGGCTGGAATTTTCCCTGATGGACAAAGCAAGGTGGCTGGATGGGATTCTGTGCGCGGAAAACCTGCGCCGCCCGGTGATCATAGGGCAGTCCATGGGCGGCTATGTGGGCCAGGCCTACGCGGAACTGTTCCCCGGCAAACTGAAGGGTTTTGTTTCCATTGACTCCGCCCCGCTGCAAAGAAAATATGTGACGGGCATCGAACTGTGGCTCCTCAAACGGATGGAACCGGTCTACCGCCATTACCCGTGGAAATCCCTGCTGAAAACCGGGTCAAAAGGCGTAGCCACCTCCGCCTACGGGCAAGCCCTGATGCACGAGATGATGATGGCCTACGACGGCGACCGGGAGAGGTACGCCAAACTTTCGGGGCATGGGTTCCGGATACTGGCCCAGGCCATGGAAGCCGGCCTTGCCTACAAGATCCCCTGCCCGGCGCTGCTGGTCTGCGGAGAAAAAGACCGCGCCGGTTCCTGCATCCGGTATAACAAGGCATGGCACAAGCACACCGGTATTCCGCTGGTGTGGATCAGGAACGCCGGGCACAATGCCAACACCGACGCCCCGGACGAAGTGAACGCGCTCCTTGTAAAATTCCTCGAACGGCTGTGACGGGAGGCTATTCACACTTCCGGCAGGGCGCCCGGGCCGGGAGACTGGATATCGCCCTGTACAGATACCGGCCAATTCGCGTTTGCGCAGGAGAATGTGATTTTGTGTTTCTTGCACCGGGCGCCCCGGCCATTGTGACCGCGGCCGACACTGTGGTTTTTTAACACAAACTAAAAAAGAGTAGTGCCCAAAAAGCACTGCCCGCTGCCGACGGGGGGGCAAACCTCTGGCCTTTGGAGTCGGAGAACTCAGACATCCAAACCGAAACGGCGTCCGAGCGTGATTCTTTGCCGCTTTTGCACAAGGCTGTACGGTGCGCAAAACGCCGGCAAAGTCTTTTCCCGTGCCCGTTGGCGGCGCTGCGCGGCGTTGGTAGTCAAATAGCCGTCAGCCCTGCGCAAAGCTGGCGGTATGCTGCTCTTTTGGGGCATCCCATTGTTTGTTGTCAGCAACCTGTTTCGCGGTCTGTACGCTTCCCTGGAAACGGACCCGTGTTCGCTTAAGCGGAAACTTATGCTGTATACGGCATAAGTTAGAGGTGATGTTATGATCAAAGAGAGATTGCTATTTGAACCGCTTGAGTCACAATATGTGGAATGGTGAAATTGCCTGCCCCTTACACCCCTGACAATGCGGGAGAGATTGATTCCTTCCGTCTAAATTGACGTATGGGCCCAATTCAAAGATACAAGAAGCATATCGCCGTTTTTATCGCCGTAAAATGGCGATAAAATAGCGGCGATATATTTTATGTAGCGTTCAAAACGTCACCATTTCTCCACTTAGTATCACAAGATGAGACTTCGCGGAGAAATTCTTGCAAATATCGGCGCACTCACGCTGGCGCAGTATGCGCACTTTGGAAGCGGCGGTTGTTTTCCACCAGTTCCGCAAACGTCACCGGGGCAAAACCGTTGATATCCGCCCCGGCGTTCAGCGCCTGGTCCATCTGCGCCAGCAGCGGCCAATAGATGCCGTCGGTGTTGTT
>DWXD01000069.1 GCA_019119365.1 Candidatus Gemmiger stercoripullorum | reverse complement strand
AGCGCAGTTTGGTAGCGCGCTTGAATGGGGTTCAAGAGGCCGTGAGTTCGACTCTCGCCACTCGGACCAAACAAGGGCCGTCAGATCAGCCCGTCAAAAGGACCGTGAAACGTAAGTTTCACGGTCCTTTTTGTTTCATATGGATTTTTCGGGCTTGTGCCGCCCTTCCGGTTCCCCTGCCGCACAAAGACAAAGGCGCCGGCCCTTGCGATGCAAGGGCCGGCGCCGTTTTGCTGCGGCACGGCGGGCGTGCCGGATGCCACGGCGGGGCGGGTTTTAGAAGCGTTCCACGCCTTCGGGAGTGACGCGGGCGTAGATGAGGGGCGGGGCGGCAGGCTCCCGGGCGGAGATCGTCAGGCCGCTGCGGTACATTTCCTCGGCGGCGGCGAAGAGGGCCGGGTCGCTGGCATAGAACGTACACAGCACGTCGCCGGGGCGCACGGCGTCGCCGAGCTTTTTGTGCAGCGTGATGCCGGCGGAAAAGTCGATCGGGTCGCCTTTCTTGAGCCGCCCGGCCCCGAGCAGCACGCTGGCGTTGCCGATCTTCTCGACGTCGTTGGCTGTGATATAGCCCTCCCCTTCCCGCACGACAAGGTCGTAGCAGTAGGGCGCTTTGGCAAAAAGGCCGGGGTCGCGCAGCACGCGGGTGTCGCCGCCCTGGGCCTCAAACATCTGGCAGCACTTTTCAAACGCCGTGCCGTCGGCGAGCGCACGCTCGGCCATGGCGCGGCAGGCCGTGAGGTCGCCCTTGCCCGCCAGCACAAGCATATTGGCTGCCAGCTGCAGGCAAACCTCGGTCAAATCGGCGGGGCCGCGGCCCTGCAGAACGGCCATGCTTTCGGCCACTTCCAGCGCGTTGCCGATGTTGTGGCCGAGCGGCTTGTCCATATCGGTGATGAGCGCGGCCATTCTGCGGCCGTGCGCCGTGCCGATCGAGACCATCAGGCGGGCAAGTTCGATCGCATCGTCGAGGTTCTGCATGAACGCGCCGGTGCCCATCGTCACATCGAGCAGGATGGCGTCCGAACCGGCGGCCAGCTTTTTGCTCATGATCGAGGAGGCGATCAGCGGGATGCAGCCAACCGTGGCCGTGACGTCGCGCAGGGCGTAGAGCAGCTTGTCCGCCGCGGCGATCTGCCCGCTCTGGCCGATGACCGAAAGGCCGATGCGGCGCACCTGGGCGAAGAATTCTTCCTGCGTGAGCGAGGTGCGGGTGCCGGGCACGGCCTCCATCTTGTCGATGGTGCCGCCGGTGTGGCCGAGGCCGCGGCCGCTCATCTTGGCGACGGGTACGCCGCAGGCCGCGACAATGGGCACAATGACCAGCGTTGTCTTGTCCCCCACGCCGCCGGTTGAATGTTTGTCGACCTTGACGCCGGGGATCGAGGACAGGTCGACCCTGTCGCCGGAGTTGGCCATGACCTCGGTGAGGGTGGCGGTCTCGGCGTCGGTCATGCCGCGCAGGTAGATGGCCATGAGCAGCGCGCTCATCTGGTAGTCGGGGATATCCCCGGCCACATAGCCGTTGACGGCGAACGCGATCTCGGCTTCGCTCAGCGTGCCGCCGTCGCGCTTTTTGGCGATGATGTCATACATCCGCATAAAGGTACACCTCCAAATCAAAAGGGCGGCCGCCCTGCGGCGCAGATGCGCCCCAACGGCGGCCGCCCGGGTCTTTTTTGTGACGCAGGGTCCCGGGGTGTCTCTGAAAAATCCCCGGCGCTGTCTCCTTCTACTAAAAAGCATTGTCTGCTGCGCTGCAAAACCTTGGAATACATGCGTATTCCTGCGGTTTCATGCCTTGCATCCGCACCTTTTTAGCGAACTTTTCAGCACTTTTGATTGATCCGATACACCCTAAACCGGCTCAGCGGCTGCCCTTGTCATAGGGGATGCCTTCGGCCTTGGGTGCCATGCTGTTCTTGCTCGTGAACGCAAGAATGACCATCGAAGCGATGAAGGGCATCATGTTGTAGATGTTGGACGACCAGCCCAGCTGGGCGAGGAAGGTCGCATCGGCAATGTTGGCGAGGCTCTTGAACACGGCGAAGAACATGGCCGCGCCGAAGATGTGCACCGGCTTCCACTGGCCGAAGATCATGACGGCCAGCGCCAGGAAGCCCGTGCCGGCGACGCCGACCTCAAAGCTCCAGGTCTGAACGCTGGGAATGATATAGGCCATGCCGCCGATGCCGCCGAGCAGGCCGGAGATCAGCACGCCCGCATAGCGCATCTTGTACACGTTGATGCCGACCGAATCGGCCGCCTGGGGGTGTTCGCCGCAGGCGCGCAGGCGCCGCCCGGCGGGCGGGCCCGTGCCCACTGCAGGCAGACGCGGGCACGCAAAAGCGGGCCTTGTCTGCCAGGATATTTTCAGTATAATCCATCTGCACGGTTTTTTCAATGTAAAAAACAACGAAACCGCATTACAAAAGCATAACAAAAGCCGGAAAACTTTTGTTATGCCTTCGCAGTTTCCTTGTATTTTACACAGTGCGGCGGGCGGTGTCAAAACATTGACTTTTTACAAACTGTTTACCGCGCGCCGCGCAGCGGGTCAGTTCACGACGTTGACCGCAACGTTCGGGGTCTCGGGCAGCGTGGCAAGGTCGGAGTAGCGCTCGACCCGCAGCGTGCCGTCGTACAGGCCCGTGTACAGTTCGGTATAATCCTCCCGCGTGAAGCGGCTGAAGGGCCAGCCGGTCAACGGCATACTGATGGCCGCGGCGGAAGCGTCGAGGCGTTCGGTTCGGGAAGCCTGGTCGCCCCAGTTGCCAGCCGTAAAGAAATCATACAGCTTGCGCTGGGTGACGACCGAGTAGTTGAGCAGCGTGCTGGAAAGCACCGAAGGGTCCAACGCCGCGGCGTCCCACCCGGCGTTGAGCACCCGGCCGCCCGACGCCTGCGCGGCCGCGATGCAGCTTTCGACCAGACGGCCGCCAGCCGGGACGATGAGCTGCACGCCGTCGGCGTACCAGCTGCTCATGCGGGCGGTAACGGCGTCGTCCGCCGCGCCGCTGCCGACCAGCCAGACTTCCAGGCGCACCTGCTGGCCTTCGCGCTCGGCGGCGGCCTCCGCGCCCTGCATCATGCCGGTGCAGTAGCGCACAGTCTCGGGCATGGAATCGGCCCCGACAAAGCCGAGCGCCGTGTAGCCTTCGCGCACGGCGGCGTACCCGGCCAGATACCCGGCCTGCTCGACCGCGAACAGCACGCAGTGGGTGTTGATCGTCGTCTCGTAGGAGGCGTAATCCTCGCTGTGGGGCTCGCCTTCCAGCAGCAGGTAGCTGACGGTCGGGTAGCTGCGCTGCATTTCAAACAGCGCGCCAGCCATGGCGTCGCCGCGGCAGACAACAAGCTCCGCCCCGCTCTCGGCCGCTTCGCGCAGGACGGCGGCGCATGCTTCGGGGGTCTCGTCCTGCGTGACGAAGGACTGCGCTGCATAGCCGAAAGTGGCGGCAAAGGTCTGCACGCCGCGCCAGACGGCCGCGTCGGGGCCGTTGTCCAGCCCGTAGGCGGACCCAGCCGCAAAGGCGATCAGCGCCCCGCGGTCCTGCAGCGCATCTTCCGGTTCGCCGCCGTCCGCCGCTTTGGACGCGCCGGAGGCGTCCTCCTGCGGGCCGGCTTCCGGCGTCAGGCGGTAGGTGGCGTCCTCGATCTGCGCCGGGGCGGGCGCTTCGGTCTCGGCCGGGGCGGAAGCGGGCGCGCCGCAGGCGCACAGGCCAAGGGCCAGCGCGCCGCACAGCGCCCCGGCCAGCGCGCGGCGCAGGCGGCGGGCGGCGGAAGAAAACTGAATCATGAACAATAAGCTCCTTATGCGTGGTTTATTCGGCGGGCAGCGGGTCCATCTCGAGGTTGGCGGGGCCGAAGCCGTAAGGCAGCAGCGCGCCGAGCGTCGTCTCGATATAATCGTCCTCGCTTTTGGCCATCAGAACGATGAGGTCCGGGCCGCCGAACTCGAACAGCGCCTGGCGGCAGACGCCGCAGGGGCCGGTGGGCAGTTCGTTGCGCTTGCCCTGCAGGCTGCCGACAATGGCAATGGCGGAAAAGCGGGTGACGCCCTCGCTGACTGCCTTGAACAGCGCGGTGCGCTCGGCGCAGTTGGTCGGGGTGTAGCCCGCGTTTTCGATGTTGCAGCCGGTGAAGACGCGGCCGTCTTTGGCCTGCAGCGCCGCGCCCACCGCAAAGCGGGAGTACGGCACATAGGCGAAGCGGCGCGCTTCAAACGCGGCGCGGATCAGCGCGGCGGCCTGCGCGCGCGGCAGCGGGGCGCTCACAGCTGCGCCCCCAGCGCGACCTTCATCATCGCCGTAAAGCTGGTCTGGCGCTGTTCGGCGGTCGTCGCTTCGGGCGAGACGAAGCTGTCCGAGATGGTCAGCAGGCAGGCCGCGTGCTTGCCGAGGACTTTGGCGTTGTGGAACAGCGCGAAGCTCTCCATCTCGACGGCGAGGCAGCCTTTTTCATCGCGCAGGCGCTCCCAGTAGGTCGGTTTTTGGTCGCTGGGCTGGCGGTAGAACACATCCGAAGAATGGATGATGCCTTCGATCAGCGGGATGCCCTGGGCCGCGGCGCTGCGGCGCAGCGCGGCGTTGAGCGCTTCGCTCGGGCGCTGGATGTCGCTGCTGTCGCCGGACTGGGTGGCGGCGTAGCTGCTCTCGGAGTATGCGCCGGTGGCGAGGACGACGTCGAACAGGCGGGCTTTTTCGGTATAGGAACCGGCCGAGCCGATGCGGATGATGCTCTCGACGCCGTACTGGGTGTAGAGTTCATACGAATAGATGCCGATGGACGGCATGCCCATGCCGCTGCCCATGACGCTGACCGGGCGGCCCTGGTAGGTCCCGGTATAGCCGAGCATGCCGCGCACATCGGTGACAAGGCGCGGGGATTCAAGGAAGGTCTCGGCGATGAATTGGGCGCGCAGCGGGTCGCCGGGCATGAGGACGATTTTGGCGAAATCGCCGTTTTCGGCGCGGTTGTGGGGGGTAGACATAGAAAACGCCTCCTTCTGTCAAAGCAAAAAATTAACGGCGCAGCGCAAAGCGCGCCGGAAAGCCAACCGGCGTTGGATATAGTATACCACATTTTGCCGTTTTGTGCTAAACTGTTTGTAAAGAAAGTGGGCCGCGCGCCCGTTTTGATGCAAATTTTACCGCAGGAGGTAAACGCCATGCAGCTGCCCAAGCCAAACCTACCCAGGCATTGTACCCTGTGCCCCCGCGCCTGCGGGGCAAACCGCGCCGCGGGGCAGACCGGCGTGTGCGGCGCGGGAAGCGTGCTGCGGGCCGCGCGCGCCGCGCTGCACCATTGGGAGGAGCCGTGCCTGAGCGGCGACCCGCAGGCCCACACCGGCAGCGGCACGGTGTTTTTCAGCGGCTGCGCGCTGGGGTGCTGCTACTGCCAGAACTACCCGATCAGCCAGGAGGGCGCGGGGCGGAATATCAGCGCCGGGCGGCTGGCGGAGATCTTCCTGGAACTGCAGCAGCAGGGCGCGAAAAACATCAACCTGGTCACGGCGACGCAGTGGCTGCCGTGGGTGCTGCCCGCGCTGGACGCCGCGCGTGTGGGCGGGCTGGCGCTGCCGGTGGTGTACAACACCGGCGGGTATGAAACGGTGGAGACGGTGCGGGCGCTGGCGCCGTATGTGGACATCTGGCTGACCGATTACAAATACGCCTCCCCCGCCCTGGCGGCCGAACTTTCCCGCGCGCAGGACTACCCCGCCGCCGCTGAAGCCGCGCTGCGCGCGATGCTGGCGCAGACCGGCGCGCCGGTGTACGACGGCGAAGGCTACCTGCAGCGCGGGGTGATTGTGCGGCATCTGGCGCTGCCCGGCCACACGGACGACAGCCGGGCCGTTCTGCAGCGGCTGGCCGCGCTGAAAAAAGAGACCGGCGTGCCGTTTCTGCTGAGCCTGATGAGCCAGTTCACGCCGTTCTATCACGCGGCTGCGCACGGGCTGGGGCGGCGCATCACAAGCTACGAATACCGCAAGGTCGTGGACGCGGCGCTGGCGCTGGGCCTGACCGAAGGGTACATGCAGGAGAAAAGCAGCGCGCGGGAGGAATACACCCCGCCGTTTGACGGGGAGGGACTGTGATGCACACGACCGCCGCATCCGCCGCGGGGTGCCTTTTGTATCTGGCCGTATTTCTGGCCGCCGGGTGGCTGGCGGCCCGCCGCGCGCTGCCGCGTGCGCCGGCCGCGGTGGCCGTGCCGCTGGGGTGCGCGTTCGGCGTCAGCTTTCTGGCTGCGCTGCCCGCGCTGGCGGCGCTGGCGCTGGGCTTTACGCCCGGGGCGGCGCTGGCGGGCGGGGCGGCGGCGCTGGCGCTGGCGCTCGTTTTGCGCTTCGCCCCGGGGTTTGTGCGGATGCGGCCGCGCTTTGACCGGGATACGGCCGCCGCGGCCGCCTGCGTTTTGCCGGTGCTGGCGCTGACGCTCTGGCTTTTGCACACGCATATCCTGCATGAAGTGAACGGAACGTACCACACCGGGCAGAGCTGCTACGGCGATTTGGGGCTGCACCTGGCTTACATCAAGAGCATCGCCGTGCGCGGGCTGTTCCCGCCGGTGGAGCCGATGCTGGCCGGGGATGTGGCGATGGGCTACCCGTTTTTGTGCGAGACGGTCTCGAGCGTTTTCCTGCTGCTGGGGGCCGGGCTGCGGTTCGCCTACCTGCTGCCGCTGGTCCCAGCGCTGGTGGCCGTGTTCGGCATGGCGTGGCAGCTGGCGCGGGCGATGCTGGGCTGCGCGGCGCGCGCGTGCCTTGCGTTCTGGCTGTTTTTTATGGGCAGCGGGTTCGGCTTTTTCTATTTTCTTGGCAGCGCGGAGGATTTTGCCTCGATCTTTACCGGCTACTATACGACGCCGACCAACTATACCGAAAAGAACATTTTGTGGGTCAACCCGATCGTCGACCTGCTGGCGCCGCAGCGCGCGACGCTGCTGGGCTGGTGCGTGCTGTTCGCCGCGCTGTATCTTTTGTGGCGGTTCGCCATGCAGGGTGAAGCGCGGCTGTGGGGGCCGCTGGCCGTGCTGGTGCTGCCGCTGCCGCTGATCCAGACGCACGCAGCGCTGGCGCTGGTGCTGTGCTGCCTTGTGTGCGGCGTGTACACGCTGGCCGCCCGCCCGCACACGCGCGCCGTGCTGCTGCCCTGGGCCGGGCTGGCGGCGCTGTGCGCGGCCGTGTGGCTGCCTGAGACGCTGGGCACCGTGATCGGCCATGCGGTCAACGGCGAAAACATGCTGCGGCTGCACTTCAACTGGGTCAACAATGACGGCGGTTTCAAGGACAATTACTTCTGGTTCTACATCAAAAACATCGGCGTTGTGTATCTGCTGCTGGTCCCGGCGTTTATCCACGCCAAGCCAAAGCAGCGCTGGTTTTACGGCGGCGGGGCGCTGGTGTGGGCGGTGGCCGAATGTGTTGTGTTCCAGACAAACCTGTACGATAACAACAAGCTTTTGTACATCTGGCACTTTCTCGGCTGCGTGCTGGCGGCCGGGCTTTTGTGGGATGCGTTCGCCGCGCTGCGCCCGGCGGCCGTGCGGGCGGCGGGGCTGGCCGGCGTGTGCTTTCTGGGCATGTTCGGCAGCGTGCTGACCGTCGGGCGCGAGCTGGTCAGCGATTATGTGCAGTGGAGCGCGGCGGACATCGCGCTGGCGGAATATGTAGACGAACACGCCGAGGCCGACGCGCTGTTTTTGGCGCCGGACAGCCACCTGGCCCCGGTGTGCAGCCTGGCCGGGCGGCAGATCCTGTGCGGCGCGGCGACGTTTTTATACTACCACGGGCTGGATTACAGCGACGAATACAGCGCGATGGTCAGCCTGTATGCGCAGCCGGACGCCCGGACGCTGGCCGCCTGGGGCGTCGATTACGCCGTGTTTGACACGACCGCCCTGACCCAGTACGGCGGCGACGAAGGCTGGTACGCCCAGCGGTACGAGCTGTGGTACGAGAACGAGGCGGTACGGGTCTATAAAATCACATAAAAAAGCGTTCTCCCCGGGAAGATGAAAAACTTCCCGGGGAGAACGCTTTTTCGGGCTGTGGAAGGAACATTTCCGGGCCCTTATCCGGCAGGCCAAAGGATGGTGTCAACAACGATCCTCTCAAAACCGCGGCGTCGGCCATGGCGGTCCTTGGCGCTCACTTTTTGCGCATCGCGCGCTTTTTGGGCGCGGGGTGGGCGGTTTTGTGGGGCGCGGCCTTTTTGGGCGGTTTGGGCGCGGGGCGCAGGCGCACGAACTGGATCGGGTTGCCGTTGGCCAGGATGCGCTCTTCGACCTCCATCTCGGGGAAGGAGGCCAGGAACTTGTTCAGGCTCTTGGAGCCGAAGTTGCGCACGTCGAAGTCCGGGTAACGCTTGATGAGCTGGTCGCCGACGCGGGAGGTGCGCACCCAGCCGGTGCCGTCGTCCATCTCGTCGATCATGCCGCGCACGAGCCGGGCGACCGAATCGCGGTTGATGGCCGTGTCGTCCCCGGCCTGGGCCAGGGCGGCGGCTTCGGCCGTGTCGGTCGCGTTGGGGGCGGCGTCCTCGTCCTGATGGCCGAGGATGAGGTCAAGGTACTTGAACTGGTCGCAGGCCTTGACGAAGGGGCCGAGCGTTTTGCTTTCGCCCATGCCGATGACCAGCTTGCCCGCTTCGCGCAGGCGGGCGGCGAGGCGGGTGAAATCACTGTCCGACGAGACGATGCAGAAACCGCCGAGGTTGCCCGCATAGAGCAGGTCCATCGCGTCGATGATCATGGCCGAATCGGTCGCGTTTTTGCCCGAGGTGTAGGAGTACTGCTGCATCGGGATGATGGAGTTGTTGAGCAGCACGTCGCGCCAACTTTTGAGGCGCGGGTCGCTCCAGTCGCCATAAATGCGCTTGACGGCCGCAATGCCGAAGGAAGCGGCTTCGTCCAGGATGACCTTGACGTATTTGGGGGAGATGTTGTCGGCGTCGATGAGCACGGCCAGTTTCAGGTCCTCCATAAATCAAACCTCCTTTTTTTGCGTTTTTTTCTGCTCGTAATACATATAGAGCTGGCACGGGATCATGCCGTTGTAAATTTTGCGGCGGCGGGCCGCTTTCTGGCCGAAATGCTGCTCAAAATCCGCGTCGGCCGTGATGGCGTACAGCCCGGTCCCCGGCGAAAAGCGCCAGACCTTGCCCAGCGCGGCGGCCAGCGTAGCGGCCTCGGCGGCGTCGCCCAGGCGCTCGCCGTAGGGCGGGTTGGTCAGCACGGTGGCGGCCGGGTCGGGGCGGAACGCGCGCACGTCGGCGACCTCGAACCGGCAGCGGTCCCCTACCCCGGCCAGCTTGGCGTTGGCCCGCGCCAGCTCGACGGCGGCGGGGTCGATATCGAAGCCGAAGCCCTCGAACGCGGCGTCCGGGCGGGCGGCGGCGATGGCTTTCTGCCGCTCCTCCTGCCAGGCAGCCTGCGGGACAAAACCGAACTGTTCGGCCGCAAAGCGGCGGCGCAGGCCGGGCGCGATGTTGAGCGCTTTCTGCGCCGCTTCAATGACAAGCGTGCCCGAACCGCAGAACGGGTCCTGCACGAGCGTGTCGCGCCGCACGCGGCCAAGGTCCGCGATGGCGGCGGCCAGCGTTTCCTTGATGGGCGCGAGCGTGGCGTGGCGGCGGTAGCCGCGCTTGTGCAAACCGTCGCCGGAGGTGTCGAGCATCATCTCGACGGTATTTTTGCGCAGCGCAAAGCGCAGCTTGTATTCGGGGCCAGTTTCGGGCAGAGAGCCGGTATGGTGGCCGTCCATCAGCCGCTTGACGACCGCCTTTTTGACGATGCTCTGGCAGGCGGGCACGCTGGACAGCTGGCTGGAAAGGCTGGAGCCCTTGACCGGGAAGGCCGCGTCGGCGGGGAGGAGTTCCTCCCACGGGATGGCGTAGACGCCGTCGAACAGTTCGTCAAAGGTCGTGGCCTGCCAGGTTTTGAGCAGCAGCAGCACGCGC
This sequence comes from Candidatus Gemmiger stercoripullorum, assembly GCA_019119365.1. Classification (GTDB taxonomy): domain Bacteria; phylum Bacillota; class Clostridia; order Oscillospirales; family Ruminococcaceae; genus Gemmiger; species Gemmiger stercoripullorum. Next base: position 49,062 of record DWXD01000069.1, on the reverse strand, counting down.
TCGGCCGTGCGCAGGTTGAGGTTGGCGGCGGCGATGAGCGGCACCGGGCCGGAGAACTGCACGCGGCCGTCCGTAACCTGTACGTTTTCGGCGCCGAGGCGGCGCACCTCAAAGGCGAGGGTGGCTTCGGTGCCGAAAAAGCAGGGCGCCACAAGAGTATAAGAAGCAGACATGAAGGTTCCTTTCGGTCAATAGAAAACAGCAAAAAGCAAAAGCGGCGACACGGAACAAGGCGGGCAGCCCATCGGCCGCCTGCCCTGCCCTGCATCTGCCGCTTTTGCGGTGGTCCGCAGTGGACGGACCCGGGCGCAGACGCACCCGGTACGTTCTTTTTCCGCTTGGTTCAGCGGCGGCGCGAATACCCGCCGCGGTGGTTCTCGGTCACGCGCTTGAGGTCGGCGATCTTTTCCTCGCTCTGGCTCTTGTAGCGGGCCATCATATCCTCAAAGCTCAAGTTGCCCTGCGGCTGCACGGGCTTGGGCTGCCAGACGCGGGGCGGCGCTTCGCGCTTGGGGCGGGCCTGGCCGCCGGGACGGCGCTGCGGCGCGCCGCCGCCGGGCTTGGCCGCGCTCGCCGGTTTGGCGGCGCGCTGCGGCGCAGGCTGCGTGCGCTTGATGGAAAGGGCGATCTTGCCGTCCGGCGCAATGGAAAGCACCTTAACGCTGACGGCCTGCCCTTCGCTGAGCACGGTGGAAAGGTCCTGCACAAACTCGTAGGAAACCTCCGAGATATGCACAAGACCGTTTTTGCCCTCCGGCAGAGAGACGAACGCGCCGAACGGCTTGATGCCGGTGACCTTGCCTTCGACGATATCCCCAACCTGTAATGTCAAACTCTGATACCCCTTTTTCCGGCGTGGCTGCGCCCGCCTGTTTATTATCAGAAAAAGGCTGCCGCAATTTTTTCAATCAGCCCTTTTACTGCCGTGGATGTTCACTTGCCGCTGATGTCGACCCAGATGCGCTCGTTGGGCTTAGAGTAGCCTTCCTCGCGGGCAAAGCGCTCGATGATGGCGTCCTCGCCGTCATCCAGGGTGCGCTGCAGTTCCTCGTTCTGGGCCAGCTGGCTGTCCAGCTCCGCCTGAACGCTGGCGAGCTCCTGCTGTTTGGCGCTGATGCTGGCCTGGCTGCGCAGCAGGCTGAGGAACAGCGAAAGGCACAGCACAAGCACCAGCACCGGGATCACCCGGCGGGATACGCCGCTTTTTCTGATCATAATCCGCTGTGCCTCCCTTCCTGCAATCACACTTTTATGCAGAGTTAATTATACAATACCCGCCTGTCCTTTTGCAACATTTTTTTCGGATTTCTTTCTCTTTTCGTTTTCTTTTCTGCTTTTTTGCCGCGCCGGGCGGCAAAACGGCGCGCAGCGGCCGCACGCAGGCGGTTTGCGGCCCGGCGCAGCGGCCGTGTGGCGCGGTGCAGCGCGCCGGACACCGCCTGCCGCCAGGCCAGCGCCCCGGCCAGCAGGCCGAGCGCCATGTACCAGCGCGGCACGCCGCTGGCCGAAGCCCCCGCCGCAAACCCGCACACCAGCACCGCCGCACAAGCAAAGGCGGCCACATCGCAGAAAAAGTCCCGCAGGCGGCCGCGGCCCAGCACAAGCCCGCACACATCGCGCACGGCCCCCAGCGCCAGCCCCAGGCCCAGGCAGTACAGCAGATCCCCCGCGGCGGCCGCGGGCGGCGCGGCGGCCATCAGCGCAGCAGGCGGGCCAGCAGCCCGCCGCCGCTTTCGCGGTTTTCGGCGTATTGCAGAAATTCGATGCGGCCCGAGATGTGCACCTGGCCCGTGCGCACCGAAAGCTCGCTGACCTGGATGCCCTGCCCGCCGACCGTGAGGTCCCCGAGCGGGGTCTTGAGCACCGCGCCGCCCTCGTCACAGCTGACGACGCGCGTGACGCCGCTGACGGTGAGGCGGGCGCGGTTTTCCAGCACGAGCGCATGCTCCCTGGCGGCGGTGGCCTGCGCGGGCGCTGCGGCCGGCGGCGCCGGGTCCCTGTTTGGTTGCGGCATGGCAAAGCCCCCTGTCCCCTGTTATGCACTACAAACATATGCGGGGACCGGGGGCTTTATGCCGGTTTGGGCTCGGTCAGCTTTCGATCACTTCGTACAGTTCGCGGGCGACGTCCTTGCCCTTGGGTTCGGCGACGGACAGCACGCGCACCTTGACAGGGCGGTTGCCGAAGGTGATCTCGATCTCATCGCCGACCTTGACGGCGTAACTGGCTTTGGCAGGCTTGCCGCCGACCAGCACACGGCCGGCGTCGGCCACTTCGTTGGCCAGCGTGCGGCGCTTGATCAGGCGGCTGACCTTGAGATATTTGTCGAGACGCATGGGATTCCTTTCGTTCGTATACGGCTGAAAAAAGCCCGCCGGGTCAGCGGCGGGCGAAGCAAGGTTCCTGGCGAAACTTACTTGACGGCGTCCTTCAGAGCCTTGCCGGCGCTGAACGCGGGCAGCTTGGAAGCCGGGATGGTCATGGGCTCGCGGGTCTGCGGGTTGCGGCCCTGGCGCTCCTTGCGCTCACGGACCTCGAAGGTGCCGAAGCCCACCAGAGAGACCTTCTCGCCCTTCTGCAGGGTCTCGGTGATGACATCGAGGGTAGCGCTGACAGCCTTGTCGGCGTCTTTCTTGGTCAGGCCGGCATTGGCGGCCACAGCGGCGATCAGTTCAACTTTGGTCATTGTTTGTACCTCCAAGTGTTTCTATACCAAAGGCGGACGCCTGCACAGGGAGCAGGTCCCGCCCTTAGACGTTTTCTTGCTGCGCGGCGCGCACAAACGCATCGTTCGCGCGCTGCAGCGCCTGTTCGGGGTCGACGCCCGCGGCGCGGCCCAGGGCGGCGGCGCATTCCAGCAGGCGGCCCAGAGCCTGTTCGGCCCCGGCGCTGCCGGGCGCGGCGGCCTGCAGCGCCGCGGCGGCCGCGGCCAGTTCCTGCGCCGAAGCCGGCGGGACTGCGGCGCCATGGCGCTGCGCCCGCTTGTGCAGCTTGGCGGCGCGCATGAGCGCGGGCATTGCGCGGGGCACGGCTTCCAGGTCGGCGGCCAGCGTAACGCGGCCCTTTTCCTTAGTTTTGAGCTCTTCCCAGTCGTTTATGCCTTCGGCGCCGGGCGCAGGGCCAAAAATGTGCGGGTGACGCCAGAGCAGCTTGCGGCAGACGGTGTCGCACACATCCGCCCAGCCAAAGCGGCCGGCCTCCTCCTCGATGCGGGCGTGGAACACGACCTGCATGAGCACATCGCCCAGTTCCTCCTGCAGCAGCGCGGCATCGCCAAGATCCAGCGCGTCCACCGCTTCATAGGCTTCCTCCAGGAAGTTCATGCGGATGGACGCATGGGTCTGCGCTTTGTCCCACGGGCAGCCGTTATCGGGATCGCGCAAAATCGCGATGATGGCCGCAAGATCGTCCGCCGTATACTGCTGTTTTTCAGGATAATGGATCATACGGCCCCCCGGGCGGCGGCTGTAACAGCCGTCCGCACCATTGTACACGGGTTTTACGATTTGTCAAGCCTTTTTTCAAAATTTACAGCTGCGCGCCGCAGTGGTTGCAGAACAGCGCGTCGACATCGACCCTGGCGCTGCACACCGGGCAGACCTTGGTCGGGCGGCCGGCAAATTCGTCGACTTCCTCCTCGGGTTCCTCGGCGCTGGCCTCGGCGGCGTCGGTCACATCGGCAGCGTCAACGGCCGCGGCTTCCGCCTCTTCGGCCTCGGCGGCGCTCATATGCGCCTTGATGGACTCGATGCTGGCCTCGATCTCGGCGATGTTCTCGATGTATTTGTCCACGAGGGGCTGGTTGTCTTCGCCCGATTTATGCAGGCTGTAGACCAGCGCGCCCAGCTGGCGCTGCGCCTTGGACAGGCGGGTCTGCGCGTTGACGAGGTCCAGCTGGTTCTTGCCCTTGTCGGCCAGGTCCAGCGCGGTCTTCTTGGCCATGTCCACAAGCTGGAGGCCCTGTTCCTTGATCTTGTCAATATCCAGTTCAAACGTCATAAATAAACACCTCACGTTACAAAATTTCGGCCGCTGTGCGGTCGGTTTGAAGATGTTGCTATCTGCATTATAGCCGATTGGCACGCGGTTTTCAATCGGGTTTGGCGGATAATTATGTCCAAACTATGAATTTTTCGTCACTTTTTCGCCGTTCTCAAGAGCCATTCCCGTTTGCAGCGCCGATGAACTCGCGCAGCAGGCTGTCGGCGGGCACGACCGCCCCCGGCAGCGGCGGGAAGGCGGCGAAGCGGCCGCACAGCTCCCGCAGGCGCGCGGCGTGGGCGGCGGCGTGCATTTTCTGGGTGTAGTTTTCCCACAGGCAGACCTCGTAGCTGAACGAGGTATCGAGCACGAGGTCGGCGCGGTTTTTGAAGGCTTTGATGTATTTGTCCTCCGACGCGCAGACGTGCGGCCACAGCCGCAGCGTGAAATCGGCGTCATGGCCGCGGAACAGCATATCGCGCGTGAGCCGCCGGGCCAGGCGGATATCCCGCGTGGCCAGCACGCGGGAACCGTCCGCCGCGGCGTATTCCTCGCGCAGGCCCGCGTAGAGGTGCAGCGCCGTACCGGCGGGCAGCTCGTCGACCGCGAGCGCCGGGTTGAAGGCGTGCAACCCTTCGACGATGGCGATGCCGCCGCGCGCGTCGATCGTGCGGGTCTGGCCGGTGGGGCGCTGGGTCAGGAAGCTGAACACCGGCGCTTCGCAGACGCCGGTCTCGGCCAGGCTGCGCAGGCAGGCGCGCAGCAGGGGCAGATCGAGCGATTCGACGCACTCGTAGTCGTCGCTGCCGTCGGGCTGTTTGGGGTAACGGCCTTCGCCGACGAAGAAATCGTCCAGGCTCATCACGGCGCTGCGCAGCCCCCTGGCGGCGATGCGCTCCGCCAGCTTGTGGGCGGTCGTCGTTTTGCCGGCGGCCGACGGGCCGGTCAGCATGATGATCTGCGCCTTGCGCGCGAGCGCCACTTCAACGGCGGCGTCCAGCCGGTCATGGTAGCGCTGCTCGCAGACGGCGACAAAATCCTGTTCGCTGCGGGCGGCCAGGGCGATCAGCTCACAGCCGACCAGACGTTTGGGGGGCGTTTTGAGCACATACGTCATAAAAGCGCTTCACTCCTTCCTTGCGTTCGAGAACGGTATCAAAGCGGTCGATGTATTCATTGGGATATTTGAAATTGAAGATACGTTCGATTTTGCCGTGGCGCACGCCGGGCGTGACCAGCTTGGTGGAGCCGCCCGCCCCGGCCGAGAGGATGGTGTGGACCTCCTCCATGATATAAATGTTGTACAGGCATTCATAGCCGGGCTTGCTCCAGCCGATGTTTTCGAGGTTCTGCAGCGTGCCTTTCTGGCGGTAGAGGTAATAGGGGCGGTACCCGGCGGCGGGCAGCAGGCGCGCGGCCTGCTCGAGCATGGCGGCCACATCATCATACGCGGCGGCGCGGTGTTCTACCACCAGGTTGGACGCGCGCTTGAGCGTGAGGGTGTGCACGGTGATGTTTTCCGGTTCGAGGGCGATGGCCGTCTCGAGGCTGCGGCAGAAACCTTCGACCGTATCGCCGGGCAGCCCGGCGATGAGGTCCATGTTGATGTTGTCATGGCCGACGGCGCGCGCAGTGCGGAAGCAGTTTAGGATATCCTGCGCGGTGTGACGGCGGCCGATGTTTTTAAGCACCGCGTCCGAGAAGGTCTGCGGGTTGATCGAGATGCGGGTCGCGCCGTATTCTTTGAGGACACGCAGTTTTTCTTCGTCGGTGCAGTCGGGGCGGCCGGCCTCGACCGTGTATTCCTCAATGCCGTCCAGCGGGAAACAATCGGCCATCTGCCGCATCAAGCGGCGCAGCTGGGCGGCGGAAAGGCTTGTCGGCGTGCCGCCGCCGATGTACAGCGTGCGCACGCGCAGGCCGCAGGCTTTGGCGGCCGCGCCGGTGGCGGCGAGTTCGCGGCAGAGACAATCGACATAAGGCTCGACGAGCGCGCGGGTGGCTTTGTCCCCCACCGTGCGCGAGACAAAGCTGCAGTAACTGCAGCGCGTGGGGCAAAACGGGATGCCCGCATAGACGCTGCAATCCAGCGGGCGGTTGGCTTCCAGGACCGGGCGCTGGAGGTCGGCGATGGCGCGGGCGGTGGCGAAGCGTTCGGGGGTGCAGTCGTAGGTTTCTAAAAAGCGCGCCTCGATGGCGGCTTCGTCCGCGCCTTCCGCGCGCATATCGTGGATGATGCGCACCGGACGAACGCCGGTCATCATGCCCCAGGGCGGGCGGATGCCGGTGCGCGCGCACAGCAGGCCGTAGAGCAGGCGGCAGAGCGAATATTCGCGCTGCTTGACGGTGGCCGCGCTGTCGACAGTCTTCATATCCCAGAACAGCCGCCCGCCCCGGCGCACAAAGACAAGCTGGGCCACCGTGTGGTCGACGGCGGCGACCAGGTCGGCCGTTTCGTCTTCAAACGGGCAGACTTCCCCGGCCAGCGACGCGCCGGGGAAAAACAGGCGGGCCACATGTTCGGCCTCGTAACCGGCCCCCGCCCCGCGCAGAACGATCAGCATTGGGCGCCTCCTTGCAGTTTTACACAAAACATTTTTACCACAGCTCCCCCGTCAGGCAGGGGTTTTGGCGGCGCTCCGCGCCAAGGGTGGAAAAGCGCTCGTGCCCGGGCAGGACTTTTGTCTCGTCCGGCAGCGGCAGGGCGGCGATGAACGCGAGGCTTTTCTGCATTTCGGCCACGCTGCCGCCGGGCAGGTCCATGCGCCCGCAGGAGCCCGCGAACAGCGTATCGCCGCAGAACAGGCAGCCGTCCGTATACAGGCAGACGCCGCCCTTCGTGTGGCCGGGCGTGTGCCAGAGACGGAAGGACAGCCCGGCGGCCTCGACCGTACCGTCCGCCGCCGGCCAGGGTTCGTCGATGAGGTCGGGCGTGAGCGGGTAGAGCTCGGTCCCGAGGGCGTCGGCGGGGTCCAGGCGGACCTTGGCCCCGGTGCTGCGGCGCAGCGCCGCGACCGAAGCGACATGGTCGTAATGGCCGTGGGTGAGCAGGATATCGGTCAGGCGCGCGCCGTGTTCGGCCAGCGCTTTTTCGTAGACGGCGGCGTCGGCGGCCGGGTCTACGACGGCGGCGCGGCCGTCGCCCGAAAACAGCAGAAAGGTGTTGGTGTACAGCGGCCAGGCGCCGGGGATGTGCAGCAGTTCCATGGTTGCCTCCTTATTTTTTCGCCCAGTCGTCGGTGTCGATGACGATGGTGACAGGGCCGTCGTTGGTTAAGGTCAGCTGCATATCGGCGCCGAATTCGCCGTGCGCGACCTGCCTGAGCCCCTGGGCGGACAGTTCTTTCAAAAAAGTTTCATAGGCGGCGTTGGCCGCTTCGCCTTTGGCGGCGCGGATGAAGCTGGGGCGGTTGCCGCGCGAAGTGTCGCCGTAGAGCGTGAAGTTGGACACGACGAGCGCCGAGAGCCCCAGCTCTGCGGCGCTGCGGTTGAGCTTGCCTGCGTCGTCCTCAAAAATGCGCAGGTTCGCGCATTTGGCGGCGAGCTTGGGGATGATGGTGGTGTCCTCGCCATCCTTGACGCCGAGCAGAATGGCAAGGCCCGGGCCGATGGGCCGCGGCGCGCCGCCGTTGACGGTGACAGATGCCGAAGAGACACGTTGGATCACTGCGCGCATAGAGTTGACTTCCTTTTCTTTTTTATTCTTTTATCTTTCTTTTATATATATTATTCTCGCATGCGCCGGTGCCCGGTTCATTGTACGAGCGGCACCATAAAGTAGCACGAGTCCGCGACATAGTAGCCGAGGCTGTCGTCCCCGGCAAAGATCTGCCGCCAGCTTTCCCACACGCCGGCGTCGGTCGTGACATAGACGGCCGTGCGGTCATATTGGCCGCTTTGCAGCAGGGCGGCCGTCTCGGCGCGGCTGGCCTCCGCCCCGGGGTGCCGGCCGGAGACCGCGATATCCAGGTTGGTCGCCAGCCCCTGCTTGCCCGCAAGGACCGCAAGCAGGCGCAGGCGGTCTTCCCGTACCTCCCCGGCGGCCAGCAGATGGGTGTGGCCGACGCCGATGGCGGCGGATTCGGGGTTGTTGACAGCCGTGGCGTTGATCTGCACGTCCGGCTGCAGCATCGCGCGCTTCTGCGCGGCGACGGCCGAAAGGTCCCAGAGCTGCACGGCCAGCACGGCTGCCAGCGCCGCGCACGCGAGCCAGCGCCCGCGCGGGCGGCGCTGCAGCGCGGCCCGCACGGCGTATACCGCCCAGGTAAGCATACAGGCCGCGACCAGGTAGAACATCCGCCCGCTGGAGCGGAAGATACCGCAGAGCGCGAGCAGCGCTTTGGGCAGCGGCAGCGTAAAGCCCGCCATGCCCCAGGTGACGCGGTTGCTGAGCGCGAACGCCGTCAAGAACGCACAGGCTGCAGCCACCGGCCAGTTGCGCCCCCACCAGCCGCGCACGGCGGCCGGGCGGCGCAGGCACGCGGCGGCGGCCAGGACCAGCGCGGCAGCCAGAAGCGCCAGCACACCGAGACCCAGATAGTTGAAGCCGTCATACTGGCTGGTCTGCTGCGGCAGCACGGGCAGCAGGCGGCTCCAGGTATAACCGCCGCGGGAGGAGGGGTTCCACAGCGCGTTGGCGTTCATGGAAAATTCGCCGTAGCCACCGCGCGAAAGCCCGCCGCCCGCGCCGATGGCCCCGCACAGCACGCCGCCCAGCACGGCGGCAGCTATAGCGGCCAGGAAATCAAGCGCCGCGCGGCCCCAGGCATGGGCGACGCGGCCGCGCTCGACAGCGGCCAGCAGCGCGCAGACCATGACCGGCGGCAGAAAATACGGGTGGATGCCCACCGACGCAAAGCCGAGGACCGCGAACCACCAGGGCCAGGCCCCGTCCCGGCTGCCGCTGCGCAGCGCGGCGCGCTGTTCCAAAAACGCATACAGTGCAAACAGAAACAGCCATTGCGAGGCCAGCGCCACATGGCGGAACGCGCGCTCCCACAAAGTGGGCAGGCAGGCGAACAGCGCGCCGGACAAAAGCGCCCCCACAGCCAGCGGCGCGCCGCAGCGCGCGCCGCGCGTGCACAGCAGCGCCCCGGCCGCCCCCTGCAGCGCAAAGCAGAGCAGCGTGTACAGGCCAAACCACTGGAAGGTGGCGGGCAGCATGCCGCGCAGCAGCTTGAAGAAGATGCTGACCCAGGGCAGGCTGTCGGTGTAGGAGATCGCGGTGCCGTCGGGCGCGGCGATTGTATCGGCAAAGCCGAGCGGGAAGGTCCAGTGGCTGTTGCGGAACAAAAGCCAGCCCGCATAGTGCTGCTGGATATCCCATTCGTCATAGCCGTTTAAGATCCACGCGTCCCAGCCGGGGTCAAGCACGGCGGCGCCGTACAGCCACAGGAACACGGCGGCCCCGGCCGCCGCGCCGCAGGCGGCGGCCAGGCAGCGCGCGCGGGTTTTGGTGCAGGAAAACATAGAGGGGACCTTTCCGGCTCAGCTGCGCGTGACGCTCATGACGTCCTTGACTTTGCGCAGGCGGGCCACGACGTTGTTGAGGTGTTCGGTGTTATTGATGCCGACCGTGACCGTCATGCGGGCACGGCCTTGTTCGGCGGCGCGGGCGTCCAGCGAATAGATCGGCACGCGCATATCGCCGAGCGCGAGCGCAACGTCGGACACGAGGTTGGCGCGGTCCATGCAGACCAGTTCAAGCGTCGCCTTATAGTCCTCCCGCACGTCGTCGGCCCAGTAGGCGTTGACCCAGCGGGCGCGGTTTTCGGGGTGGCGCAGGCTTTCGCGCACGTTGGCGCAGTCCTTTTTGTGGATGGAAACGCCGAAGCCGCGCGTGACAAAGCCGATGATCTCATCGCCGGGCAGCGGCGAGCAGCACTTGGCAAATTTGACCGGGCAGTTGTCGATGCCTTCCACAACGACGCCGCCGCTGGCGTGCGGGGCTTTGATATCCACCGTGACCGGCTTGGGTTCGGCCATCGTGGCTTTGAGGCGGTTGTATTCATCCTTGAGCTTGAGCAGGATGCGGGCCATCTGCAGCCCGCCGTAGCCGATGGCGGCGTAGAGTTCTTCGACCGTGTTGCAGTGGTTGCGCCGGGCGAGCGAGGCGAGGAACTCCTCGCTCTTTTCGGGCGGGACGGTCATCATGTTGCGGCGCATCTCGCGCTCGAGCGCGTCCTTGCCCTCGACGATGTTTTCCTCCCGGCGCTCTTTTTTGAACCAGTTGCGGATCTTGCTCTTGGCTTCGCTGGTCTTGACAATGCCGAGCCAGTCGCGCGAGGGGCCGCGGTTTTCCGGGCCGGTGATGATCTCGATGATCTCGCCGGTGGCGACCTGATGCTCGATGGGCACGATGCGGTTGTTGACCTTGGCGCCGATCATGCGGTTGCCGACCGCCGAGTGGATCGCATAGGCGAAGTCGATGACGGTGGCGCCGACCGGCAGGTTGATGACGTCGCCGCGCGGCGTGAAGGCAAAGACTTCCTCCGGCAGCAGGTCGGACTTGATATCGCTGAGCAGGTCGGCCGCGTCGGCGCTCGAGCGCTGGCTTTCGAGCAGCTGGCGCACCCAGGCCAGGCGCTCCTCCAGCTTTTCGTCGCTGCCCGAGATACCGGCCTTGTACTTCCAGTGGGCGGCAATGCCGTATTCGGCCATGCGGTCCATATCCCAGGTGCGGATCTGCACTTCGAACGGGATGGGTTCGCGCCCGATGACAGTGGTGTGCAGGCTCTGGTAGCCGTTGGGTTTGGGCGTTGAGATATAGTCCTTGAAGCGGTTGGGCAGCGGGTGGTACATATCGTGGATGAGGCCCAGCGCGGTGTAGCACTCGGCGACCGAATCGACGATGATGCGCACGGCGTAAACGTCGTAGATCTCCTCAAAATCCTTGCTCTGCATATACATCTTGCGGTAGATGCCGTAGATGCTCTTGACACGGTGGCGGATGGTGGCGCCGTGGATGCCGTTTTCCTGCAGATGGACGCGGATGGTCTCGCACACGCTGTCCAGGAACTCGCCGCCGTGCTTGTTGAGCAGCGAACGGATGTGTTCATAGCCGACGGGGTCGAGGTAGCGCAGGCTGCGGTCCTCAAGTTCTTCCTTGATGTTGGAGATGCCGAGACGGTGTGCGATGGGGGCGTAGACCTCCATCGTCTCGAGGGCTTTGTCGCGCCGTTTCTGTTCCGGCCAGGCGTCGCCGGTGCGCATATTGTGCAGCCGGTCGCACAGCTTGATGATCATGACGCGCACGTCCTGGCTCATGGCCAGCAGCATCTTGCGCAGGTTTTCGGCCTGGCGGTCCTCGACGTTGGAGAAGGTGATCTGGGTCAGCTTGGTGACGCCGTCCACAAGCAGCGCAACCTGCGCGCCGAACTTCTGGCGGATCTCGTCGATGCTGACGGCGGTGTCCTCGGCCACATCGTGCATGAGGGCGGCCGCCACGCTCTCGCTGTCCATGCCGAGCTCGACCAGGATGCGCGCGACGCTGAGCGGGTGGCAGATATATGGTTCGCCGCTGCGGCGGAACTGGCCTTCGTGCGCGGCGGCGGCCAGGGCATAGGCGCGGTCTACCAGCTCAAAGTCATACGGGCGGCCGCTTTCGGCCATCTCCTGCTTGAGCTGTTCATAGGTGATGGGCATAGCCTTCTTCTCTTCCATGGCGGTTTCTCCCCCTTCGGTTTTACACATCCTGCGGCTGCGCCGCCAACGCGCGCAGCTTCTGCAATACCGGCGCGTCGTCCAGGCTGCGCTTGGCCGTGACGGCCGCAGGCATCCAGCGGCCGTTCTGGTTTTCGATCAGCCCCAGTTCCTGCAGCGCCGCCAAGCTGGCGAGCGTCCGGCCGGTGTTTTCCGGCCCGAGGGCGGCGAACACCGGCTGCAGATCGTTTGCGGGCAGGCCGCCCGCGCGGATCATGCGGTAAATTTTGGCTGTGTCGCTGCGGTCGGGCAAAAAGGCCGCGGCCTCTTCCCGCTTGAGCGTGCCGCCCGCGCGCAGCGCCGCAAAGGCGGCGGCCTGCGTGGCCGGGACGTTGCCCAGACCGGCCGGGCGCATCGCTTTGGCGTGGGCCGAGACCATCGGCCCGCTGCGGCCGTTGAAGACGCTGACTTCAACGAGCGCGTCGACGGTGTCGCCGGGGGCGTAGGGCAGCTGCTGCGGCGGGATGCCGAACAGCGAGACGAACAGCGTGGTCTCCCCCTGGCGCAGGCGCACGCGGGTGTGGCGGCCTTCGGCTCCCAGCGGCCACAGGCCGTCGACGGCGGCGTTTTCGATGAGCAGCAGCGGCACCGGGTTGCCCGCGCCGAACGGTGCGAGCCGGCCGAGCTGCTGCACGGCGGGCAGCGTGAGTTCGCCGAGCGCGGCGGCGGCGTCCGGCGCGTAGCTGCCGGGGCGCGGCGTCGGGTATTCCCGGGCGGCCCAGGCGTTGACGGCGGCGCGGAAAGCCGGGATCTTTTCTTCTTCGATGGTCAGGCCCGCGGCCGCGGCGTGGCCGCCGCAGCGCAGCAGAAGATCGCCGCAGGCCGAAAGCGCCGCGTGCAGGTTAAAGCCTTCCGGCGCGCGGCCGCTGCCGCGGCCTTCGCCGTTTTCGGTGGAAATGACGATGACCGGGTGGCTGAAACGGTCCATCAGGCGGCTGGCCACAATGCCGATGACGCCGGGGTGCCAGCCTTCGCCCGCCACGACCAGCACGCGGTCGTGCAGGCGGGCCGGGTCGGCCTGCAGGGCGGCCAGCGCGGCCGAAGCGATCTGCTGCTCGGTCTGCTGGCGCAGGGTGTTGATCTCGTCAAGGCGTGCGGCGATACCGGCGGCCTGGTCCTCGTTTTCACACAAAAGCAGCTTGAGGGCCACGGCGGCGCTGTCCATGCGGCCCGCCGCGTTGAGGCGCGGGGCGAGGCCGAAGCTGACCGTTTCGGCCGTGACGGGGCGGTGCGCGTACCCGGCGGTTTCCAGCAGCGCCTGCAGGCCGGGGCGCATCGTATCCTGCAAAATGGCAAGGCCCTCCTGCACGATGGTGCGGTTTTCGCCCTGCAGCGGCATCATGTCGGCAATGGTGCCGAGCGCGGCCAGCTCGCCGAACATCTCGAGCAGGTCGCCGGGGGCGCAGTCCTCGAGCGCGGCGCAGAGCTTGAACGCCACGCCCGCGCCGCACAGGCTCTTGCAGGGGCTTTCGTCGTCGGCGCGGTTGGGGTCGACGACGGCGGCGGCCCGGGGCAGCGTTTCGCCGGGCAGGTGGTGGTCGGTGATGACCAGGTCGAGACCGAGTCCGGCGGCGCAATCGGCTTCGGCCACGGCGGTGATGCCGTTGTCCACCGTGATGACGAGCTTATAGCCCTTGGCGGCCAGGCTGCGCACGGTCTCCTCGTTGAGGCCGTAACCGCCGCCGTCCCGGCTGGGCAGCTTGCAGCGCACATGCGCGCCCTGGTTGGAAAGGCATTCGTACAGGATGGCGGTGGCGGAAACGCCGTCGACATCATAATCGCCAAAAATGACGATGGATTCCTCGTTTTCAATGGCCTGGCGGATGCGTTCGACCGCTTTGTCCATATCCTTGAGCCGGTACGGGTCGGACAGTTCCGCCTGTTCGGCCAGCAGGCTGTGGGCCTGCTGCGGCGTCTTGACGCCGCGCGCCGCCAGCACCCGGCTGAACAGCGCCCCGTACCCGGCCGCCTGCAGCGCGGTTTGCGCGGCGGCGTCGGACGGCGGAGCCTGCCAGATCCGGTAGTTCATAGGTGTTCCCCCTCTTTTGCGCGTTTTCTCATCTTTTCTGTGTTCTGCCGGTTGACCGGCGCCGTGACGCGGCCAAAGCCGTCACAGCTGTTTCGGCGCGGGGCCGAAATCCTGGCTGAAATCATGGGTCAGGCCGTCCTGGCGCAGCATTGTCTCGAGCGTGTCGATCTCGGTGGATACGTCGAGCCGGACGTCCTGCAGCAGCGTATCATACAGTTTTGTGTAGGCGGTGTTGAGCGTATGCAAAATACCGGTGATCTCGCCGCGCATCTGTTCGGCCGCGGCGGCGCCGGTATCGCCCAGGCCGAGCGCTGTGTCCAGCAGCTTGCGGGTGGTGGGCAGGTAATAGTCGCGGAAGCGGCGCAGGCGCGGCAGGGCCTCGGGGTGGTTGTGGGCAAAGCCGAGGATGGAACCGCAGACTTTCTGCATGGCGGCAAGCTGTTCGTCGGCGCTTTCGTCCAGGCGGCCGCGGCAGCTGCGCAGGTAGTTTAAAAAGTCCACGCCTTCGCGGCGCAGCGCTTCGCCTTCACTTTGCGGGGCGGCGGTCTCCCCCGCCGGTGTGTCCTGCGCGGCGGGCGGGGTATAGCGGGCGTCGTCCCAGTAGAGCGTCTCGCCATCCCGGCTCAGGGCCACGCCGGGCAGCGCGCCGTTCGCGATGCCCTTGCGCAGCTCGCTCTGCACCCGGCTCTGCGGCTGGCCGGTCTGGGCCGCCAGCTCCGCCACCGGGGCGGTCCAGTCGTGCGAAAACTGCAGGTAACTGCGCAGATGCCGGTACAGGCTGTACTGGCAGCCGCAGCGCCAGCCCAGGATGGCGCAGCCCGCCGCCGCAGGCGCGAGGCAGACCATCAGGATGATGAACCCGGGCTCGCCCCCGTTGACCCCGGCCGCAATGGCCGACGCCAGCGTGCCGATGCCGAGCCCGGCAGCCAGCACCCAGCCGATAACCGACAGCGCCAGGCTGTCCTCCTCCGGGTCGTTTTTCAGCTTGTGGTCAAGCCGCTGCTTCCAGGTGGAAAACGGGACGCTTTTGTCGGCAAGGTTGCGGGAGGCAAGCGCCTCGCCCACTTTATGGATCACGCCCGAAAGGCCGCCGAGCACGGCGGAGCCGAACCGGCTGCCCGCCTGCACGACGTCGCGGACGGCTGCGTCAAGATCGGCATCCGGCGCGCTGTGCGGGGGCGTGCCGCCGGGGTTTTCCTGGTAAGGGTGTTCCGGCCGGTTGGGTTTGTAAGGGTGTTCAAACGGCATGGTATTTTCTCCTGAAACGGTTCACAGGGCGGCGGAAGGGGCGTTTTGTTCCATCAGCGCGGCGGCGCAGCGCAAACCGTCCACCGCGGCGGTCATGATGCCGCCGGCATAGCCCGCGCCTTCGCCGCAGGGGTAGAGCCCGGGCAGGGCGGCGCACTGCAGGTTTTCCCCGCGCAGCAGCCGCACCGGGCTGGAGGTGCGGGTCTCCAGCCCGGTGAGCACGGCGTCCGGCGCGCGGTAGGCGGCCAGCTTGCGGCCGAACGCCGCATAGCCCTGGCGCAGCGCCCCGGCCAGCTCGCCCGGCAAAAGGCTGCCGAGGTCGCAGGGGGTCACGCCGCGCGGGTAGGTGGGCCGGACGTTTTTCAGTTCCAGGCGGCCCTGCCCGGCAAGAAAGCTGGCGGCCGTTTCGGCCGGGGCGCGGTAGGCCCCGCCCCCGGCGGCAAAGGCGGCCTGTTCGAGCTTTCGCTGGAACGCGATGGCCGCGGCCGGGTCCTCGCTAAAATCGCGGCCGTCCACGCTGACGACGACGGCGGCGTTCGCGTTGGGGCCGCCGCGCGCATGCAGGCTCATGCCGTTGGTGACGACGCCGCCCGCCTCGCTGGCCGCGGCGCAGACAGAGCCGCCCGGGCACATGCAGAAGGTATAGACGCAGCGGCCGCCGTCCACATGCTGGCTGAGCTGATATTCGCCGCGCGGCAGCGCCGGGTGCCCGGCCGCCGCATGGTAGAGGCTTTTTTCAATGTCCGCCTGCAGGTGTTCGGCGCGGAAACCGACCGAAAACGGCTTGCAGGCCAGCGGCAGGCCCAGGCCGGAGAGCAACGCGAAAGTGTCCCGCGCGCTGTGGCCGACGGCCAGGATCAGCCGTTCGCAGGGGATCGCCCCGGCCGTCGTCTCGACGCCCGCAAGGCGGCCGCCGCGGATGGTAAGGCTGGTGAGCGCCGTATCAAACCGCACCGTGCCGCCCAGTGACTCGATCTCCCGGCGGATGCTGCGGATGACGCCGCGCAAAAGGTCGGTGCCGATGTGCGGTTTCTGCCGCCAGGCAATGTCGGCGGGCGCGCCGTGGCGCAGCAGCGCAGCGGTGACATAGGCGCAGAGCGCGTCGCCGGTGCGGGTGGTGAGCTTGCCGTCCGAGAAGGTGCCCGCGCCGCCTTCGCCGAACTGGATGTTCGCGTGTTCGTCCAGCGCGCCGGTCGCCTCAAAACGCTCGACGGCGGCGACGCGCGCTTCGAGCGCGGGGCCGCGCTCCAGCACGAGCGGGCGGTAGCCCTGGCGGGCGAGCAGCAGCGCCGCAAACAGCCCGGCCGGGCCCAGGCCGACGACGACCGGGCGGTGCGCCAGCGGCGTTTGCCCCTGCGGGAAGGAAAATTCCGGGCGGCGGGTGAAACAGACGCAGGGCGAGGCCCCGGCCAAAGCCGATTCCTCACCCTCGTCGTTGAGCGTGATGGCGACGGTGTACACGAGCACGGGCGTGCCGCGGCGGGCGTCCACCGAAAGGCGGGCGATGCCGCCCTCCACCGTGCGGGAGGGCGGCAGGCCCAGCAGTTTGCGGGCCCGGCGCTGCGCCTCGGCCTCCGGGTCGGGGCAGGACAGCGGCAGGCGGATGTTGCGGACCAAAAGCATAGGCTGGTTGTTTCCTTAAATCATGGGATCTACCGGGTCGTGACCTGGCACTGGACCGAGTAGTTGCCGACGGCAAAGATATGGCCGGACGAAGGGATTTGGATCGAAACCGGCAGCGTCTGCTGCCCGGCCGTGACCGAAATGCTCTGGCAGTCGACCTGGGCGAGCACGCTGTCGGCCGAAAGGTTGGCCAGCTCATCCGCCGGGCCGTAGAGGACGACGTCGCTCACGCGGTTGGTCATCACTTCGACGTCGACATCGCTGGGGATGTTGATGACGCGGATGTTGGAGACGTTGAGCGTGGTGGTGTCCATGTCGGAGGTGTCAAAGGTCAGCGTGACCGTGGTGACGCCGTCCTGCGAGACGATGCCTTCCGGCAGTTCGACGCGCAGCTGGTAGTCGCGCCCGAAAGCGAAGCTCTGGCCCAGGTCCAGGCTGGCGACGCTGAGCTCGGTCAAGTCGCCGATGATGCGGGCCGGACCGGCCACACGCAGCGTCTCGCGGTCAAGGGTATAATGCAGGCTGCTGACATCGAAGCCGGTGGGCAGGCCGATGAAATCGACTGCCAGCGGCAGCTCCCGCACCTGCAGCACGGTCAGCGCCACATCGGCGGTTTCGGCGTCCATCGTCGTGTATTCCGGGGTGATGACGTCGCCGTTGGCGTCGCGCATTTCCAGCGGCGCTTCCAGCGTGACCGAATCGTTGAGGCGGCTCTGCGCCGGGACGACGGCGGCGACCGAGGCGACCTGTTCCAGCTCGGAGGTCGGGCCGGTGAGCGTGACTTCGGCCGGGACCGGGGAGACGCGGTTGAGGCTGAAGCCATCCGCAATCTCGATCTGCGAAGTATCGGCCGTGACGGGCAGGACCTTCTCGCTGACTTCGTCAAACACGACCGTGATGTTCGTGGGGTTTTCCACCGTCAGGTCAATGTTGAAGTTGTCATAGTCGAAGGAGACAAAGCGCGCGGCCAGATCCAGCGTGACCTCGCCCGCGCCGCGCACCGCGGAATAGCGCGGGTAGACCATGATATCGCTGCCGGTGATGTTGCCGATGACGGTGGTGCTGCCCTCTACGCGCACCGAGATATTGCCGGTCTGCGGCGTTTCCACAAGGTCAAGGCCGAGGCTTGTATAGGTGCTGGCCTGGTAGGTGTAGGAGATCTCGTCCACCATGACGGTGACGTTGCCTTCCTGGTCAAAGTACATGGTGACCACGAACCAGGTGATGATGGCGCAGAACACGGCGACGATGATGCGCACCAGCGGAATGTCCCAGATGCCGTGCTTGGATTTTTCTTCCGGCGCAGGCGCGGCGGCCGGATCAGGCTTTTTGTTCAGCGGCATGCTTCCCGTCGCCTCCTTTCTTGAACCATTTGGCCCAGGGGGCCTCTTTCTTCTGCTCGGCTTCGTCCTCCGGCGGGATGATCTCCTCCTGCAGGAGGTTGAACAGGTTCTGGCGGTCCAGCCGGCGGATCAGCACGCCGTTTTTGGCCATTGAGATGATGCCGGTCTCCTCGCTGACGACGACGACAATGGCGTCGGAATTTTCGCTCATGCCGAGGCCCGCGCGGTGGCGGGTGCCCATGTCCTTGCCCATTTCCAGGTTGTTGGACAGCGGCAGCACGCACCCGGCCGCAACGATGCGCCCGTCGCGGATGATGACCGCGCCGTCGTGCAGCGGCGTGCCCTCATAAAAGATGGTGCCGAGCATTTCCGGGATGACGTTGGCCGAAAGCGGCGTGCCGGTGCGGATGATCTCATCCAGGTTGTTGTTGCGCTCGAACACCATCAGCGCGCCGGTGCGCGTGTCCGAAAGCTGCTCGGCCGCGTCGCAGATGGCGACGACGGCGTTCTGCCACACGCCGCGCAGCGACGGGTCGCTGCGGCGCAGGTTGAACATCCCGGCCCAGTTGGTGTTCTGGCCCAGACGTTCAAGCGCGCGGCGCAGCTCCGGCTGGAACAGCACAACGGCCGCGATAAAGCCGATCTGCAGGAAGTTGTTGAGCACCCAGCGCACGGTGCGCAGCTCCAGCAGGTAGGCCAGCGCAAAGCTGACGATGAGCAGCACAACGCCGCGCACAAGCTGACCGGCGCGGGATTTGCGGGCAAACTGGAAGATCTCGTAAAAGACGAACGAGATCACAAGAATGTCGATCAGGTCGCGCAGGCGGAACGTGCGCAGGTTGCTGACGACGTTGTTGAAAAATTCGTTGGCAGCGTACATGGCGGGCACAGTCTCCTTCCGGGCAGATTTGAGCGGGGCGAAAGGCGGGGCTTACGCTTCGATGCCCGCCACGGCGTGCGCCGCAATGCCCTGCCCCGCGCCGGTGAAGCCGAGGTGTTCTTCGGTCGTGGCTTTGACGCTGACGCGGCCGACGTCCATGCCCAGGCAGGCGGCGATGTTCTGGCGCATGAGGGGGATGTAGGGCGCGAGCTTGGGCGCCTGGCAGAGGATGGTGGCGTCGATGTTGCCGACCGTGTAGCCCGCCTTGCGCAGCATGTCCCCCACGGCCTGCAGCAGTTTGAGCGAGTCGGCCCCTTTGTAGCGCGGGTCGCTGTCCGGGAAATGCTGGCCGATATCGCCGAGGGCGGCCGCGCCGAGCAGCGCGTCGGCCACGGCGTGCAGCAGCACGTCGGCGTCCGAATGGCCGAGCAGGCCTTTCTCATACGGGATGTCCACCCCGCCCAGGATCAGGCGGCGGCCCTCCACCAGGCGGTGGACGTCATATCCATGTCCAAAACGCATCGTTCTTTCCCCTTTCAGATCCTCGCGGGTCGTGATCTTCAGATTGGCGTAATCGCCCTGTGTGAGCGTGACCGGGAACCCGGCCAGCTCGAACAGGCTGCAGTCGTCTGTGACAAGGCGGGCTTTGTCGCCCTGCACACGCGCGAGCGCCTGCAGGTAAAGCGCGCGGGAGAAGCACTGGGGCGTCTGCACCGCGAACAGCGAAGCGCGGTCGGGCGTTTGCTGCACCTGACCGGCGGCATCGGCGATTTTGATGGTATCCTTGACCGGCACGGCGGGCGCAGCGGCGCCGCAGCGTTCGGCGGCTTCGAGCGCCGCCGTGATGACCGCCTCGCTGACAAACGGGCGGGCGGCGTCGTGGATGGCGACCAGCGCGCCGGTGGCCGCGCCAAGCCCGGCGCGCACGCTGTCGGCGCGGGTGGCCCCGCCGGGCACGGCCGTGCAGGGCTTGGCGCAGCGGGCGGCCAGCGCGCGGCAGCTTTCAAGGTTGGCCCCGGCGACCAGCACGATCTGCCCCACGCGCGGGTGGGCGGCGAACGCCTGCAGGCTTGTCTCCAAAACAGTGGCCCCGCCGGGCAGGCGGTAGCTGAGTTTATCAAACCCCATGCGCCGCGACGCACCGGCGGCGACCAGAATGGCTGTGACTGTGGCTGGCATGCTGCTTTTCCCCCGCTTTTCCCGCCCGGGGACCGCGCGCAGGCCCCCAGTGTTTGCAATATGATACTATTATACAGGTATCTTGCGGAAAAATCTACCGCTTCGGGGCGTTTTCCCGCCGATTTGGCACAAAAAACATCCCGGAGGGCGGCGCAACAGGCAGCGCCGCCCGCCGGGCTTATCCGGTCGAATGCGGAAAATACGGTAAGGAAGGCTCAGTCGTCGTCACCGTCATCGTCGTCATCCCAATCGTCGTCATCGTCGTCCCAGTCGTCGTCCTGGTCATCCCAGTCATCGTCCTGGTCGTCCCAGTCGTCGTCCTGGTCATCCCAATCGTCATACTGGTCATCCCAGTCATCGTCCTGGTCATCCCAGTCGTCATACTGGTCATCCCAATCGTCATACTGGTCATCCCAGTCGTCGTGCTGGTCGTCCAAGTCGTCGTACTGGTCGTCCAAGTCGTCGTACTGGTCATCCAAGTCGTCGTGCTGGTCGTCCCAGTCGTCGTACTGGTCGTCCCAGTCGTCGTACTGGTCGTCCAAGTCGTCGTCCCAGTGGTCCTCCCAGCTCTCGCGGCCTTCGGCTTCCATTTCGGTCACTTTGCCGGTGCGGGCGTCGACCTCAAACTCGTACTCGATCCCGTCTGCCACAAAGGCGATTTCATAATCGCCGTCCTCCAGGTCGTAGTCGCGCTCAACGAACTGCAGGTCGTCCCGCGCCAGCTGGGCCGCCAGCAGCTGCTCGGCCGCACCGGCGCTGATGTAGCCCTGCGCGGCATAGGCGTCGTCCATGTCGTCGCCGTCCAGCGTCATGGTCTGCGAGCCGATCTGCCGCGTTTCGACGGTGCTGCGGGCCGCATCGGCCAGACCGTCCAGAAAACCGGCCGGGGCGCCGGAACCGCTTTCCAGCCGCAGAACGATGTTTTTCTCCTGCCCGCCGATGGTCTCGTCAAAATAGCCGCCCGCGTCGATCTGGCCGACCAGCTCGCCCACCACCTCGGCGCAGGGGCGGCCTTCATAGCCGCTGTAAGCGTTCAGCACCGCGCGGCCGTCGTCGTTCAGGCCGTTTAAGGCCATAACGTTTCCGCCGCCGTCATACTCCATTTCGATCTCAGGGTTGACGCTCAGCAGCACGGTACCGGCGGGCAGCGGCGCCGGGGCCACGGTGGGCAGCGCCGTGGGCGCGGGAGCGGCCGCCTCCTGCGCCGGAACGGACGGCGCCGCCGAAGCCGCCGCATTACCGCAGGCGTTCAGTGTGAAAGCGGCGCTCAGCGCCAGGACGGTCAGGGTAAGGGTCATGGTCTTTTTCATTTGGGTCATCTCCTTTTGTTTTTCTTTTGTTGGCAGGATACGGAGCCCGGGGCCGCAAAAACGGGGTCGGCGTGAAAATTTTTTCTCCTTTTTCCGCCGCCCGCAGCGGGCCGCGCCCTTTTGTTTTGCTTACACCGGAAGATTACGGCGCCTGCCGGGGCAAAAACGGGGTCGCGGCAAAAATTTTATTTTTTTGCGCAGCGCGCCCTGGCTTCCTCGCCAGGGCGCGCCGTACTGTTATTCTGCTGTATGTATGGACGCTGCGGAGCGATCAGTCATCGTCGTCATCGTCATCCCAGTCGTCATCGTCATCCCAATCATCGTCCCAGTCGTCGTCCCAATCATCATCGTCATCATCGTCCCACACGACCGGCGCGGGCGTTGGCGCGGGCGTTGGCGGCGGTGTCGGGACCGGTGTAGGGGCAGGCGTTGGCGAAGGCGAGGGTGAAGGCGTTGGCGAAGGTGTAGGCGCGGGGGAAGGCGTGGGGGACACAACCGGCGACGGCGTGGGTTCGGGCGGCATTTCGCCCAGATACACAACAATCGTTTCGGCGTAATGCGTTTCCAGAACCTGCTGCACGCTGCTGCCGGTCTCGGCCTGCCATTCCTCGTCGCCGCCCAGAACGTCCACCGCCACCGCGCCGCCGTCCTCGAGATACCCCAGCGCAAAGGCGCGGTCCACCAGTATATCGGCCGCCTGCGCGCCGGTCTGCCCGGCAAGGTCGCAGCCTTCGATCAGCGCCGCGCCGTCCGCATTGCGCGGGCGCAGCGAAAGTACCCGGTCGGTGCGGCTCAGCGCGAGCTCCACTTCCGGGTTGATCTGCAGCCGCAGCGTGCCGTAGGCCGTAAAGTTGGGTTGGTAGTAGCCGAAAAATACCAGGCAGAAACAGGCCGCCAGCCCGGCCAGCGCGCCGCCCGCGGCGGCAAAGCGGAACGGGACGGCGCGCCCGGCCGCCTGCAGCAGCACGGGGTCCTGCACGCGGTCGCCCACCCGGTAGCCGCGGTTGGCCGCCTTGACAAAGCGGCCGCGTTCATCCAGCAGCACCGCATAGGCCGGGTGCGTTTCCAGCACCAGATAGTTCATGCCGTGCGCCTCCCTCCCTGCGGGGCGATCTGGCACAGATGCCCGCGGATGATCTCGTACCCGTTGGTAAAAGCCAGCAGGATGGCCACCAGATACTTGCGGTGGCGTTCGATGGTCTTTTTGTCAACGCCGCTGCCCAGCACCAGCTCGCCCACCGGCAGCCGCCGGGTCTGCACCAGCCGGTCGAGCAGTTCCGGCGCGCTGCGCGCATGGTCCAGCACCCGGCGGCAGGCGGCCAGCGTGCGGTCCTGCTTGGGGCAGTTGTCCGCCACGTCGGAAAAGGTGATGCCGAACTCCGCCAGCTGCGCGCCGAACGCGGCGATCTCCTGGCGGCTGGCCAGGCGCAGGTCGCTGTCCGCAATGCCGTCGCGCGTATCGGGCAGCGTATCGCCGAATTCGCGGCCGTCCTCGCCGCCGGTCTCCTGCAGCGAAGCGTGGCCGCGGTGGCGGCGCTCGGCGCGGTAGTGGTCGATCAGGCGGTTGCGGATGGCGCGCGCCGCAAAGGGGAAAAACGCGCCGCGGCCCTGCTCATAGTGCAAAATTGCCTCATAGAAAGCCAGCAGGGCGACGCTCAGCTCATCCTCGTGGCCGGCCTCGATGGCGGCGCGGGTGAACTTGACCGTCTCGCTGCGCACGAACGGCATGTACTGTTCCACAAAAGCGTCGGCCGCGGCAGGGTCGGTTTTTGCGGCGTAGACCGCGCGCACGACATCGTTCTCGGTGCGTACCATGGTGCTTCCTCTCCGCCCCCTTACGCGCTTTTTGCGCGTCCGTGTTTTTATTTCGCCCGTGCACTACCGTAGGATACGGCGCAGCCGGTTCAAAAACGGGGGCTTGGCTTTTTTATTTTGCACAAGGGCAGAACTTTTCTATTTTATGATAACAGACCGCAGGAAGCGCCATCCACCAGCCGCGCGTCATGTTTTGGTAAAGTTATTGTAAAATCCGGCACAGCGCCCCGGCAGCAAAAAGCCCCGGCCTTTATCAAAAGGGCCGGGGCGCGGGGGGAAAAGGCCGGGGGCCTGGCGGGCAAACGGAGGGGTTCAGGCGCGGCGGCGCTTGTCCAGGCGGATTTTGTCGGCGATCATGGCGATGAACTCCGAATTGGTCGGTTTGCCGCGCATGCTGAGGATGGTGTAGCCGAAGTAGCTGTTGAGCGTATCGACGTCGCCGCGGTCCCAGGCGACTTCGATCGCATGGCGGATAGCGCGCTCGACGCGGGAGGCGGTGGTGTTGTTGCGCTTGGCGATCTCCGGGTACAGGCGCTTGGTGACGGCGTTGATGTACTCGTGGTCGCCGACGGCGAGCAGGATGGCGTCGCGCAGGAACTGGTAGCCCTTGATGTGCGCGGGCACGCCGACCTGGTGCAGGATCTCGGTGACGGTCAGTTCATCGCTGTCCTGGGAGAGCGGCTGCGGGCGCGCCGGGCCGCCGGCCGCCTTGAGCACGCGGCTGACAAGCACCGTCTCGTCAAACGGCTTGACGAAAAAGAAGGAAAAGCCGTTGTCGAGCAGCTCCTGCTCGATCTCCTCGCTCTGGAACGCGCCGGTCACAAAAAATGTCGTGCGCGCGCCGGAGGTGTCCTGCGCCTCATAGCGCTGCTTGACCGTGATGGCGTCCAGGTCCGGCATGAAGGCGTCGAGCAGCGCCGCCTGCGGGTGCTCCTCCAGCAAAGCGCGCAGGGCCTTGGCGCCGTTTTTCTCGCACACCGTCACCTGCACGCCCTTGGCCTCCAGCGCCTGGCGGCACAGGGGCGTGATCTGTGCGCCGGTATCGGTCATCAGGAACTTGATCTTCTCCATTGTGATACACTCCTCGTTGCAAAATACAGCTTTGTGCGGCTGGCCGCGTGATCGTTTCGACAATGGAAATATTACCATAAATTACCAATTCTGGCAACCTAAAAATTTCGTTTTCTTTCGACACTTCCCGCCCGCGTTTGCGCCGGGCAGACCGGCTTCGACCGTTTTCGCCCGTGTTTGCGCCGGAACCGGGCGACAGGTTTGCGCCCGGAACGCGGCGTTCAGCCCGCGGCGGCGTCGGCTTTTTCCAGCATGGTGGCCGCAAAGATGCCGTAACCGCGCGCGGGGTCGTTGACGAGCACATGGGTCACAGCCCCGACGAGCCTGCCGTTTTGCACAATGGGGCTGCCGCTCATGCCCTGCACGATGCCGCCGGTGGTTTGCAGCAGGCGCTCGTCGGTCACGCGCAGCAGCAGGTTGCGGTTGGGGTCGGCGGCGGTGAGGTCGACGCGCTCAATGCGCACCGCATAGCGCTGCGGCTCCGTGCCGGACAGCGTGACGAGGATCTCGGCGTCGCCGGGCGCGACCTCCTGAATATTTGCGACGGGCAGGGCTTCGCCCGCGGGCGCCGCGCCGGTCAGCACGCCATAGACGCCGGTCGCGTCGTTGGCGCGCACCGTGCCCATGGCCGTGCCGGAAAATTCGCCCCTGAGCTCGCCGGGGGACCCGGCCGCGCCCTTGCGCACGGCGCGGATGGCGACAGGCACGATCTCGCCCGAGAGCAGCGCGAACGCCTCGCCCGTGTCGGTATCGCTGACGGCATGGCCGAGCCCGGCGAAGGTGGCGTGTTCCGGGTCGGTGAAGGTCAGCGTGCCGATCCCGGCGGAGGAATCCCGCACCCAGACGCCTGCGCGCCATGCGCCGGTGTCGCGGTCGGCCACCGGGGTCAGCGTGGCGGTGCACTGCGCGCCGCCGCGCTGGTATTCGATCGTCAGCGGCCGGCCGGCGGCCGCTGTGACGGCGGCGGTCAAGTCGGCGTTGCCGCGCACCGGCACGCCGCCGGCCGAGACGATGAGATCGCCCAGGCGCAGCCCGGCCGCCTTGGCCGGGTTCTCGGCCCCGAGGGCGGTGTGCTGGTCCGAAAAAGCGACGATGAGCGCGCCGTCGGCAAGCATCTTGACGCCGAACGGCGCGCCGCTGACCAGGACGGTGCGCCGCGCTGCCTGCACGGTGCGCACCGTTTTGATCGGCAGCACGCCGAACAGGCGCAGCGTCGTGTTTTGGCTGCCGCCGGTGGCTGTGCTGGCCGCGGGTGCGGCGGCGTCCGCTGCCGGTGCGCCCGCTTGCAGAAACGGCAGCGAAGCGAGCGTGAGCGGGCGGCCGGGCTCCAGATACAGCGTATCCGGCACGGCGGCGCGCAGCGCGCCCCACGCGGCCAGCGCCGCCAAAACCAGCGCCGCCAGCGCGCTGAAACGCCGCTTTTTTCGTTGTATGCGATGCAAGGCTTTCGCCTCCCCTTTGTGTTGTTCACCGCACAGTATGTGCAGGAAGGGTTGAAAACTTGCATGCAAAAAGCCGCCGCACTTTTTGGGAGCACGGCGGCGGGGGGCGTTGTTTTGCGGTTGCGGGCGGCGGTTTACTCGGTCTTCCAGAACGCGCAGGAGTAGGGCGGCAGGTCGCTTCCGCCGCCAAAGTCGTGCGGGTTGCCGGTGATGAGGTCGACGGCGCAGCCGGCTTCGGCGTTGAAATCGGCGTGGTAGGTCTCGGCCGCGGCGTTGACGGCGACCAGCACGCGGTCGTCGCCGCAGCGGCGCTCAAAGATCAGCTGCGCAGGCTGGACAAGGATGTTGCGGTAGCTGCCCGCGCACAGGGCCGGGCTGGCGGCGCGCGCCCCGGCCAGGGCGGCGATCCAGGCGGTCAGCTCATTCTGTTCCGGCTGCTCGACGGCCGGGCGCAGGGCGGGGTCGCCGTCCTTCTTCTCGCCGGGCATCCCCCATTCGCTGCCATAGTAGACGGCCGGGACGCCGGGCATGCCGAACAGAAGGCCGTAGAGCGGTTTGAGGTGTTCTTTGTTCGCAAGGATGCTGGCAATGCGGGTGACGTCGTGGTTGTCCGCAAAATTGAGCAGCGTTTTGCCGGTGTACAGGCACCAGGGCTCCGCGCCGAACTGACGGTTGAGGCTGTAGGCGATTTCGTGCATGTTGAGCGAGTTGAAGCTGGAATACAGGCCCTTGTAACATTCGTAGTTTGTGACCGAATAGCAGGCGTGGTCGTTCATCCAGCGGTTATAGTCGCCGTGCAGCGTCTCGCCCACCAGAACAAAATCCGGCTTGAGCTGGTTTGTAAAGTTGCGCAGCGCGGCGAGGAAATCAAGGTCAAGGCTGTAGGCGACGTCGAGGCGCAGGCCGTCGATGTCGTAATCGCGCACCCAGGCGGCGACGGCGTCGAAGATATGTTCGCGCACGGCGGTGTTGTGCAGGTTGAGCTTGACAAGCTCGTTGCAGCCCTCCCAGCCTTCGTACCAGAAGCCGTCGTTATAGTTGGTGTTGCCGTCAAAGCTCAGGTGGAACCAGTCTTTATAGGGGCTGTCCCAACGTTTTTCCTGTACGTCTCGGAACGCCCAGAAGCCGCGGCCGACATGATTGAACACGCCGTCCAGCATGACCTTGAGCCCGGCGGCGTGCAAAGCCTCGCAGACAGCCTTGAGGTCGTCCGCATCGCCCAGGCGGCAGTCGACCTTGTTAAAATCGCGCGTGTCGTAGCCGTGGGCGTCGCTTTCAAACAGCGGGTTGAACAGCACGCAGGACGCGCCGAGCGCTTTGATATGGTCGACCCAGCCGAGCACGCGGCGCAGGCGGTGCGCCTGGACGCCGTCGTTTTGCAGCGGCGCGCCGCACAGGCCCAGCGGGTAGATCTGATAGTGAACAGCGTTTTGATACCACATAGTTTGTCCTTCCTTCTCTTGTTCTGGTGTCTGCCGGATCAGGGGGCAGGCGGGCGGCGCTTTCTGCGCCGCCGCAGGCGGTAGGCGCGCCCCAGCGCCGCAACGGCGCGGTCGCACAGGAAAAAGGCCAGGTTCATCAGCACGGCCAGCGCCGCGAGGTAAGGAACCCCGGCGGCGGCAAACTCTGCGGCGAGCCCGGGCGGGCTGAGCACAAGCAGGAGCAGCGCATAGACAAGCGCCACCGCCGCGTTGAAAAAGGCGAACTTGACCGCCCAGCGCAGCGCCGCCGGGCGCAGGCGTTCGAGCCGGGCGCGCAGCACCGGGTAGGGCCCCAGCGCCAGCGCATAGAACAGCGAAAGCTCCGGTTCCGGCACAAGCAGCAGCGCCAGGATGGCGGTGGCCGCGTACTGGCACAGGGCGGCGCGGGGGCCGTATTCCTCCAGCGCAGGCAGCAGCAGGAAGCAGGCCAGCATCGGCGCGGCATAGGTGCCGAGCCCCAGCGCGCTGCCCACAAGCAGCACGACGACGCCAAGCGCCGCCAGCACCCCGCACAGCGCGATGCGGCGGCTTTGCGTATTGGGCACGCCCGCCTCCCCCCTTTTCCTTCCAAAGTATTGCCTTTAAAGGATCGCCTTAAAGGATTGCTCTATTATACCATGGAGCGCAGCGAAATGGTATAATAGAGCATCAAAAGGCGGTTGCCGGACCGGCGAGCCGCTGCGCAAACAGCCGCCTTGCGGTTATTATACCCCGGCGTGGCCGGGCTTGGCAAGCGGCGTTTTCCGCGGCCTTCACCCGCCCCCGTCGGTCATCGAGAACATTTCTTCCACCGTGCAGAAGCGGTAGCCTTCGGCGTCGAACCAGGCGAGGATATCGGGCAGGGCCCTGACCGTCGCGGCCGTGGCGGCGGTGTCGTGCAGCAGCACGATGCAGACATCCCGCCCG
The DNA here is from genome assembly GCA_019119365.1 of Candidatus Gemmiger stercoripullorum. Taxonomy (GTDB): domain Bacteria; phylum Bacillota; class Clostridia; order Oscillospirales; family Ruminococcaceae; genus Gemmiger; species Gemmiger stercoripullorum. The sequence goes on along the minus strand of DWXD01000069.1, from coordinate 21,053 downwards.
GCGGCGCCTTCGGTAACGTTGCGTGTGATCTGCGCGGCGTCCGGGCGGGCGGCGGTGGCGTCCTCGCCGCAGATGTTCCAGTCGATCCAGCGGTAGCCTTTTTCTTCGGCTTCGGCAATGAGGCGCTGCATGATCTGCCGCCCGCCGTAGCGGTGGCTGACCGTGTTGGTGCTGCCGCCGGGAAAGCGCAGCCAGTAAAGTTCATCCAGCGGGACATAGGGTTCCAGCGCCTGCCGCAGCGCCTTGATGTCGAGCCAGAACGCCTCCGGGCTCTGGTAGATGGCCGCATAGTCATGGCTGGCGCTGTGCATGGCGATCTGGTGCCCGGCGGCAAGCAGCGCGGGCAGGCGGTCATAGTATGGCAGGTTGGCGGGCTGCGCAGTGACAAAGAAGGTGGCCGGGGCATGGTATTCGGCCAGGGCGGCGGCGATGGCGTCGGTGTGTTTGGAAGGGCCGTCGTCAAACGTCAGGCAGACATAGCGCCCGGGCTGCGCGGCTTCGGCCTGCACGGCGAGCACGTCGTTGGGGATGGCCGTGTGCGGGCAGGCCGCCGGGCGCGCGCAGAACCAGGCCAGCAGGCCCAGCCCCGCCGCCAGCACCGCCCATCCGACCGCACGCCGCTTCATACCGCACCCCTCCCCTTTTTTCCAGATGTATGCGGCGGCGCGCGGCGGCATGCGGGGCAAAAGAAAAGAGAGAGGCGGCGAGCCTCTCCCGAAAAGAAATACCGAAACCGAAGGATTACAGATGCACCACCGTGCGCGGGGCGCGGTGGGGGCGCCAGGTGCGCGGCGAAAACAGGGCCAGCATGGGGAACAGTTCCAGGCGCCCGGCCAGCATGTCAAAGCTGAGCAGCCATTTGCACCAGGGGGAAAAATCCGCAAAAGAGCCCATGGGGCCGACGATCTCCAGGCCGGGGCCGACGTTGTTGAAGCAGGTCGCCACCGCCGTGAAGGTCGTGATAAGGTCGAAGCCGTCGAACGAGAGCGCGACCACCGACCCGGCGAAGATCAGGATGTAAACGGTGAGATACGCGCCGATACCGTTGACCATGCGCACGTCCAGCGGTTTGCCCTCGAAGCGGACCGTGGTGACGGCGTGGGGGTGCAGCATGCGGCGGACCTCCTGCGCGGCGGACTTGAACAGGATGACCACGCGCGAGACCTTGAGGCCGCCCGCCGTGGAACCCGCGCAGGCGCCGATAAACATGAGCATGACAAGGATCGTGCGCGAGAACGAGGGCCAGAGGTTGAAGTCTGTGGTGGCGTAGCCGGTGGTCGTGATGATGGACGAGACCTGGAAAAATGCCAGGCGGACGGCCTGGCCGAAGCCGTCGCACAGATGCAGGATGTTGCCGGTGATGGCCGCGGTGGACAGCGCCACGATGCCGAGGTAGACGAGCAGCTCCTCCGACAGCAACGCCTCCTTGAAATGGCGCAGCAGCAGGAAGTAGTACAGGTTAAAGTTGATGCCGAACAGCAGCATGAAGATGCCGATGACCCATTCGGCATAGGGGCTGTTGTACGCCCCGACGCTGAGCGCCCTGCTGCTGAAGCCGCCGGTACCGGCCGAGCCGAAGCTGTGGATGAGCGAATCGAACAGCGGCATGCCGCCCAGGCAGAGCAGCACGACTTCCAGCACGGTCATGACCAGATAGATCTTGTACAGGATCTTGGCGCTGTCCTGCAGGCGGCTGGAGATCTTGCCGACCGAAGGGCCGGGCACTTCGGCCCGCATCAGGTGCATGGCGCGGCCGTCGGTCAGCGGCAGCACGGCCATCAGGAACACGAGCACGCCCATGCCGCCAACCCAGTGGGAAAAGCTGCGCCAGAACAGCATGCCGTGGCTCATGGCCTCGACATCGGTGAGGATGGTCGAGCCGGTCGTGGTAAAGCCGGAAACCATCTCGAAAAAGGCGTCGGTGTACGAGGGGATCTCCCGCGAGAGATAGAACGGCAGCGCGCCGAACGCCGACAGCAGCACCCAGGCCAGCGCCGCGACCACAAGGCCGTCGCGGGCGTAGATCGTTGTGTTTTTGGGGCGGCGCAGCCCCAGCGCCCCGCCCAGCAGCACCAGCGCCGCAATGGGGATGAGGAAGTACAGCCAGGTGTTTTCGCCGTACAGCAGCGCGCAGGCCAGCGGGATCACAAGCAGCGCGGCTTCGACCAGAAAGATGCGCCCCAGCACATACAGCACCATGCGGTAGTTCATCGCGCGCCCCCTTCCTGCAGGATGTCCCGCAGATCATGGATGCGCGCGCCGTTGGTCACAACGACCACATCGTCGCCGGGCTGCAGCGTGTCGCTGCCGGAGGGGATGATGGTCTCGCCGTTGGGCCGCACGATACCGGCGACCAGGACCTCCGCGCGGATGGGCAGGTCCTTGAGCGGCACCCCGGCAAAGGGGGCGTCCCTGCGCACACCGAACTCCAGCGCTTCGACCTGGCCGCCGACGATGCGGTGCAGCGCCTTGATGTTGGAACCGAGCGTGTTCTGCATCGCGCGGACATACTGCAGGATCGCCTCTGTGGTGACGGTCGAGGTGGAAACGACGCTGTCCAGCATGCCGTTGGCGGTGGCCAGGTCCGCAAAGGAGGGGCGGTTGACCTTGGCGATGACCTTGCAGTGTTCCCCCTGCGCGGCGTACATCGAAAGGATGATGTTGGTCTCGTCCAGGCCGGTCAGCGCCACAAAGGCGTCCATATCGGCCAGGCCCTCCTCGTTGAGCAGTTCGCTGTCGGCGGCGTCGCCGTGGATGACCAGAACGCCGGGCATCTTCTCGCTCATCTCCTGGCAGCGCGCGGCGCTGCTGTCGATGACCGTGATGTGCATGCGGCTGTCGCGCAAATCCCGGATGAGATAGTAGGCCATGCGGGAAGCGCCCACGATCATCAGGTTGGCGGCGCGCGCCTTGAAAAGCCCCAGGCGGCGGAAGAAATTGCTGAGGTCGCGCGGGGTGGCGGTCAGGTAGATCTTGTCCCCTTCCTGCAGCACAAAGGAACCGCCGGGGATCGAGATCTCACGCCCGCGCGCAACCGCGCAGATCAGCAGTTTCAGGTGCATGTTGCCGTACAAATCGGCCAGCGCCATGCCCGCCAGCGGGTTGCCGGGGCCAAGGCGGTATTCGATAAGTTCAAAGCGGCCGCGGCAGAACGGTTCGAGCTTGATGGCGCTGGGGAAACGCAGCACGCGGGCGATCTCGCGCGCGGTGGCTTTCTCGGGGTTGATGACCATGGACAGGCCGAGTTCGGCGCGCATGAAGCGCAGCTGGCGCTCGTATTCCGGGTTGCGGATGCGGGCGATGGTGTGGCGGGTGCCGATCTTTTTGGCCACCAGACAGGCAAGGATGTTGATCTCGTCGCTGGAGGTGGTGGCGATCAGCAGATCGGCGCCGTCCTCGAACGCTTCGCGCTGAACGTCGTAGCACGCGCCGTTGCCCGCCACGCCGCGCACGTCGTAGACGTTCACGATGTCCTCGGTCAGTTCGGCGTCGTTGTCAATGGCGACGATGTCATGGCCTTCGGCGGTCAGCTGCTCGGTCAGGGCGCGGCCCACCTTGCCCAGGCCCACGATCACGATCTGCATAGGGTATACACTCCTTTGGGGCGGCGCAAAGGCCGCCCCGGTTCTGCGTTTTCACAAAAAAGCCGAGCGGCGTTATCCGCTTTGCGGCGAGTCCGCTTCAGGCTTCCGGCACTTTAGGGTTGCTTTTGGCCGTTCCGGTGCGCCCTGGCTTCCACGCCATTATAGCAAACCGCAGGCAAAATTCAACACTTTCTTAACCGTTTCTTGGCCGTATAGGCAAAATCTTTGCCATTTCTTTGCCAAAAAGGGCTTGCATTTTTCCGGCGTTTCTGCATGCCGTACACGCCGCGGCAAAAAAGCCAAAAAAAGGGCTTGCATTTTGCCGGGCGGTGTGGTAGAATACCCTTTGCAACGCCGGGTCACGGCTGAGCATGAGCGGAAGTGCTGGAATCGGCAGACAGGCACGTTTGAGGTGCGTGTGTCCATGACGTGTGGGTTCAAGTCCCATCTTCCGCACCAAGGCGAAGTGCCGAGACATCTGTCTCGGCACTTTTTGTGTTTGCGGCCCTGCCCGCGCCAAACGCGCGGGCCATCCACCGGGGAGGTGCAATAACCATGCCGATGTTTACAATCGTGGGCGGCGTCAACGGCGCCGGCAAAAGCAGCCTGTCCGGCGTGCTGAAAGACTGCCTGGACGATCTGGGCGTGATCGTGGACCCGGACAAGATCACCGCGCAGCTCGGCGGCGATGAATACGCGGGCGGGCAGGCCGCTGTGGCCCGCCTGCAGGATTGCCTTGCGCAGGGCATCGACTTCACCGAGGAAAGCACCCTGTCGGGCAGCTTTTCCCGCAAAATGGCGCGTGCAGCCCGCGACGCCGGGTACACCGTCCGGCTGTACTATGTCGGCCTGGACACCGCCGGGGAATCCATCCAGCGCATTGCCAACCGCGTTGCGCACGGGGGCCACAACATTGCCAGTAAAGATGTAGAGCGCCGCTTTGCCCGGCGGTTCCGGGACCTTGGCAAGCTGCTGCCGCTGTGCAACGAGGCCACGTTCTACGACAACGACAACGGCTTCCGGGTGGTGGCGTTCTACCGCAACGGCGAACTGTTGCCCGCCACCGATACACCGCCCGCCTGGCTTGTACAGCTGCGGCAGGAGTTGGGGCTGTGACCGGAAGCGGGCGGCAGCACGGATACTATAAAAAGACCGAAATCTTGCGCTTGAGACGGCGCTCTGATTTCGGTCTTTTTTATGCAGGTGAACAAAACATTTGTTTTTTGCTGAAACCAAACGCCGCCAGCCCGTATGATTTGTATTTTGCGAGGGCGGCGCGGGTCACAGGCGGTTGCCGTACTGCTGCTTGAGGGTGCGGACAGTCTCGAGGCGGGCGACGGCGGCGGGGCCTTTGCGGGCGGAAACGGCCAGCACAAGGGCGTCGGCCACGGCGGCGGGGGCGGTCATCGAATGATATTCGTCCTCCTCACCGCGGTAGACGGTCAGGCGGATGTCGGCGGCGCTGTGGGCGGGGTACTGGCGGGCCGTGAACAGCAGCGTGCGGTACCCGGCGGCGGCGCTGTGGTCGAGCAGCACGCGTGCTTCGGCCGAGAGTTTGGAGAAGCCGAACAGCACCACCAGGTCCCCCGCCCCGGCCCCGGCCAGGCCCTCCAGCAGTTCGCTGCCGCCGACGGGCAGGCGCTCGACCTCGACGCCGATGCGGCGCAGGCGGTAGGCCAACAGCTCCACCAGCGCACGGGAGGCGTTTTTGGCGTGCAGATAGACCCGCTGCGCCGCGACGATGGCCTGCACGGCGCGGTCAAACTCGGCCTTGTCGAGCAGTTCAAGCGTCTTTTCAAGGTTGGCCCGCTGCTGTTCGATCCACCGCGGCAGCAGGGCGGTCTCGCCTTCGGCCAGCGTGTTGGCCAGCTTGCGGGCCGCGCCGGGGTGTTCGCCCTGGGCGAGCACCACCTGCTTGAGATGCTTGAAATCCCGGCAGCCGACGCGGCGGGCAAAGCGGGAGATGCTGGCCTCCGAGACATGCAGCGCCGCGGCCAGTTCGGCGATGGTCATAAACAAGAACTCGTCCCGATGGGCGCAGATGTATTCCAGGATCGCACTCTCGGTGGCGGTTAGGTTTTCCGGCATTTGTGGAAAGGTGAGGCACATGGCGGGGTCCTTTTTCTCTCAGGTTTTGAACGGATACGAAAGAGGCGCAGGCCTGGCGGGCAGGCCTGCGTTCTTTCCTGTTATCTTATCGTTATTTTACCATGCGCCGCGGGCGCCGGCAAGCCTTATCCGGCCAGGCGGTGCTTGGCGGCAAGGACGGCGGGCGATTCGCCGCTTTCGCGCAGCAGCACCTCGACATAATCGCCGCCCAGGGCGTGGATCTCCTTGAGGGCGCGCTTGAGCAGCCCGGCCGTGCGCACCTTGGCGGCGGCGTCCGGGTGGACGGCGATGTTGTACCGCCCGGCCTGCATCTCGGCGTAAAGCTCGCGGAAGGTGGAGACGTCGCGGTCGAAATGCGTGCGGATGCAGCCGTACTGCACGGCCTGGTGGGTGTCGCTGCCCGCGACGACCGGCTTTTGCAGCTGGTGACCAAAGCCGTAGGTCAAGCGCTCGGTGCGGGCGCGATCTTCGGCGATGTCCTTGCCGTTCAGATCAAGGAAGTCGAACCGCGCAAGCAGCTCGCTTGGCAGGTCGGGGATGTGCCCGCCCGCGCGGAACGGGTGCCCGGCGCCGACAAGCACCGGGTACTCGTCAAACAGGCGGGCCAGGTCGGCAAAGGGCAGAAAGCTGCCTTTTGCCTTGTGCGGTTCGAGGCGGCGGTTGAGTTCGCGGATCGCGTCCATCGGCCCGATGCACAGCACATGGCCGCCTTCGGCGATGTCGGTCTCCATGCCGGGGAAAACGCGCAGCCCGTCAAAGGCGAACGCGTCGCCGACCGGGCGGCCGTGTTCGGCGATGTAGCCGTAGACCTCATCAAACTGCTGGGTGTTGAAGTGTTCGGTCAAGCAGATGGCGTCCAGCCCCGCCGCCCCGGCTTCCGCCAGCAGCCAGTCCGTATAGGCTGTCGAGAAAGGCAGGTATTTGGCCAGCTTGCCGTGGGTGTGAAAATCGAGATACATGCTTCTGCCCCCTTACACGATCGTGGCGATGAGGATGGTGACGGCCACCCAGAGGAAAGAGACGGCGGCAAACAGCAGGTCGTCGTTGGTCAGATGCAGCTGCGACAGCTTGATCTTTTTGACTTCCCTGTTGACGGCCGCATAGCGGTAACCCTTGATTTCCAGCACCTCGACTGTCGTGCGCGAGCGCTTGGCCGTGTTGAGCATCAGCGGGTAGAAGGCATGGATGATGACCTGGATCTGGTAGATCAGGTATTTGACCTTGCCGCCGAACGTATCGTGCGCAGGCGGGTTGCCGCGCAGGCGGTAGGACAGCAGTACGTTCTGGAACTCCTCCATCAGCAGCGGCAGCATGCGGTAGGCGTACGAGATCGAAAACGAGAGGCGCTCCGGGCAGCCGTACCACATCAGGCCGTTGGCGAGCTTGTCCGGGTCAAGACCGGAAAAGATCGTGATCGAGGCCAGCGAGACGGTCGCGACTTTGAGCGTGAGGATCAGCAGCGGCACGATGGCCGAAGCGTCGCCGCCGAACAGCAGCGTGACCAGAAACAGATACCCTGTCTGCGAGAAAACGCCGAGGGCGAAGAGGAACAGAACAAGCCCGGCCACATGCGCCATCCAGGTCGTGACGGCAACGAGCAGGAAGCAGCCGATGAGAAACGGTACGCTGTGCACGAACCAGGGCACAAGCCCGAAGAACAGATACCAGACAAGCAGCATGCGCGGGTCCATCGCGGCGATGCGGGTATCGTTGTTGCCGTAGGCGTTTTTCAGCACCTGGTTGCGCAGGAAGTCGATCGAGAGCTTGTCTAAAATATTTTCGGAAAGTTTTTCCATCGTTTTCATACCGCTGCCTCCCTGGTTTGCCCGGCGCGCCCGGTGAAACGGGCGAGGAAATCATCAATGGTGTAGCAGGCGGACGCGGGGTCCAGCGCCCGGCCCATCGCAAATATCTCCGGCGGGCGGATGCCGACGGTCCTCAGCAGTTCGCCATCCCGGAAGATGGCGTCGCGCGGGCCGTCGGCGACAACCCGGCCGCCGCAGAGCACGATAATGCGCTCGGCCCATTCGCAGACAAGCTGCATATCGTGGGTGGCGATCATCACGGTCTCGGTGATCTGCTTCATCTCCTCGAGCGTGCGCATGATCTCCTTGCGGGTGGCGATGTCGAGGTTGGCGGTCGGCTCGTCGAGCAGCAGGATGCCCGGGTCGAGCGCAATGCCGATGGCAAGGCTGGCGCGGCGCATCTGCCCGCCCGAGAGCAGGCGGCCGTCCCGCCCGCGCAGGCCGGCAAGGCGGAAGCGGGCGAGCAGCGCGTCGGTGCGGGCGTCGGCGTCGGGCAGGCCGCGCGCCTTCATCGCGAAGGCGATGTCCGCTTCGATGGAATCCTGGATGAACATGTCTTCGGGGTTCTGGTAGACCATCGACACCTCGCGGCAGAGCCCCTCCGGCTTGACGCCGTGCAGGCTGCGGCCGTTTAAGAAGATCTCGCCCTCTGTGGGCTTGAGCAGGCCGACCATCAGCTTCATCAGCGTCGACTTGCCCGCGCCGTTCGAGCCGATCAGCGCGACCTTGTCTCCCCTGCGGATCGAGAGGTCGAGCCCGTCAAAGACGCGGTTCGGCGCGCCCTTAACGCTGCGGTAGGCGACCGAGACATTCTGGAAGCGCAGCACCTCCGCGCCGCTGTTCTTTGCGGCGGCGCGCACGGCCGGTGCGGCGCCGGGGCGCGGCGCGAAGGCGTCGCGCCCCTCCTCCACCGTCGCGGGCAGGCGCGGGGCGTACAGCTCGCCGTTTTGGCGCAGCCGGTGGGCGGCGATGGTCACCTGCGGCGGGAAGATATTGCAGCTTTGCAGTTCGTCGACGCGCTGCAAAGCGTCGTCGGTCGGCAGCTTCCACTGCACGCGGCCGTCCCTGAGCAGCAGCACATGCTTGCAGAAATCGGCGATGTACTCGGTGTGGTGCTCAATGACGATAATCGTCTTGCCGTATTCTTCGTTGAGGCGGCGCAGCACCGCATAAATGCGGTCGGCGTGCTGCGGGTCGAGCTGGGCGATCGGTTCGTCGAGGATCAGCACCTCCGGCTGCAGGCTGAGCACGCCCGCCAGCGCCAGCAGGTGGGTCTGGCCGCCCGAAAGCTGCCAGATGAAATCGTCTTCCCTGTCCTGCAGGCCACACTGGCGCAGCGCCTCGCGGCCGCGCTCGAGGTAGTCGGGCCGGGCGTAGTTGAGGCAGGCGTAGCTGGCGTCGTCAAGCACGGTGGGGCGGATGATCTGGTTCTCAAAATCCTGATACACATAACCGACCTTCTGTGCCAGCGCGCCGATGTCGGTGGTGGCGGCATCGAGGCCGCAAGCAGTCACACGGCCCGTATACTCGCCGGTGATGAACTGCGGGATCAAGCCGTTGAGCGTCTTGCACAGCGTCGATTTTCCGCAGCCGTTGTTGCCGACAATGGCAAGGAAGTCGCCTTTTTCGATCGTCAGCGAGACGTCGTTGAGCGTCGCTTCCGCCGCGCCGGGGTAGGCATAGGTCAGGTGTTCGATCTCTACCACATTCATCGAACGTTACACACCCTTCTTGGCCGTCTTTTCGCCGTTTTTGCGCATCACCAGCACGATGACGACCGCCAGCACGGCGGCGGCGACGATGCCGACGGCGAGGGCGGTGGAGCTTTCAGCCCACTCGGCTTCCCAGTCGATGACCGAGAAACCGGCGGTGGCCAGCAGCTCGGAGGCGAGCGCGACCGCGAAAGCGATCAGCGCGCCGATGACGACCTTGCCGCCGATCGGCTCCAGCGCGGTCTTTTCGGTGCGGGGCTGCATGCCAAGCAGCGGTTCGATCTTGCCGTAGAGTTTTGGAACAAGGTAGAGCGTCGGCAGCAGGCAGAAGAGGATGCCGGAGAAGAGGATGTCGTTGAGGCAGGCGAAGCCTTCGGTGATGAAGACGCTTTCGGGCAGACCGGCGACGGCTTCAAAATCCTCGACGCCGAACTGCACCTTGGCGATGTCGACGATGCAGCCGAGCACCTGCTGGATCACGACGCCGCCGATGGCCGCAGCGCCGACCATCTTACGGTTGCGCGGGTCGCGCACAAGGCGGCCGGCAATGTAGACGCCGATCGTTACGGTGATGAACTTTTCCAGTTCGCCGAGGCCGCCGAACTGGCCGAGCATGATCTCGCTGAAGACGAGTTCGCCGGTGGCCGCGCCGAGCGCCGCCGACATCGGGTCAAACAGCATCGCGAGGGTGAGCGGGATGAAGAGGAAATATTCGACCGAGAATTCCACGATGCCCACCTGGAAGGAGGGGATCAGTTCGGTAAAGAGGGTGGCGAGGCCGTACAGGGCCATCGTCAGGACAAAGACCATCAATTTCTGTGACGAATTGGCCGCCTGCTTCTGCGTTGTCATGTAAGATTCCTCCTGTTATGTCCAATAACGAAAAAGTCGGTTTCCTGGGGTGCGCCCGTTCCGGCAAACGCGCCGGGGATTTTTCGGGTACGCCCTGGGCGCCCGGTGCAAGTTTCCCTGCACTGACTTTATTCTAGCAGGCGAATGTAAAGGCCGCTATCGCGGACATGTAAAATGTTCGTAATATTTTCACTGGTTGAATTCTTGAAAATTTATTTTCGCCATAGCTGCATGCCGCGCCACTCTCCCCGCCGCGAAATTTGGCCTTGCAAACAAAAGGGGAAGGCAGTACAATAAAAAAAACGAATTTCTTATCCGGCGCGCCCCTGCCGGGCTGAACGCGGATACAATACGGAGGTTTTGTTATGTCGGTTCCTTCCATCAACACCCTGTGCGTGCAGGGCGGCTACACGCCGGGCAACGGCGAGCCGCGCCAGATTCCCATTATCCAGAGCACAACCTTTAAATATGATACGGCGGACGGGATGGGCAAGCTGTTCGACCTGGAGGCCGAAGGCTATTTTTACTCCCGCCTGCAGAACCCGACCTGCGACCGCGTGGCGGCCAAGATCACGGCGCTGGAGGGCGGCACGGCCGGTATGCTGACCTCCTCCGGCCAGGCGGCGAACTTCTTTGCGCTGTTCAACATCTGCAACGCCGGGGACCACATCGTTTCCTCCAGCTCCATCTACGGCGGCACCTTCAACCTGATCGCCGTGACGATGGCAAAGATGGGCATTACCGCCACCTTTGTCAGCCCCGACTGCAGCGACGAGGAGCTGGACGCCGCGTTCCAGCCCAACACCAAAGCCGTGTTTGGCGAGACCATCGCCAACCCGGCGCTGACCGTTTTGGACATTGAGCGGTTTGCCGCCGCGGCCCACCGCCACGGCGTGCCGCTGATCGTGGACAACACCTTCCCCACCCCGGTCGGCTGCCGCCCCATCGAGTGGGGCGCCGACATCGTGACCCATTCGACGACCAAGTACATGGACGGCCACGGCGGCTGCGTGGGCGGCGCGATCGTGGACGGCGGCCATTTTGACTGGATGGCCCATGCCGACAAGTTCCCCGGCCTGACCACGCCGGACGAAAGCTACCACGGCATCACCTATGCCGAGCGGTTCGGCATGGGCGGGGCGTTCATCACCAAAGCGACCGCGCAGCTGATGCGCGACTTTGGCTGCGTGCAGAGCCCCATCAACGCCTACATGCTCAACCTGGGGCTGGAAAGCCTGCATGTGCGCATGGCCCGCCACTGCGAAAACGGCCAGGCTGTGGCTGAATTTCTGGCCGGGCACCCGAAAATCGCCTATGTCGATTACTGCGGCCTTCCCGGCGACAAGTACCACGAGCGCGCAAAGAAGTACCTGCCCAACGGCTCCTGCGGCGTCGTCAGCTTTGGCGTCAAGGGCGGGCGCGAAGCGGCCGCCGCGTTCATGGAACACCTGAAGCTGGCGGCCATCGAGACCCATGTGGCCGACGCGCGCACCTGCTGCCTGCACCCCGCGAGCACGACCCACCGCCAGATGAACGACGAGCAGCTGGCCGCCGCCGGTGTGCGCCCCGACCTGGTGCGCATGAGCTGCGGGCTGGAGGACAAAGCCGACCTGATTGCCGACATCGCCCAGGCGCTGGACAAGATCTGACCCACGCAAGGAGGCCCCCATGCCGCTGATCATCCCGCGGGAACTGCCCGCCTACCGCGCGCTTTCGGACGAGAACGTCTTTGTTATGCACCGCGAGCGCGCGCACAGCCAGGACATCCGCCCGCTGCGCATTTTGATCCTGAACCTGATGCCGACCAAGATCGTGACCGAGACGCAGCTGGCCCGCCTGCTGGCCAACAGCCCGCTGCAGGTGCAGCTGACCTTTTTGCAGACGGCCACCCACAGCACCACCCACACCCCGCCCGAGCACATGAAGGCTTTTTACAAGACCTTTGATGCGGTGAAGCACGAGCGGTTCGACGGGCTGATCATCACCGGCGCGCCGGTCGAAGACATGGACTATGAGCAGGTGGATTACTGGGATGAGCTGTGCACGATCATGGAATACAGCAAGGAGAACGTGTTCTCGACCATCCACCTGTGCTGGGGCGCGCTGGCCGGGCTGTATTATCATTTCGGCGTGCGCAAGGTACACCTGGACCGGAAGATGTTCGGTGTGTTTGAGCACCGGCTGACCCGCCCCGCCAACCCGCTGGTGCGCGGCTTTGACGAGGTGTTCTACGCCCCGCACAGCCGCTGGGCCGGGCTGAACCGCGCGGACATCGACGCCTGCGGCGCGCTGCGCATCCTGGCCGAGAGCGACGTGGCCGGGCCGATGCTGCTTTCGACCGAATCGGGGCGGCAGATCTTTGTGATCGGCCACCCCGAATACGACAAGTACACGCTGGACGCCGAGTACAAGCGCGATGTGGCCGCCGGGCGGGACATCCGCGTGCCGGTGAACTATTACCCGGGCGACGACCCCGGCCGCGAGCCGCTGTTCCGCTGGCGCGCGCACGGGTACCTGCTGTATGCCAACTGGCTGAACTACTACGTCTACCAGAACACGCCCTATGACCTCGACCGGCTGGAGGCGCTGGACAAGTAGCACATGAAAGCGCCTGCCTCTGCCTTTGGCGGGGCAGGTTTTGTTTATCTGCTTTTCTGCGTGAATGTTTGAACTTTGAACAAGGAGGACGCAATGGACGCACCGCGCATGAGCGCCTGCATCGTGGCGTACTGCGATTATGAGGAGGTCTGCGCCGCCGTGCGCAGCGTTTTGACCCACACCCCGGCGGCGGATTTCCGCCTGTTTGTCGTTGACAACGCCAGCCCCGACGGCTGCGGCGCGCGGCTGGCGGCCGAGGATTTCGGCGACGCGCGCGTGACCGTGCGCTGCCTGCCGGAAAACGTCGGCTTTGGCAAAGGGCACAACAGCGTGCTGCCCGACCTGGCGGCCATGGGCAGCGAGGTGCACTTTATCCTGAACCCGGACATTCTGCTGCAGGACGGCGTACTCGCCGGCATGGCGGCCTGGATGCGGGACCACCCGCAGGCCGTGATGGCGACGCCGCAGCTGTTTTTCCCCGACGGGCGGCGGCAGGACCTGCCCCGCCGCAAGCCGACGCCCTGGCTGCTTTTGGCGCGCCAGCTGGCCGAGCGGTTCCCGCGGGGCGTTTTTGCCAAAGCGAACGACCATTATCTGATGCGGGACGAGGACCTGAGCCAGGCGCGGCGCATCGAGTTCTGCACCGGCAGCTTTGCCGCCGTGCGCACCGCGGTCTTTGCGGCGGCGGGCGGGTTCGACCCCGAATATTTCATGTATGTCGAGGACGCCGACCTGACCCAGAAGATGCTGCGCCACGGCGAAGTGTGGCTGCTGCCGCAGTTCAAAGCCGTGCACGCCTGGCACCGCGCCCCAATGCGCGACGCCGGGCGGTTCAAGATGCAGCTGGTGAGCATGGGGCGGTACTTTAAAAAGTGGGGTGCGGGCAAAGGTCGGCTGTGAAGTGCATCTGCCGAAATCCCCCAAAGCGCGTGAAAAAACTTCTTGCCAAGGGCGGCGGCGTATGCTATAATGACTAACGTTACCGCGGTTCGGTCCCGGGTGTATGCCCCTGTGGGGAAACCTTGCTGCCCGCTGCTGTGCCGCCGGCTTATATTTTATTAAAAGAAAGGAAAACACACCATGAGCCAGAAATCTGCCATTGAAAAGCAGCCCATCATCGAAAAGGCCGCCCTGCACGAGGGCGACACCGGTTCCCCGGAGGTCCAGGTCGCGCTGCTGACCGCGCGCATCAACCACCTGACCGAGCACCTGAAGAGCAACAAGAACGACAACCACAGCCGCCGCGGCCTGTTCAAGATGGTCGGCCGCCGCCGCAACCTGCTTGCCTATCTGCAGAAGAAGGACATCAACCGTTACCGCGCTCTGATCGCTGAACTGGGTCTGCGCAAGTAATCCTTGGCAAAACGGGCAGGGCGCAACAAATGTTGCGCCCTGCCCTTCTGTTATATTTCTGCCGCCGGACGGCGGCGCCTTTCCACCGGACTCAGGCGCCGTGGTTTGTGCAGTAAATCGAACCGCTGAACCGGGCATGCCGGCTCGGCGGCTGGATTTATTGCTCAAAGCACAGGCGCCATGGCACAATATATTTCCCCGGAAGGAGAACCATTATGGCACTGGAATTTTCATCCAAAAAAGAGACATTCCCCCACTACCGCAAATTTGAGACCACCTTTGCGGGCCGCCCGTTTGTGGTGGAGACCGGCAAGCTGTGCGGCCTGGCCAACGGCAGCGCAATGATCCGCTACGGCGAGACCTGCGTGCTGTGCAACGTGACCATGAGCGAAAAGCCCCGTGACGGCATCGACTTTTTCCCGCTGAGCGTGGAATTTGAGGAGAAGCTGTACGCGGCGGGCCGCATTCCCGGCAGCTTTATGCGCCGCGAGGGACGCCCCGGCGAGCATGCGATCCTTTCGAGCCGCGTGGTCGACCGCCCGATCCGCCCGCTGTTCCCCAAGGACATGCGCAACGACGTGTGCGTGACCATGACCGTGATGAGCCTGGACCCGGACAACAGCGCCGAGATCGCCGGTATGAACGGCGCTTCGCTGGCCATTGCGATGTCCGACATCCCCTGGAAGGGCCCCATCGCCGGTGTGGCGGTCGGCCTGGTGGACGGGCAGATCGTGCTGAACCCGACCAAAGAGCAGCGCGCCCACAGTGACCTGGCCCTGACGCTGGCCGCGAGCATGGACAAGATCGTGATGATCGAGGCCGGCGCCAACGAAGTGGACGAGGCCACCATGATGGAGGCCATCAAGACCGGCCACGCCGAGATCAAGAAGATGCTCGCCTTCATCAACGGCATTGTGGCCGAGATCGGCAAGCCGAAGATCGAGTTCCAGTCGGTCGACCTGGACTATGACCTGCTGAAGAAGATCAGCGCCGACCACCTGGACGAGTTCAAGGCCGCGATGGACACCGACGACAAGAATGTGCGCGACGCCGCTTTGCTGCCCATCATGGACAAGATCGCCGCCGAGTACCCCGACCTGGACGCTTCGACGCTGGACCTCATCAGCTATAAGATGCAGAAGTTCGTTGTGCGCCGCTGGCTGCTGGACGAAGGCAAGCGCGTGGACGGCCGCGGCATCAACGAGATCCGCCCGCTGGCCGCCGAGGTCGGCATCCTGCCGCGCGTGCACGGTTCCGGCCTGTTCACCCGCGGCCAGACCCAGAGCCTGACCATCTGCACGCTGGGCTCCACCCGCGACGCGCAGACGATGGACGATTTGGGCGATATGCCGCAGAAGCGCTATATCCACCACTACAACATGCCGCCGTATTCCACCGGCGAAGCCCGCGCCCCGCGCAGCCCCGGCCGCCGCGAGATCGGCCACGGCGCGCTGGCGGAACGCGCGCTGCTGCCCGTGCTGCCGAGCATGGAGGACTTCCCCTACACCATCCGCTGCGTGTCTGAGATCATGAGCTCCAACGGTTCGACCAGCCAGGCTTCGATCTGCGGTTCCACGCTGGCGCTGATGGATGCCGGTGTGCCGATCAAAGCGCCGGTCGCCGGTATCTCCTGCGGTCTGATCACCGAGGGCGAGCGCTGGATGACCATGCTGGACATCCAGGGCGTGGAGGACTTCCACGGCGACATGGACTTCAAGGTGGGCGGCACCCGCCGCGGCATCACGGCCATCCAGATGGACATCAAGATCGACGGCCTGACCTATGAGATCGTGGAGGAAGCGCTGGAGAAGTGCCGCAAGGGCCGCCTGTACATCCTGGACGAGATCATCAAGCCCTGCATTGCCGAGCCGCGCAAGGAGCTTTCCAAGTATGCGCCCAAGATGTTCAGCATGCAGATCCCGGTGGACAAGATCAAGGACGTGATCGGCAAGGGCGGCAAGGTCATCCAGGAGATGTGCGCCAACTTCAACTGCAAGATCGACGTTGAGGAGGACGGCCATGTCTTTATCTCGGCCATCGACCTGGACGACGCCAAGCGCGCCATCGCCACGATCAAGACGATTGTGGAAGACCCCGAGGTCGGCGCGATTTACAAAGGCCGCGTGACCCGCCTGATGAACTTCGGCGCGTTTGTCGAGATCGCCCCGGGCAAGGAGGGCCTTGTGCATATCTCCAAGCTGGACGACCGCCGCGTTGAACATGTCGAGGACGTTGTCGCGGTGGGCGACCCGATCTATGTCATGGTGACCGACATCGACCAGCAGGGCCGCATCAACCTGTCCCGCAAGGACGCTGTGGCGGCCATCGCCAAAAAGCGCGCGGAAATGAACCGCCAGTAACCCGTTTACGGTCTGCCTCCCGCCCCTTTTGGGGGCGGGAGGTTTTTTGTGTGCGGGGCAAAGTCATACTTTTTCCGCGGGCGTCCCGGCAAAATCCACAACTTTTTGCAGCGGAGGCGGCAAAAGATTTTTACCAAAAATTTTGCAGTCTTTCTGTGAATGTGGTACAATAAAGAACAAACATCCGGCCATGCGCAAGCGGGCCGCCCGCGCAGGCGCCGCGGGTCTTGCTGCTGAGTGAATGAAGGAGAGTATTTATGGCGTACTATTTTTCCGAGCCGTCCCGCACGTTTGGGGAGTATCTGCTGGTGCCGGGGTATTCCTCTTCGGCCAATGTGCCCAACGCGGTCAGCCTGCGCACCCCACTGGTCAAGTTCCGCAAAGGGCAGGAAGAATGCCCGCTGGAAATGAACATCCCGATGGTCTCGGCCATCATGCAGAGCGTTTCGGGCGAGAAGCTCGCCATTGCGCTGGCCAAGCAGGGCGGCGTTTCCTTTATCTATGGTTCCCAGACCATTGAGCAGGAGGCCGACATGGTCCGCCGCGTCAAGGCGTACAAAAAGGGCTTTGTCACGAGCGATTCCAACCTGCCGCCGGAAGCCACGCTGGCCGATGTGCTGGACCTGAAAGCCCGCACCGGCCATTCGACCGTTGCCATCACCGCGGACGGCACCGCCCACGGCAAGCTGCTGGGCATTGTCGCTTCGCGCGATTACCGCCTGTCCCGCATGGCCACCGACCTGAAAGTGACCGAGTTCATGACCCCGCTGGACAAGCTGGTCACGGCCCCCGCGACCACCAGCCTGCATGACTGCAACGACATTATCTGGGACAACAAGATCAACTCCCTGCCCTTGATCGACGAAGAGGGCAACCTGCAGTACATGGTGTTCCGCAAGGACTACGACAGCCACAAGGAGAACGTCAACGAGCTGCTGGACGCGAACAAGAGCTATGTGGTGGGCGCGGGCATCAACACCCGCGACTATGCCGAGCGCGTGCCTGCGCTGGTGGACGCCGGTGTGGACGTCCTGTGCATTGATTCTTCGGAAGGTTTCAGCGAATGGCAGTCCCGCACGATCAGCTGGATTCGCGAGCGCTACGGCGACAAGGTCAAGGTGGGCGCGGGCAACGTGGTGGACCGCGACGGTTTCCTGTTCCTGGCCAAAGCCGGGGCGGACTTTGTCAAGATCGGCATTGGCGGCGGGTCCATCTGCATCACGCGTGAGACCAAGGGCATCGGCCGCGGCCAGGCCACGGCGGTCATTGAGGTTGCCAAGGCGCGCGACGAGTATTATAAAGAGACCGGCATCTATGTGCCGATCTGCTCCGACGGCGGCATCGTGCACGACTACCACATCACGCTGGCGCTGGCGATGGGCGCGGATTTTGTGATGCTGGGCCGTTATTTTGCTCGCTTTGACGAAAGCCCCACGAACAAGCTGCGCGTGGGCGGCAACTATGTGAAGGAATACTGGGGCGAAGGCTCCAACCGCGCGCGCAACTGGCAGCGCTACGACCTGGGCGGCGCGCAGAAGCTCGGCTTTGAGGAAGGCGTGGACAGCTATGTGCCCTATGCCGGGCCGCTGGCCGACGGCGTGCAGACCACGCTGTACAAGGTGAAATCCACCATGTGCAACTGCGGCGCGCTGACCATCCCCGAACTGCAGGAGAAGGCGCGGCTGACCGTGGTGTCCTCCACCTCCATTGTGGAGGGCGGCAGCCATGACGTTATTTTGAAGAACAGCTCCAACGCGCTGTGATTTTGGGCAAGACCCGAATCCCCCGCCCCCGTCCGGCCCCCGGCCGCGCGGGGGCGGTTTTTTGTGGCCCGCATGGTTACGGGTGGCGGCGAGCCTTCGAGGGCGTTTAGCCGCCCTTGTCAAAGGGAGGTGGCCGAGCGAAGCGAGGACGGAGGGATTGTTTTGCCTTGAAATGCCGTTGACGGAAGGGAGCGCGCGTTAGGGCGGGGCTACCGGGGGCGGCATTTTGCCGGAAGGCAATCCCCGGCTGTGCGGCCCCCCGTGGGCGGCATTTTTCCGGGGGGCAATCCCCGGCTGTGCAGCCCCCCGGGGGCGGCATTTGGCCGGAAGGCAATCCCCCAGTCTGCGGGCTTTGCCCGCAGCCAGCCCCCTTTGACAAGGGGGCCTGATTGGGGCGTATTTTATGCGCGGCGCGAACCGGGAGGGTGTGCATTGTAGGGGACGATGCTTGCATCGTCCCGGGGGACCTTGCGCTGCCGCGAACATCCGCGGGAGGGCCATGGCCCTCCCCTACATAGCCATTTTTATGCGCGGCGCAAACCGGGGCGTGGCGGTTATGGCGGGGGTCCGCGGGCGGGATGAATCCCGCCCCTACGAATAAATTTTATGTTGCGGGCAACCGGGATGGCCGCGGCCACGCGTTATAACAAACCCGTGTAGGGGCCGATTCCATATCGGCCCGGTTTGCGGCGGGGGCAGTTTTAGCCTCCCTTGTCAAAGGGAGGTGGCCGAGCGAAGCGAGGACGGAGGGATTGTTTTGCCTTGAAATGCCGTTGACGGAAGGGAGAGAGCGTTTTGGCGGGGCTACCGGGGGCGGCTGCCTGGCGGGGGGCAATCCCCGGCTGTGCAGGCTCCCGGGGGCAGCATTTGGCCGGAAGGCAATTCCCCGATCTCCGCTCTCGCCCCCTTTGACAAGGGGGCCTGGTTGGGGCGTATTTTATGCGCGGCGCGAACCGGGGGGCGTGGCGGTTATGGCGGGGGTCCGCGGGCGGGATAAATCCCGCCCCTACGAATAAATTTCATGTTGCGGGCAACCGGGATGGCCGCGGCCGTGCGTTATGACAAACCCGTGTAGGGGCTGATTCCATATCGGCCCGGTTTGCGGCGGCGGGAAGGTTCGCGGGCGGATATGGAATCCGCCCCTACAAACCGGGGCGGATGTTGCGGCCGTCCGGGATGGCCGCGGCCACCCGGGCGACCGTAGGGCGGGATGCCCTCATCCCGCCGGACCCCGCGGCGGTGGGAACATCCCGGTTTTGAATCGCTGCGGTGCGGCGGCCCCCCGGGAACGGCATTTTGCCGGAAGGCAATCCCCGGCTGTGCAGGCTCCCGGGGGCAACATTTGGCCGGAAGGCAATCCCCCAGTCTGCGGGCTTTGCCCGCAGCCAGCCCCCTTTGACAAGGGGGCCTGGTTGGGGCGTATTTTATGCCCGGTGCGGACCGGGGTGTGCCGATTGCGGCGGGGGTGCGGGAGGGATAAATCCCTCCCCTACGAACGGCTTTTATGCCCGGTGCAGACCCGGAGGGTATGCACACAAACAAAATAAGGCCGGCGCCTTCCAAGACGGGAGGTGCACCTGTAAACTGAAAGTAGACACTCACAAAAGTGTGGGTGTCTACTTTTTTCGTGGTAAGATGAAGAAAAGGAGGTAGAAAAATGGGAAAGAAAGGGACACCGCATCGAAAGTGGAGCAAAGAGGAAAAGCTGCGCTTCATACGTCTGCACTTGGACGAGCATATTTCAATCACGGAAATCGAGAGGAAATACGGAGTGGGGCATAGTCTGGTATCCGCTTGGGTGAAGCGGTATCTGGAAGATGGCGAGGAAGCACTGGAGCCAAAGAACGGAAACCCGTATGCCGCGCTGCATACCAGTAAGTCACTCAGCGAAGTGGATCGGCTGCGGCTCATCATCGCTAAACAGGAAGTGGAGATCGCCCGGTTAAAAAAAGGGTATTGGGTGGAAGGAGCTGGTGCAAGCAAGGAATACGTTACTGGCAAAGGAAAGACTACGAAGTCATCGAGGAACTGAGGATAAAGTACCCGGTAGATTTTCTGTGTCGGCTCATGGGCGTAAACCGCTCCGGCTATTACAAGTGGCGGCAGAGAAAAGGAACGCCCAACCGCCATGAGCAGAATCGGATCGTGCTGACAGAGCTGTTAAGGACAGCCCACGAAAAACATCCCTCGCATGGATACCATCGCCTGGCGCTGGATGTGTTTTCAGAAACGGGATGGGTCTTTTCTCACAACCTGGCTCACAAGTGCTGTAAGGCCGCGGGGATCCGCTCAAAAGCCAGAAAGCACCGCTATCAGCCTCCCGGTGAGGAAAGTGTCCTTTTTGCCAATGAGGTCAGAGGACGCTGGAACGCGACCCGGCCGCTCCAGCTTGTCGTTTCCGATATGACCATGTTCAAGGTTGGAAATACTTACTGGGAATGGACTATCCTTCTGGACACCTTTAACAACGAGATCCTTGCGCACAGCGTTACATCTCAAGCGGGAAGCAACAAGCCTTACTATCACTGCCTTGAAGAATTGAAGAAGCGGATGGACAAAAGAGAAGAGCAGACATCCCAGTTAGTCTTGCACACCGACCAGGGAGCTGTCTACTCTTCACAGGCTTTTTGCCAGGCCCACCATGATTATAACATACTTCGCTCCATGTCGCGAGGGGGAACTCCCACAGATAACCCGATCATTGAGGCTCTTAACGGCTGGATCAAGGAAGAACTCTATCTTGACTTCGGTTTAGCTCATGCTGACAACATTCCTGCTCTCTTGGAAAACTACGTCCACTTCTTCAATCATGATCGACCTGCCGCCGCTTTGGGCTATAAAAGCCCCGTTCAGTACAGGTCTGAACGGGGCTTCCTCTAAATTGCTTTTCTGTGTCTACTTTTGCTTGACAAGTGCA
>DWXD01000010.1 GCA_019119365.1 Candidatus Gemmiger stercoripullorum | reverse complement strand
TCCACAAGTTTCAGGTTTGTTCAATTTTCAAGGTCCTGCTGGGCGCCGCCCCTTGCGGGACAGCTTATTTATTATATCTCATCGAGCACTCTTTGTCAAGCACTTTTTTGAGATTTTTTTGCCCGCCGCCTCCCGGCGGCGCTGCCTCGCGGGACAGCTTGATTAGTTTACCACCACGACCCGCCTTTGTCAACACTTTTTTGAAAAAAGTTTGAAAAAAGCAGTTCAAGAAGCCGTAAGCTCTTTGGCGGTGAAATTATCATACCATATTATTGTCAGTGCTGTCAACATTCGATCTTCGCTGTAGCGAAGATTTGTCGCTTTGCTGTGTTTGGAGCGCCCGCTCTGTTCAATTTGCCGAAAATTCTATTCCCCTGTCAATTCCCGCCGCATCCATTGCAGGATCTTGCGCTCTCTGCGTGAGATCTGTACCTGTGTCGTGTGCAGTACGCGCGCTGTTTCGCTTTGGGTCTTGCCGCCAAAAAAGCGCAGACGGATCAAGAGCCTGTCCTGCGGCGGCAGGCGGTCAATGACTTCCCGCAGGCTGATGCGCTCCGACAGTTTTTCCTCCGGAGACTCGACCGGGACATCCCACTCTCTGTTTCCGTCCTCGTTTTCCGCGGGCGTGAGCGATACGACCGGCATGGCCGCCTGGATCGCCATGGCCACCTGCTCCGGCGTACTGCCCAGCGCCTGGGCCAGCTGGTTCACGCTGGGTTCCACACCGCTCTGCTTGAGGCGTCGTTCCCGCTCCGCGTTGATTTTGAGCCCCAGCTCCTTGATCGAACGGCTGACCTTGACCGCTCCGCCGTCGCGGAACAGCTTTTTGATCTCCCCGAGGATGACCGGCACCGCATAGGTCGAAAAACAGACGCCGCGGGCCGGGTCAAAACCGTCGCACGCCTTGACCAGCCCCAGACATCCCGCCGCATACAGATCTTCATAGTCGATACCGCGGCCGGTGAACCGCCCCGCGCAGGTGCGTGCAAGGCCAAGGTTGCGCTGGATGAACTCCTCGCGCGGCAGCTGATCATATAGCGCGGTGGTGTTGCCGGCGCCGGGCAGCTGTACAGATGCAGACGATGCAGACACAAAGACCCCTCCCTTACCGTATATGTAAAGGGGTCACTGCTTTTCCTCCAGACGTTTGGACATGGTCACGCGCGTACCGCGCCCGGGGGTGGAACTGACCTTGACCTTGTCCATAAAGCTCTGCATAACGGCAAAGCCAAGCCCGGCGCGTTCATCCGGATCGCCGGAGGTGTACATCGGTTCCATGGCTTTGGCGATGTCTTCAATCCCGACGCCGCGGTCGCTGACCGTGATACGCACAAGGCCTTTTTCGTAGAGCGCCGCCGTGAGCGTGATCTGCCCGACCTGCTGCGGATATGCATGTACGATACAGTTGGTGACAGCCTCCGAGACCGCCGTTTTGATATCGGCCAGCTGCGGGACCGTCGGGTCCGCCTGCGCCAGAAACGCCGCCAGCGCCGCGCGTGCAAAGCTCTCGTTGACGCTGCGGCTCATAAAGGTGAACTTGACCTGATTGACCATCTTCATGGTATTTCCCCCTTCAAACGTAAGCGATGCGCGCCAGGTCCAGCATCCGCCGCACCGAGGCTGGCGGGTTCTGCACGGTCAGCCTGCCGCCCAGCGAGCTCATATAGCGGCCGCGCCCCAGGATCAGGCCCACGCCGGAGGAATCCATGAAGGTCACGCCGGAAAAATCCAGCGTCAGGAGTTCCGGCATGCGCGCATCGACCTGGGCGTCGATCTCGCGCCGCAGGCCCTGCGCCGCATGATGGTCGATCTCCCCGGAAAGATAGGCCGCCAGCGTGCCGCCGGCCGGCACAAAACAGATTTTCGCCACGCTTGTCCACCTCGATCACTGAAAACAAAAAGCCCTGTAAACCGGCTTTACAGCCAGTATACAGGACTTTGGGCAAAAAGTATGACGAAATGCGGCGGCAGCGCTTATCGTTTACTTTTCCGCTTCCTTGAGCAGGATCGGGCGGGCCTCGGCGGCCAGGTAGAGGCTGCCGCAGACCACGACGCCGGGCAGGTTATGGTCGTCTGCATAGCGGATCGCTTTCTGGATGGCCTGGCGCACCGTACCGCCAACTTCGGCATCCATATGGAAGCGCGCTTCTTGCTGGAGTTCCTCGGCCGCCATGGCGCGCGGACAATCCGGCGTGACGGTGTATACCTTTTCAAAGCAGGGGGACAGCGCTTTCAGCATCTCCTCGTGGCGCTTGTCGGCCAGCAGGCCGAGCACGCCGACGAGGCTGCCCTCATACCCGGCTTCCGTCAAGGTCGCCGCCAGCGCGGCGGCTCCGTCCGGGTTGTGGCAGCCGTCAAGCAAAAGCAGCGGACGGCGGCGCAAAATCTCGATGCGGGCGGGCATCTTTGCCTCCCGCAGGCCCGCCTCGATCGCTTCGTCGGCGATTTCATAGCCATAGCGCCGCCAGAGAAGCAGCGCAATTTCGATCGCCATGGCCGCGTGGTTGGCCTGGTGCCGGCCCGGGAAGGGCAGCATCACGCGATAACCGCCATAGTCGATGTAGTTCTGCAGCGGGCGGCTTTTGAGGGTCTGGATATCCCGCAGCTCCGGCATCTCGATGGCTGTGTGCGCTTCGGCCGCCGCAGCCAGCAGCGGGCCCATCGCTTCCGGGGGCTGGTCCGGATAGCAGACGACCGCGCACCCCTCCTTGATGATACCTGCTTTTTCGGCGGCGATCTTCTCAAGGGTATCCCCCAGCAATTCGGTGTGATCAAGCCCTATTTTTGTGATGGCCGCCACCAGCGGCGCAGGGATGGCGTTCGTGGCGTCATACCGCCCGCCCAGGCCGGTCTCGAGCACGACAAGGTCGCATTTCTCCGCAGCGAACCAGAGCAGGGCAATGGCCGTGACCGCCTCGAACTCTACCGGGCAGGGCAGGCCTTTTTCCCGCAGGCGTTCGCAGGCAGCCAGCACCTTGCCGGTCAGCGCGGCCAGTGTGCGCGGCGGGATCATTTCACCGTTGATCTGAAAGCGCTCGCGGAAATGCAAAACATAGGGGCTGATGGTCAGCCCCGTTTTGTAGCCTGCATGGGTCAGGATGGACGCCGTCATGGCTGCCAGCGTCCCTTTGCCGTTTGTGCCCGCAATGTGGATGCACTTGAGGTCTTTTTCCGGGTTACCCAGCTCCGCCAGCAGCGCCCGCATGCGTTCCAGCGTTGGGGCGCCCTGCAGGCGCGGCAGCGCATGGATGGCCTCAATGGCTTGCTTCTCTGTCACAGCAGTTCCCTCCTGTCGGGTTGTTCGTTGCGCAGCGGGGCCGCGTCGAGACGGTCAGCCTCCTGCTGGCGCAAAAGCTCGGCTTTTTCGGCGCGCAGGCGGCGGTTCTCTTTCTTGACGCGGTGGAAAGCGACCAGCCCGCGCACGATCAGCAGCAGGATCAGCGAGATGAGTGCCCCGCTCACGACACCGGCCATATCGATCCAGACATCCGTGACCTGGGACGACCGGCCGGGTATGAAGCGCTGGATCGTCTCATCCAGCAGTGCCGTGGTCATACCGCCCAGCAGCGGCCAGCTGATATGCCGCACAAAATGCGCGGTATACACACGCAGGCAGAGCATCAGGAGGAAGCCCTCGAGCGTGAACTCGGCAAAATGCGCGAGCTTGCGCACGGTGTGCTCCGACAGCGGGCCAAGGTTGAGATGCGCGAGGAAGGCGTTGATCCGCGCCATGATGGCCTGGCTGCGGGCCGAGGAGAGCGCGCCCGCTTCCAGCGAATTTTTGAAGATAAAGGCAACGCAGGCGATGAGGGCGATCGTGAAGATGATACGGAAAGCGATCAGCCAGGGGCTTGTTTTTTCAGTTTGCATGGTTCGCAGTCCCCTTTATTCTATCAAAATGTAATGTGGTCAAAAGCGGAATTTCCTCTGAATTATACCACCCGCGGGCAATTCGGGCAAGGCAGGTCAAAAAAATGTCACAAAAAGCGGTCCGCGCCGCTTGGGCGGGACCGCTGCATCGTGTCGAGTTCCTCGACACGATGCAAAGGGGGCAACAGCCGCGCACGGCAATCGCCTAACGCGACTATTTCCCCCTTTGGAGTCCCCTTCGACAAAATGTCACGGCAAATCGCGCACTCGTCGCTAACGCTCCTCGCACACAATTTGCCGTGACATTTCCCTGTCGGTGTCGCCGTCGTCGGCGCATGTCCGCCGACGGCGACGTTTTTGAATTTATCGGGATCGTTTTACTGGATAAAGGCGTCGTGGATGGCGGCAACGGCACGGTCGGCGTCCGCCTTGTCGATGATGACGCTGATCTTGATCTCGCTGGTGGAGATCATGTGGATGTTGATGTTCTGGCTGCCGATGGCCTCGAACATGCGGGAAGCCACGCCCGGGTGGCTCTGCATGCCTGCGCCGACAACGCTGACCTTCGCACAGTTCTTGTCGACCTTGATCTCGCCGCCGCCAAAACGGCCCTTGTGCTCCTGCAAAAGCGAGAGCGCGCTTTCGGCGTCGTCGAGCGGGACGGTGAAGATCAGGTCCTTGGCGCCGTCGGTGCCGGAGCTCTGCAGGATGATATCCACGTTGATGTTGCGCTGCGCGAGCAGGCTAAACACCTTGAAGGACATGCCGGGCACATCCGGCACCCCCAGGATCGAGATGACTGCGACGTTGTCGTCCTTGGCGACGCCTTTGATGAGCATACCTTCCACTTTCGTTTCCTCCTTCACGATGGTTCCCGGGATCGGGTTGATGCTGGAGAGGACCTCCAGTTCGACGCCGTATTTTTTGGCCAGCTCCACGCTGCGGTTGTTGAGCACCTGCGCGCCGAGCGAGGCGAGTTCAAGCATTTCGTCAAACGTGATCTCCTTGAGGCGGGTGGCCTTGGGGATCTTGCGCGGGTCTGCCGTAAAGACGCCCTCGACATCGGTATAGATCTGGCAGCGGTCGGCGTGCAGCGCCGCGGCCAGCGCCACGGCCGAAGTATCGCTGCCGCCGCGGCCGAGCGTGGTGATATCGTCCGAGCGGTTGAGGCCCTGGAACCCGGCCACAACAACCACGCGGTTGCGGGCGAGTTCGCTTTCGACGCGCTCGGTGTCCAGGCGCTTGATGCGCGCGCGGGAATAGGCGCGGTCGGTGACGAAACCGGCCTGCCAGCCGGTCAGGCTGATGGCCGAGACGCCGATCTCCTGCAGGGCCATGGACAGCAGGGCGATGGAGATCTGCTCGCCGGTGGCCAGCAGCATATCCATCTCGCGGCTGGACGGGCTGTTCGTGATCTCCTGCGCTTTGGCGATGAGGTCGTCGGTGGTATCGCCCTGCGCCGAGACCACGACGACGACGTCGTTGCCCGCGTTGCGGGTGTTGGCCACGATGCGGGCCACGTTGAAGATGCGGCTGCGGTCCTTGACCGAAGTACCGCCGAATTTCTGTACGATCAATGCCATTGGTTACTTTCCTCCCCTTTGCCTCATTCTTGAACCGTCGCGCCGGTGTTGTCCGCCAGCAGACGGTAGAGCGTGAAGTGGCGCAGCTTTTCGTTCTGCGGCAGCGCCTGCCGGGCGCGCTCGAAAAAGTCATCGTCCTCCTTGTGGACGACGGCGATGATGGTCGGGCCCGCGCCCGAGATGTACACCGCCTGGGCGCAAAGGTCCTGCGCCAGCTCAAAGACCTCCTCGCCGCCTTCGATCAGCGGCAGGCGGTAGCGCTGGTGCAGCGCATCCTTGGTTGCCACGCCGAGCAGGCCGTAGTCGCCGTCGCAGAAAGCAGCCGTCGCCAGCGCCGCGCGGGAGAGGTTGTAGACCGCATCCTTGTGCGAGACCATCTCGGGCAGCGCCGCGCGCGCCTTGGATGTCAGCAGGCGGAAATCCGGCACGAAGGCCGCAAAGGCCAGGTCCGGGTCGATGTCCTTTTTGACGGTGTAGACAAGCCCCTCGTCATAAACGCTGGACACAAAGCCGCCGAGCATGGCCGGGGCCACGTTGTCGGGGTGGCCTTCGATGGCGGTGGCCAGGGTCAGCATCTGGCGCTGGGTCAGCGGGCGGCCCAGCAGGGCGTTTGCCCCGAGCAGCCCCGCCACGATGCAGGCGGAGCTGGAACCAAGGCCGCGGGCCATGGGGATATCGTTGCGCTGGGTGATGCGCAGGCCCTTGAGCGGCACGCCGAGCTGGTCGTAGACTGCGCGGGCGCTGCGGTAGACGAGGTTGTTCGGCCCGCCCGGGACGTGGGTGTCGTCCACCGAGGTGATGTGGATGCGGTCGGCCTGTTCGAACGTGAAAACGTTGTGCATTGAAAGCGCCAGGCCCAAAGCGTCAAACCCGGCGCCAACGTTGGCGCTGGTGGCCGGTACGGTGACTGTTACCATTGTATGCGTTCCCCCTGTGCGGTGTCAATCGGCCAGCTGCTTGAGCAGCAGCGCGGGCTCGCCGCCCAGCAGGCGGATCTTTTCGCAAAGCGCCTGCATCTGTGCGGCCGTGGCCGAACGGACCAGGCAGGCCGCGCCCTGCGCGGTTTCGGCGAGCGGTTCGCCCGCCCCGGCCAGTTCGGCCAGCACCGCCAGGCGCACACCGGCCGCGCGCAGGTACCAGGCGTAGCACCCGGGGTCCGCAAGCTGGCCCTCCTGTTTTTCGGCCGGCAGCCAGAACAGGCTGTCATGGATGTGCGCGCCCTCTTTCAGCGCGTCGATCACATCGGCGACCACCGCGCTGGCGGTAGGCAGTTTGCCCGCGCCCTTGCCGTAAAAGACGACGTCGCCAAGCATGTCGCCCCGCATGAGCACGGCGTTGAAAACATCGTCCACCCCGGCGAGCTGGTTTTCGTGCGGGATGAGCATCGGCTCAACCCCGGCGGCCACGCCGCCCCCGGGCAGCTCGCGGTACCAGGCGATGAGCTTGACCGCGCAGTCCAGGCGTTCGGCGGCCTGGATATCGGCGACCGTGATCGCGCGGATGCCGCGCGTGGGGATATTGTCCGGGTAGACGGCATGGCCGCAGGCCAGCGAAGCGAGGATCGCGATCTTGCGGCAGGCGTCGCGCCCGTCGACATCGTCGCCCGGGTCTTTGGTTTCGGCGTAGCCGAGCTGCTGGGCGATCTTGAGGGCGTCGGCAAACTCCATGTTTTCACGCTTCATTTTGGTCAGCATGAAATTGGTGGTGCCGTTGACAATGCCCTCGATGCGGCTGATGTGGTTGGCCGCAAGGCACTGGTGCATCGGCGTGATGATCGGCGTGCCGCCGCCGACGCTGGCTTCAAACAGGAAGGCCGCGCCGTGTTCGCGCGCCAGGGCCAGCAGCTCGGCGCCATACGTCGCCACCATCTCCTTGTTGGAGGTGCAGACGCTGCGCCCGCTTTCCAGGCAGCGGCGTACATACGGGTACGCAAACCGCGTGCCGCCGATCGTCTCGACCACGACCCGGACCTCCGGGTCCGCCAGAATGACATCCAGATCTTTGACAAAGAGGGCGGCATCCGGCGATGCGGAAAAATCGCGGACATCCAGGATATACTTGACTTTGACCGGTTCCCCGGCGCGGCGGGCGACCGACGCGGCGTTGCGGCGGCAAACCTCCAGCACGCCGCTGCCGACCGTGCCGAACCCCAGGATCGCTATTTTGGCCATATTCTTTCTCCTCCCCTGTTATGCCCCTCAGGCGCCGCGGTGCACGTCCACCACAAAGGGCTGGCGCGCCAGGCGCAGCAGCATCTCCTCGACCGTCATCTGCATCATGCCGGTGCGCACCGTGACCTCCACCTGGGCCGTGCCGTTTTCCGGCCGCGACTGGGTGATGGTGACAATGGACGCCCCGGCCGCCGAAATGCCGGACAAAAGCCCCTGCAGCGCGCCGGTCTTGTCCAGCAGCGTGGCAATGACCGTAATGGTCTCGCGGCCGCTCTCGGCGTCAAAAACATAATCTTTGTATTTATAGAACGCGCTGCGGGAGATCCCGGCCTGGCGGGCCGCCAGCGAAATGTTGCTGACCGTACCGGAGGCCAGCAGCTGCTTGGCCTCCAGCACCTTCAGAAACACATCGGGCAGCACTTCGGAGTCCACCAGCAGGAAACGTCGCTCCGCCATCGTTGTATCCCTCCCAAAAACATTTGTGTTTGCAACAAGGATTATGATAGCACAGAGCCGCCGTTGTTGCAAGTCTTGCACAGAGTTTTTTCTTGTTTTTGGTTGTTTTGCACAGGCGTTCCCGGGTCTGCTCCGCCCTCATTCGGCTGAATCACGGAAAGGGCGGGGTGTTTTTGTCCGTCAAACATGTCCGCCCCCGGGCGACACTGTGCCCGGGGGCGGAACTTTTGCTTTATACTGGCTGCTGCAGCCTTCCCGCTCAGGCAGCCGGGTCGACAGCGTTCTGCTGCGCAAGCTGGTTGGCTTCCTGCGCCTGCTGGGCATACGGGTCGTTCGCGTCGCTCAAAAGCGCGCCGGTGCGCTCGTCCGGCATGTTGTCGGCCGTGTAGTAACCGGTCATGCCGCCGGAGGAGATGATGGAACCCGTAGAGGTGTTGAACTGGGCTTTGATGACATTGTCGTTCGTGTAGAACTCCTTGGCGGGCAGCCCGGCTTCCACTTCCTCCATCAGATACTTGAAGGCGCGCTGGGTCGGTTCGCCGTCCACATTGTACTTGACCGCGCTCATGTCATACGGGCGGTCATAGCCCCACCAGACAGCGACCGAATAGTACGGCGTAAGACCGGCGAACGTGAAGTCCTTAAAGTCGGTGGTCGTACCGGTCTTGCCGACGGCGTCGATGCCCTCGGTCTCCGGCTTCATACCGTTGGCCGTGCCGGGGCTTCTCCAGACGTTGGACAGCAGGCGGTTCATGATCACGCCGGTTTCGGGTTCGATGGCCTGGGTGTTGGAGACGATCTTGGTCATATCCAGCACCGGGTTGCCGTTCATATCCTCCACGCGGGTGTAGAAGTGCGCGGTCGAATAGTTGCCGTCCGTGAACATCGTGTAGGCGTTGGCCAGCTCGACGACGGTCAGGCCCTGGTACTGCGAACCGAGCACCAGCGGGGCGAGATCGGCGTCGCTTTCGTCGATATGGCGCAGGCCGAGCGTCTCTGTGACAAAGTCGTACATGGCATCGGCGCCGACCATTGTGCCGACCTTGACCGCGATCGTGTTGAAGGACTGGCGGATGGCGTCATACACGAGCATGATATCGCCTTTGCCGCCCATGCCGTCGAAGTTTGTCGGCCAGTCACGCCAGACATCGCTGCGCGCCTGGTTGAGCGGGCTGTACGGGTCAAGCGGCAGGCCGAGCGCCCGCACGCGGTCTTCGTCCAGCATCTTTTTGCTCTCCTTGGAATACAGCGGTCCGTCCTCCAGCGGGGAGGAGAAGTTGATCCAGCCTTCGTCGATGCCGAGGCAGTAAGCCGCGATCGGCTTCATCGAAGAACCGGTCTGGTCCGGCAGCATCGCGCGGTTGGTGCCGCGGTCGACCGTCTTTTCGCCCAGGCCGCCGCCCACGGCGATGACCTCGCCCTTGTGCTCAAGGTCGCTGCTGACGACGGCGATGGCCGCCTGCGTGCGCACGTTGCGGTAGAAGGTCATATACTCGCCGGTCACGTTGCCGTTTTCGTCGGTCGTCTGGTAGGTGCCGGTCTTGAGCGTGCCGTCGTTATTATAGATCGGGATGTCCTCGTCAAGGAACACGGCTTTGGCGTTGCCGTTTTCATCGGCCGGGTTCAGCGGCAGGCCGTTTTCATCGGTCGTATATTCCGAACCGGCGGGGATGCTTGTTTCCAGTTCTTCCTCATGCCACAGCGCCGGGAACAGCTCGTTGCCGTACTCGTCCGGCTCGTTGAGCATCAGGTTTTCGACCGCGCTCTGCACGGCGGGGTCCACGGTGGTATACACGCGCAGGCCGGCGGTGAAGATATAATTCTGGGCCTCGGCGTCCGATTCATAGCCGTAAGCCGCGCGGATGTCGCGCGTGAGCTCCTCGATAACCGCTTCGGTGAAATAGGAATAGTTGGAGCTGACCGCCACGTCCTCGGTCGCGGCCGGGTTTTCGACCAGCGTCACCGTCTCGGCGGTGGCGGCGTCATACTCCTCCTGGGTGATATAGCCCTGGTCCAGCATCTCCCACAGCACATGGTTGCGGCGGGTGAGGAGGTTTTCCGGGTTGGTGGCCGGGTTGTAGCCGGTCGGGTTTTTGGAGATGGAGGCCAGCGTGGCGCACTCGGCCAAAGTCAGTTCTTCGACGCTCTTGCCGAAATAGGTGCGCGCGCCCGCTTCCACGCCCTCGATCACGCCGGTCAGCGGCACGGTGTTGAGGTAGGCTTCCAGGATGGTCTCCTTGCTGTAGCGGTTGCTCATACCGATGGCGCGGAAGATCTCGCGGAACTTACGGCCATAGTCGACCGCATCGTCCTCCGTCAGGTTCTTGACCAGCTGCTGTTCCAGCGTGGAAGCGCCCTGCTGCGAACCGAGCAGGCGCTGGCCTGTCAGCTCGTTGAGGGCCGCGGCGATCGTGCGCTTGAAGTTGACGCCGATCTCGTCATAGAAGTCCTTATCCTCGATGGCGATGACCGCATGCTGCAGGTTTTCCGGGATATCCGTCAGCGCCCGCCAGATCGAGCTGCTGTTGCCGGAGGTAAGGGTATCGTATTCGTTGCCGTTGCGGTCGAAGAGGATGGTCGACTGCGCGGTGCGGCGGCTTTCGATATCCAGCAGGCCTTCGGGGTCGGCCGTGACCTGCACGACATACATCGAGAGCAGCACGGCCGCCACGCTGCAGGCCATGATCCCCAGGCAGAACACACAGCCGATAAAGCGGATGATATAGCCGAAAATGCTGCGGCGTTTTTTTCTGGGTTTGCCGGCGCCTTTGCCTTTACGGCCGGTCTCGGGCGCTTTTGCGTCCTGGGTGGTCAGGTGCCGTTGCTTTTTGGGGTCTATGGGGACCGCCTCCTTTTGGGGTCTTAACTTCTATAAACCATAAACGGGTGCGGCGCCGGCGGCGTCACACAGGATATGACAATACCATAGATTGAATTATAACACAAACC
Source organism: Candidatus Gemmiger stercoripullorum (assembly GCA_019119365.1). GTDB lineage: Bacteria > Bacillota > Clostridia > Oscillospirales > Ruminococcaceae > Gemmiger > Gemmiger stercoripullorum. The sequence goes on along the minus strand of DWXD01000010.1, from coordinate 30,306 downwards.
GCAGCCAAAAGTACAGACGGCAAATGTAAAATTCACAAGTTTTTGATTTTTGGGCGCGCCGGGCGGCCATACTTGTTTTAGCATCGTATGATTTTTTGCGCTGTTTTACCGTTTTGTCACAAAAAACTGGGAAAGGAGGCGGTATTGTGGAAACCAAACTGCCAAAATGGGCGCGGCGTTACCTGACGCTGCTGGGGGCGCTGGCGGTGCTGGGCATCGCGGCGGCGTGCGTCTGGTTTGCCCAGGCGGCGCTGGAAAACGCGCAGCGGCCGCAGCCCCGCTACCTGCTCAAGGATACCGGCGGGTATGTATCGCTGTACACGGCCGACGGCCGCGGGCCGCTGGCCCAGTACGACCTGCTGACGCGGCTGCTGCCGGAACAGGACGTGCTGGCGCTGCAGCAGGGCGTGCCGGTACAGGACGAAGCCGAACTGCAGCAGCGGCTGGAAGATTACGGGCTGTGAAGCCTTGCGGCGGGGCGCGTTTTGTGGTATGATGCAGGTGTAAACCTTATGGATAAAGGAGCGACCCACCATGACCGAGCAAGCGATCCTGGACGCCGTGCAGGAGATCTTCCGCGATAATTTTGACGACGACACCCTCGTGATCACCCGCAGCACCTGCGCCGACGATATCGAGGACTGGGACAGCCTGGAGCAGATCAACCTGCTGACGGCGATCGAGAAAAAGTTTGCGATCAAGTTCAAGCTCGCCGACGTCCGCGACTTAAAGGATGTGGGCGACCTGCTGGACCTGGTCGCGCGTATGACCGCGTAAAGCCGCGCACAGCATCCCGCCGGGCGGCCGCTGCCTTGTTGCCAAGTGCGGCGGCGCCCGTTTTTTATTGTATCTGACCGCACAGGAGGCTGCCATGAACCATTACACACTGGCGGAAATGACGCCGGGGCTGACCGAAAGCTTTACCGTGACCGTGACCGAGGAGATGATGCAGGCGTTTGAGCGCCTGACCGGGGACTGCTCCCCCATCCATGTGGATGAAACCTACGCCAAAGCCCGCGGCTACGGCGGCCGGGTCGTGTACGGCATGCTGGGGGCGAGCTTTTTCTCCACGCTGGCCGGCGTCTACCTGCCCGGCGAACACTGCCTGCTGCACGGCGTTGAATGTAAATTTGCCCGGCCGGTCTTCATCGGCGATACGCTGACCGTGACCGGCACCGTGGTAAACGTCAGCGAGGCGGTGGCCGAAGCCGAGATCAAGGCGGTCATCACAAACCAGGATGGTAAAAAGGTGACGCGCGGCGTCATCAAAGCCGGGCTGGCAAAATAAGGAGGGCACCCCATGGCCTATACATATCTCATCTCCGGCGCGACCAGCGATGTCGGCCGCGCGCTGATCGAGCGGCTGCTGGCCGCCGATGCGGATGCGCTGGTCCTTGCGCAGGGCTGCGGCGACCTGGACAAGCTCGCGCCGCTGGTCGCGGCCCATCCGGGCCGCATCCGCCCGTTTGACGTCGATCTGTCCGACCCGTACAAGGTCGACACTTTCTGCCAGCTGCTGGCCGGGCAGCCCGCGCCCACGCACTTTGTGCACCTGCCCGCGCTGCCGGTCGTCAACACCCGGTTCAAGGGCTTTGACGAAGCGCGCTTCGCCAAGGACTGGGAAATCCAGGTACACAGCGCCGTCAAGCTGTGCAAGGCGGTGCTGCCCGCCATGAGCAAAGCGCGCTTCGGCCGCGTGCTGTTCATCCAGACCAGCTACACGCTGGGCGCCCCGCCCAAAAACACGGCCGCCTATGTGATGGCCAAGGGCGCGCTGGGCCAGCTGTGCAAGAGCCTGGCTGTCGAGTACGCGCGGTTTGGCATCACGGTCAACTGCGTGGCGCCGAGTATGATGGAGACAAACTTTTTGAAGGACACGCCCGATTTGATCGTGCAGGCCGCGGCGGCGGACAACCCGATGGGCCGCAACGCCACCCCGGCCGACGTCGTGCCCGCCATGGCGTTCCTGCTTTCGGAGGAAGCGCGTTTCATCACCGGCGTGACGCTGCCTGTCACAGGGGGGTCCGCCATTGTCTGAGCCGGTCTTCCGCCTGGCACGCCCCGGCGAAGGGCCTGCCATCACGGCGTTCATCAACGAACATTTTGACATGCGCCTGCCGCTTTTGAACCGGCCGGAGCTGTATGAATATTATTTTGCCGGGCACGGCGGCGCGCCGCACTTTGCGGTGGCCGAAGCGGACGGCCGCCTGCTGAGCGCAGCCGGGTATATCCCCGCCGCGAAAGCCCCCGGCGCGGACGTCTGGGTGTCCATCTGGGTGGCCGCCAGGGGGCACAACGGCGTCGGCCTTGAACTGATGGACGCGCTGCCCGGGCTGCTGGGCGCGCAGGTGCTGGCCTGCAACAACATCCGCGAAAACACCTGCAAGCTGTACCATTTCCTGGGCTGGCAGGCCGAGCGCCTGCGCCACTATTACCGCCTGGGCCGCCCCGGCGCGGGCGGCTGGACGCTGGCGCAGCCGGGGGCGGCCGAACCGCTGCCGGTGGGCGGCGACCTGACGCTGGAACCCGTGCCCGGCGCCGAAGCCCTTACCGCGCTGGGGCTGCCGCCCAGCCCGCACACGCCGCGCAAAGACCTGTGGTACCTGCAGCGGCGGTATTTCGCCTTCCCTTATTTCCGCTACGACGTCTGGGCCGCGCGCGAGCAGGGCCGCCTGCTGGCCTATGCCGTGACCCGCACGGTCAGCGCCGCCGACACCGGCTGCGCGCCGGTGCTGCGGCTGGTGGATTTCATCGGCGCGGACGAAGTGCTGCCGCGCCTGGGAAAGGCGCTGGATGCGCTTTTGCAGCGCAGCGGGGCCGAGTATCTCGACTGCTACAACGCCGGGATCGCCCCTGCTGTCTGGCAGGCCGCCGGGCTGCGCGAACGCCTGCCCGGCGACGGCGTCGTCATCCCCAACTACCTGACGCCGCCGCTGCATGACAACACCGAATATTTCTATTTTACGAACCGCCCCGAAAACTTCGTCCTGTTCAAAGCCGACGGCGACCAGGACCGGCCGAACCTGGGGTGAACTCCCCCAAAAAACCAAAAGCGCCGCTTTCAAGCCGGACATCCCCGGCCGAAAGCGGCGCTTTATTATTTGCCCTCCCCCGGTACCGGCACGAGTTCCCCGGCGTCGGGGGCGTCGAGACAACGCAGGCGGGCGTTCCCATCAGGTTGGGGGACCACTTCAAACATGCGGTCGGCGACCACCTCGCTCTGGCTGCCAGTCTCGAACACTTCGAGAAAGTCGCGCACAAACTGGTCCTCGGGGCAGTAGATATATACATAGTCGTAGTCTTCGGCAAGCTCGCGGCTCCACGCCTCCGGTGTGATCTGCCTCGCCCACAAAACACCAGTGGCGTCGGCCATCAGAATCGTCGCCTGCGGCGGCAGCGTGACGGGCAAAAGGTCAAACTCTATGCGCTGCTGAGCCGCGCCGCCGTCGTTTGCCGTGATGAGCCAGAGGCGCGGGTCCTCGACGCCAAGCGCGCGGATGCGTGCAGCCGCATGGCGGGAGAGTACGCGGTCCGCGCCGGATTCGGCCGCAAGCAACGGCGCTTCAACCACTGCCTGCACGCTGTACCCGAACGGGAACAGAAACGCCCATGCCAGTGCGACAGCTGCTGGGGCCGCCTGCCACCGCGGCGCAGCACGGCAAGCGCTTAACCCCACCGCAAAGACAGCCACCTGCGCAAGCAGCAGTACACAGCTATCGAGATATCGGTAGAGCGAAGCAAGTATAACAGCCTCGGCCGGTTCAAACAGAAAGAGATATGTATACAAGAGTGAAGCCGTAAACGCCACCGTTATCCCCAGCGTTGCGGCGGTCAACGGCAGTGCACGCAGCTGGGCGCCGAATCTATCCCGCCGCGCCAGACATACCGCCCCCGCCTCCAACACACAGAACGCGAGAGGCCAGGCAAAGAATGGAAGCGTGCGCGCCGCGCCGTAGTTGCCCTGCGTGAAGATCGTTGCAATAAAGTTTGTCAGCGTAACGCCGCGCCAATCCGGGATGTTGCCAATGATCAGACTCCATAGGTTGCGCAGCGGGTTTTCGCCCTGCCAGCGCTCGGCCACCCCTGCCTGCGCCAAATGAAGCGTCCAGCTCAACTTGGCGATGCCTGTGGCAGCCAGCGGGGCCAAGGCGCATACCAGCGCAGCCATGCGCGCCTTTCCCTGCCGATGTCTCACACCGCCCAGGCGCGCCGCCAGTAACACAAGCGCCGCCAGCATTGCCAGCCCAGTGCCGGACGATTTGACAAGCGCGAGCACGAAGCAGCCGAACGCCTCGCACACCGGCGTGGCTGCGCTGCGCCCCGGCGCGAACGCCGAGACCAGCAGCGCCGCGCAGAACACGCCAAGCAAACCGTCAACGCTGGCACGGGCGAAATAAGTCGGGTAGACAATCAGCGGCACAAAGGCGGCGAGAAACGCCGTCACCGCCACGCCAAACGGCCGTTGCCACATCCCCACGCAGCGAAACGGCATTACCGACAAAGCGGCCGTGAGCAGCGCATTGCCAAAGAGGACGATATCTTCCCGGAAGCCAAACCGCCCTGCCTTGAGCAGCATCACCTGCCAGACAGCTGTTGCAGGCGGATAAGACTTGAAAGCGTCGCCGGAATCCGGCGACGTGTACATTGTATTCGTCGTGAACATCCACTTAGCCGCCCGGCCCCAGTGGGAGAAATCGTCCCAATCGCAGAAACTGCGTCCGCAGCACAGCCACCAATACAGCATCGAAAAAGCAAAAAACAGTAGCATCCCCTGTGCCAGCGCACGCCAGTCCTCTGCATTTTTACTAAAACGTTGTAGCGCCAGAGCACCGCCTGCGGCCGCCGCCACCCACGGCAACAGGCCCAGCCATAGCACTCCCCCACTCAATACCAGAATATACCCGGCCGTGATCAGCCCCAGCACAGAAAGCAGAATTCCTTCTTCCATGCGGCAGCCAAGCCAGGCACAGACCCCAGCCGCAGCAGGCATCAACAGCAAAAAAAGAAACAGTGCGCTCATATGTTCGCTTCCTCCTCTCGCACGGCAGGCACACGGAAGACCCAACGCTGCTGCAGGAAGAAGCTGATAATAAACAGCGCCCCGTCCACAAGCGCTTTGCAACCAACGGCCGGCCATTGCACAACCGCATACAGTATCGACGTCAGCCCGGCGCTGGCGGCCGCTTGACCGGCGCACAGCAGCGCATAGCGCACAGCCGGGCGTGCAACGGCGCGACGAACGCCAAAAACGAGTGTGCGGTTAAGGACAAAATTGACCCCCGCCGACGCAACACGCACCCCCAGCGCCACAGCTGCCATCCGCCAGCCGCCACACGGAGCCAGCCGCGGTGCAAGCAAAGCAAACAGGCCAAGGTCCACCCCCGCCGATGCCAGCGAAGACGCGGCGAAGCGTACCGCCATACTGCTTATGCCGTGCAGCAGCACGCCAATGACACGCAGGCTGTCGCGCAGCGGATGGAAATGCGAACCGCGATTGCCGTCCGTGTAGACGGTCTCGATCTCCAGCTCTTCCAACGGCCAACCTGCACGCCGGGCAGCCAGCAGCATCGTGGTCTCGTATTCATACCGTGAACCCGGCAGGCGCATAAGCAGCGGTAGCAGCGCAGCCGGGATAGCGCGCAGACCCGTTTGGCTGTCCTGTACCTTGACACCGCCCAGACGCAGCGCCGCCGCACTCAGGCAGTTGCCCCAGCGGCTGCGCAGCGGGACGTTCGGGGCAGAGAAATTCCGCACGCCAAGCCACAGCGCCCCCGGACAGCCGCGCAGCGCCGCGGCCATGCGCAGGATATCCCGCACGGTGTGCTGCCCGTCGGCATCCGCCGTAACACAGCCAATCAATTCCGGCCAACTGCGCAGGCAGTGCGCAAAACCTGTTTTGAGTGCCGCCCCTTTGCCAAGATTGACGGCATGATGCAGCACCGTCACCCCCATGCCGTGCGCGCGGGTAAAGACCGGCTGTGCTGCCTCCGCGCTGCCGTCATCAACGACAACAATGGCTGTCAGCCCGCCCTGCTGCAGCTGGCGCAGCTGGTCGAGCAGCAACGGCCCGGGGTTCAGCGCCGGGATCACAATGGCCACGGCCTGTTGCTTGTCCATGGTTACCCCTTTCGTTTTGCAGAGTCATCGGTTGATACCAAAATAACCGAGCCTTGTATCCCAGACGCATCCAAGTTGTATCCAAGCTGTATCGCTGTTGTAAAAGTCATCAAAAGCGGTAGATCGCGACGTCTTCATTCTCGTAGGCCGGGGTCATGCCTGTGGGCGGCGCGCCGGGCCAATCTTTGGCCAGCACCAGCCAGGCGACGCCTTCCTGCGCGGCCAGCTCACGGGCTTCGGCCGCCGGGAGCGTTCCGCCGGTGAGCTGGTCGTTGATCCACCACTGCCGGCCGAGCGTATCCGGGTCGACGCCCATATTGGTCATGGCGTAGGTCCAGCCTTCGAGATAAGCCTGCCGCCCGCTGAAAGCCGTGTAGACGTTGCTGATCGCGTCGATCATTTCCGGTGTGCCGGAGGTGCGGTTGGTGGCGAAGACATCGTCCGGCGCGCTGTTGTCCGCCAGCCAGCGCATGGCTTCCTCGTCGGCCGCGGTGACAAGCGTACCCGAACCGCTCACACCGGCAGGCGGCGCAGCCGGCCCCAGGCAGGCGCCAAGCGGCGCGGCCGCCTGCACAGCAACGCTGACCGCCAGGCAGAGGGTCGTCAGCGCCGCGGCCGCGCCGGCCAGGATGGCAGGGATACGCCCCGGCAGGCAGGGCGGCAGATAATCCAGCGCCCCCACTGCCAGCAGCGAAAGGCAGAGCATCGCCAACAGCGCAAAATAGATCTGGCTCGAGCTTGTGTGGCTGAAAAGATGGTAAGCCAGCATGCCGCCGCCCGCGAGCGCCGCGGCCAGCAGCCGGGCCGGGTCCGGCCGAAGCAGCCCCCGCAGGGCCGCAGGCAGCGCGTACAGGCAGAGAACGCACTGAAACGGCAGCATGCAAAATACATTGCATACGCCGATGGCTATCAGCCAGAAATATCCGCTGCCGGGCAGCAGCGCGCAGAGCCGGTCGGTCAGCGGGCTGAACAGGCGGTAGACGACCGTCTCCTGCATGGCAAAGATGGAAAACTCCATACTGCCGACCCCGGCCGCGTACAAAAAGCGATAGAGCGCCGCGAAGATCGCACCCATCCCCGCCAGGCAGCCAAGCGCGGGCAGAAACCGCACACGGCGCAGCAGAACCAGCAGCGCCAGCGCCGCCGCCACGCCGCACAAGAGCAGCGCGGCCTGCGGCCCCTTGGCGACGCAAAGCAACGCAAAGGAGACAAACAGCGCCCACCACCACCGCCAGCCGCCCCGGCCTTTGCCGCGCATGAGCGCGGCAAAGGCGCAGAACGTCCCGGCCAAAAACGGCAGTGCCGTCGCCTGCGCGTTGACATTGGTGACAAGATGCGCAAGCAGCGTATTGCCGAACAGGCTTTGCCCGTCCCACAGCACTTTCCACATCGTCGCGCAGGAAAAGCCGAACACAAGCGCCAGCACACGGCGTTCCGCCCTGCGGTTCCCCGGCCAGCAGCAGCGGGCCAGCGCCCGCAGGGCCAGCAGTTCCCCAAAAAGGAAAACCGGCCCGGCGAACACAAAATAGACGTCATACAGCGGCGCAGCGCTGACCCGGGCCAGCGCCGCAGACAGCAGTTCGGTCAGATAGTGGTACGCCAGCCGCACGCCGGAAAACCGCATATCCTCTGCCGGAAAATGGCGGGCCAGCGCCGCCGCATTGCCAATGTTCCACAAAAAGTCGCGGTCCAGCACCGCCGCCCCGGCCTGCTGCGGGTGCGGGTTGACAGCGCTGCACCCCAGCACATACGCCAGGCACAGCCCGGCCCACAGCATCACGCGCGGGTGGCCGAGCCAGAATACCAGACGCCGCCGCGCCTGACGCCAGGGCAGCGGACGCCGCACACAGCCAGCCAACCCAACCACAGGCGGCAGCAAAAACAGCAGCCAGTAAGCCCCCAACCGGGCCGAAACGCACTGTACCGCCGCAAGCAGCCCGCAGCCATACACCGCCGCATACACACCGCGCGGCGCATGGCGCGGGGCCAGCGCCGCCGCCAGTGTTCGCCCCGGCAGGCACAGCCAGAACACCGCCGCCAGGAAAAAACGCGGCATGGCCAGCAGGTCCGCGCCGCAGATCACCGCAACGGCAAGATACCCGGCAAGCAGCAGGATTGTGCAGGCCGGAGCCCACTGCCCCCGCCTGGGCCTTGCGCACACCGGGCGTACAGTACACATTGCCGCCGTATTCATCTGTTTCCTCCTTGCTGCTCCCCGCATCCCGCAGGAAAGCGGCGCTTTGTTACGAAGGATAACAGGTTTTTGTATCCGGGGCGCATCCGAGCCGTATCCAAGATGTATCCGTACTGCATCCAAACTGTATCCGCTCTGCCCGCACGCAAAAAGCTGCCGGTCCCCTGCTTGGGAACGGCAGCTTTTGTGTATAGTGTTTTTGCTTTACAGGTGTGCCTTCTATGGCGGGCAGTTCAGTTATACCACCCCTCCGGCTGGGTGAGCGGGCGGCCGGGGATCGTTTCGTCAAGCAGACCGGCGCGGGATATGATCTCGTATTCTTCGGGATAGACGGTCGCCGTGTAAAAATCCCATTCGGTCATGCCGCGGCGCAGTTCCTCGCGGATCGTGCGGTCGCGGACGACAAGATACTCCCCCGGCCCGGCCGGGCAAACCACGTCAATGCAGCTGTCCTCCCCCTTGCGCAGGCAGCGCAGCGGGCTGGGGGTCAGCGTACCGGCCGCGCGGTCGCAGACATAGAGCGTATCCTTCCCTTCCGGCGCGCCGAAAAGGAAGATGTCTTCCGCATAAACGGCGCTGAGGCTGACCGGCACATCCAACGCCTTCTCCCCGGCCGTGTCCGCGCCAAGGGCGCGCCACTGCAGGGCGGCGCCGCCGTCGTGCTGCGGGACCGTGCGGTACAGCGTGTCCGCAAACAGCTGCCAGGTCAGGGTCGGGACCGCCCCTTCCTCGCGCAGCAGCTCGGCCGTTTCGCCGGTTTGGGGGTCAAACGCATAGAGGACGGTCGCCAGCCACGGCGCAAGTTCCTGCGTGTTTTCGACTTTATAACACCCGATTTCCGGCTCAACCGGGCAGTTTTCGGCCAGCACACGGCGGGTATACAGCAGCTTGCCCCGTTCCTGCCAGACACCGTACAGGCGGCCGCGGAACGGTCCTTCCCAGTCTGTCAGCGTTGTCAGCTCGCGGGTGGCGAGATCAAAGCGTACAAGCTGGACCGGGTCAACGGCGTGTGGGTCGGAAGAGACGGTACAATAGCCGAAATAGAGGGCCTGGCCATCGGAGGCGACCGGGTCCTGCGCGTCAATGTAATTTCCTTCGGGCAGCGCGAGCAGGCAGTCCCATGCGGCGGTATCGGGGTCGCCGCGGTAGACGGCGGCCCCGGCCATCGCCCCGCCCATATAAAAGGCGTAGAGGTCCTGTCCGTCTGCCAGCACGACCGGGTATTCATTCGCCCGCGGCAGCGGCAGGACCGAGACAGCGGCGGATGCGAAATCATACCGGTGCAGCACCCACTTGTCCTGCTCCATATCGATTTTTTTCACATACCAGGCGCGGCTGTTGTACGGCTGCAGCACCCGCAGCGGCAGCGGCGCTGGGGACGGCGTCGCTGCCGTGGGCGGCGTTCCGGCTGCGGCGCCGGCCGCTTCCGGCTTTTTTCCGCAGCCTGCCAGCAGCAAGGCGGCCGCCAGCACGGCAGTCAGGCACAAAACGGCAAGATGTTTTTTCATCCGGCTCGCCTCCCTGTCGTCTCTGCCGCCAGTATGCCATACGAATGTCAACGAAATGTGTCCGCCCCCTGCGCCTTACAGCAGCACCGGTTTCTGGGTGCAGGCCAGGCCCATCGGCTGCGGCGTTTCCCGGCAGAGCGCAGAGAAATCGACAAACGCCTGATACAGGCGGAAAACTTCGCCCTGGTCCGGCAGCGCGCGCTCGAGCCTGGCCAGCGAGGGCGACGCAGGCAGCCGGGCCTGCTGCAGGCGCCCCAGCGCGGCGCGGCGCGCCCCCAGCACATGCAAGAACGGCGGCAGCGGCGGCAGTGCCCCGGCCCGCACGCCAAGCGCAGCGTCCAGCGCCAGGCGGCGCAGGCGGGCATGGGGGTAGCGCTTGGTTTTCATCTGCCCATAAAGCGTTTCGGCGCTGTCTGCGGTGCGGATGGCTGCGCGCAGACGGTTCTCGATCCCCTCGCTGCAGCCACGCACGGCGGCCAATTCTTCGGCGCGGCGGCTGCGCAGCAGCGCCAGCAGCGCCGTGCTGAACCGCTGCGGCGAGAGCAGCAGGCCGCGTGCCGCTGCATCCTTGTAAAGCTCTTTCGCTTCACAGGGCACATAGGCTTCCATACCGGCCATGCCGTTTTTCTGCACCGCAGCGCGCAGGAAACTGGCCGAAGCGATCTGTATCTGCCCGGCCCGGCCGGGCACCTGCGCCCCATGCCCGGCCCCCAGCCGCGGCAGCGGGCAGGGCTGCATATTGCTTTTTTGGCGCAGCAGCGCTTTGCAGTACTCAATCCCCAGGATGTTGTTGGGGCTGCGCAGCAGTTCCCCGCCCCCCGGCAGCACTGCCTGCAGGGCGGCCGCCCGGGCCGCCGCAAAAGTCTGGCCCTGCGCCAGACGGCGGCGCAGTTCCGGCTGCAGCGCCGCCTGGTCCAGCTGGCGGGCAGCTTCCAGCAGGCGGGCGGCGTCGGGCGTCTCGGCGCCGAACGCCAGCGTATCGCAGCCAAGCGCGCCGAGAAGATGTACCCCGGCCGCGGCGAAATCCTCCGCCCCGGCGCTGGCATACGGCCCGGGCAGCGCCACAACCAGGTCTGCCCCGGCCTGCAGCGCCGCCTGCACCCGCACGGGCTCCGGCAGCAGCGGCACACCGCCGCGCTGCACCGCCCCGCTGCTCATGCACACGGCGATGGTCTGCGCCCCGCGGGCGCGCAGCATGGCCAGCTGGGCCGCGTGGCCGTTGTGGAAGGGGTCATATTCCGTAATGATGCCGACAAAGTTCATAAACTGCCTTTCTGTAGCTGCTGATGTTCCCAATCTTCTTTTATTATACCACAGCCGCACAAGAGGGCCGCGCAGCAAAGTTAACAAAACAGGACACCTGTTTTTATCAAGTCCCACAACGGCGGGGAACGCCTGCCCTTTCCGCCGCGGAAAAAGGCGCAAAACAGCGGCTGCGGCGCGCATACAGGCGCTTGAAAAAACGCCGCACCCATACTATAATAATCTTAATGAGAGTTATGGGGCCACGCGCCCCGACAAAAACAGCCGAAGGAGAATGCACATGAAAGTTCTGGTTATCAACTGTGGTTCCTCGAGCCTGAAATATCAATTGATCGATATGGAAGGCGAGCATGTTCTGTGCAAAGGTCTGTGCGAGCGCATCGGCATGGAGAGCAGCATGATCACGCACGAGGCCAACGGCCACAAGGCCACCACCCCCGCCATCTTCCCCACCCATACCGAGGCGTTTTTGGAAGTCATCAAGAAGATGACCACCGGCGAAGGCAAAGTCATTGACAACCCTTCCGAGATCGACGCGATCGGCCACCGTATCGTCCACGGCGGCGAAAAGTTCAAGGCCAGCTGCCTGATCACCCCCGAAGTCATCGGCGCCATCCGCGAGCTGAGCCCGCTGGCGCCGCTGCACAACCCGGCCGGTATCCTGGGCATTGAGGCCGCACGCAAAGTGTTCGGCGACATCCCCAATGTCGCGGTGTTCGACACCTCGTTCCACAGCACGATGCCGCCCAAGGCTTACATGTACGCGATCCCCTACGAATACTATGAAAAATACGGCGTGCGCCGCTACGGTTTCCACGGCACGAGCCACAAATATGTCAGCCACCGCGCGGCCGAGTTCCTGGACGAACCGATCGAGCGCCTGAAGCTGATCACCTGCCACCTGGGCAACGGCTCCTCCATCGCCGCTGTCGACCAGGGCCGCGTGGTGGATACCTCAATGGGCATGACCCCGCTGGCCGGCCTGATGATGGGCACCCGCTGCGGCGACCTGGACCCCTCGGTGGTTAACTACCTCAAATACACGCTGAACATCACCGGCCACCAGCTGGACGAGATCCTCAACAAAAAGTCCGGCCTGCTGGGCATTTCCGGCGTTTCCAGCGACAAGCGCGATGTGGAGAAGGCCGCCAAGGAAGGCAACCCGCGCGCCCAGCTGGCCAGCGATATGCTGAACTACCAGATCAAAAAGACGATCGGCAGCTACATTGCCGCGATGGGCGGCGTGGACGCCATCATCTTTACCGGCGGCATCGGCGAGCATGACGCCGATTCCCGCGCCAAGATCTGCCACCATATGGACTGGCTCGGCATCCGCATCGACACCGACAAGAACCGCGACGCCCACAACCAGAAGAAGGACGTTGTGGAGATCACCGCCTGGGGTGCGCGCGTGCGCACGCTGATCATTGAGACCAACGAGGAACTGATGATCGCACGCGATACCAAAGAGGTGCTGGACAAGCAGGAAGAACCCGCCGAATAAATTCCCCCTCGCCCCCTTATAAAAACCGCCCTGTCACAGACAGAAGTCCATGTCAGGGCGGTTTCTTGTTCAGCGTTATTCGCCCGGGGCGGCAGCGGCTTCCCGCTCGGCGCGGCGGCGCATCCGCTCGCGCTGGGCCGCCTCCTGGCGTTTCCAGCGGGCATAGGCGGCCGGGCGGACCGTCTCGGTGCAGCGGGCAAAGTTCCAGTGCAGGCCGTCTTTGCGCGAAAGCTTGAAGCGCACGAACCAGGGTCCGTGCTGCGGGCAGACGGCCTCGGTATAATAGCCTGTGTTGCCGCGTTTGAGCCAGATATCCCCCAGCTGCAGCGGCGCGCCGCACAGCGGGCAGGCGGGCGTGCAGAGCTGCGGGTCTTCCTTGTAGGCGTCGTGCTCCATCAGGCCGAACCAGGTGTGTACATCATGATATTCCGCATCCGGGTCGGTCAGCAGGGCCTCCTTGAGCAGTTCTTTTTCGCTGGGGTAAGCGGCCAGGCCCTCGGCCAGCGGCAGTTTGCGGCAAACCTTGACTGTATACAGCGCATCGTCCAGCGCATTGTGGAAAGGCTCTTCCTTGGGGATGCCCAGCCGGTCCACCACGCTTTCCAGCGTCATGCCCTCGCCTTCCCTGCGCGGGTACGCCTGCAGGAACAGGCGCTGCAGGTCGTACCAGCGCGCGGGCCAGCTTTCGTCCAGCCCGCACAGAAACAGGTTCTGCTTGAGCACCGGCACGTCGTCAAGACCCCACTCGGCAAATTCAGCGTCCGGCCCGGCCCACTGCACAAAGCGGGCCAGGCCTTCGGCGATCGGCACGCCGGATTCCAGGTCGCCCTGTGTCAGCCCCGTCACCTTGGCAATATGGTGCTGCAGCTTGCGGAAGATGCGCGGGCGCAGCGTCATCTCAAAGGTATCCAGCACCTCGGCGCGCTCGTTGATGCGCACGGCGCCGATCTGGATGATCTCGCCGCGCAGCGTCAGCTCCGCGCCGTGGTAGCGGAATGTTTTGGGCTTGTAGCCGATATTCCATTCCAGGTCAAATACGATCAGGTTCATGCATGGTCCTCCCGGCCCAGGATATATTTTTCCACCGCCAGACCGACCCCGTCGTGGTCGTTGTCCGCCGTCACCACATCCGCGGCGGCTTTCACCGGCGGCACCGCGTTGCCCATCGCCACGCCAAGCCCGGCGTATTCGATCATCGGCAGGTCGTTCCAGCCGTCGCCGCAGGCCATCAAATTTTCAGCCTGCAGGCCGAGGACCTTGAGCAGTTTGGCCAGCGAGGCGGACTTTTCCACCCCCAGCGGCATGGTTTCGATGAAAAACGGCTGCGAACGGTAGATGGACAGCCGCCCGGCAAATTCCTGCTGCATCAATTCCTCGACATGCGGCATGTCCACAGGGTCGCCGACCAGCAGCAGTTTGTTGATGGGCCAGGTGATCGCCCCGGGCAGGTCCGGCACACCGCGCACTGGGATACCGTTGATGCGGGCTTCCTCCAGTACATAGCGGTTTTCCGGTTCTTCGGTGACGATGCCGGTCTGGTCATAGGTCAGCGCCACAACGTTCCAATACCGCGCATAGGTGCACACCGTCTCGATCAGCTCGGGCGGGAACTCGTGCTGGACCAGGACTTCGCCGGTTTGGCAGTCGATGATCTTACCGCCGTTATAGCTCAGGATGCAGCCGCCGTTTTCGCCCAGACGCAGCTGGTCCGCCAGCGGCTGGATGCCCACTGTGGGGCGGCCGCTGGCCAGAACGATGCGCACGCCCTGGCGGGCGGCTTCCTCGAGCGCCGCCTGTGTGCGCGGGGTGATGACCTTGTCGCTGTTCGTCAACGTACCGTCGAGGTCCAGCGCTACAACCTTGTACTGCGTCATGTTTGCCGCTCCTTTTCTCTGCTTTTTTCCTATTGTACCCCAAAGCCCGCCCCGGCGCAAGTGCGCGCAACAGCAAACGCCCCGGTCAGGCAGACCGGGGCGCAGATCAGACGAACACAAAATTTGCATGGGATACACGCGGGTACACCGGGAAAGCGAAGCGCTTGCGCAGGACCCGCGCAGCCGGTAAACGGCGGCCTTACTTGGAAGCCTTCTTCGCGGGGGCCTTCTTGGCCGGGGCTTTGGCGGCAGGCTTCGGCTCGGCCTTCACCTCCGGCTTCTTGGCAGGCTCGGCCTTGACTTCGGCAGCCTTGGCGGCGGGTTTGGGCTCCGCCTTGACCTCAACGGTCTTGGCGGCGGGTTTGGGCTCCGCCTTCACTTCGGGCTTCTTGGCGGGCTCGGCCTTGACGGCCGCCTTCTTTTCCTCGGTCTTGGCGGTCTTTTTGGCAGGCGCTTTCTTGGCAGCTTTCGGCGCGGGCTTTTCCGCGGCAGCCGGGGCCGCCTTCTTCTCCTCGGCGGGGGCTTCCGCTTTCGCCTTCGCGGCGGCGGCCTTGGCGCTGGCCTTGGGCTTGCGGGTCACTTCGGCGATGGTCCAGAACTGGTTGTCGCCGTTGACGTCAGCCCAGATCTGCAGGCCGGCACCATTGTCGGTCGCCATGCCGACCACATCCAGGCACTTGCCCGCGAGGTTCGACTTGATCTTGACGCGGCCGTCATTGCCCGGCTCAACGATCCACAGCTGGCTGCTGGCGGGGGCGCCTTCCCACTGATGGACAGCGGTGCCGTCGCCGACGCCGCCCTGGTACAGGTCCAGCATCTTGCCGGTGAAACGGTTCTTGATGCGGTAGACGCCCTCGCCCGCACGGACGAAGCCCCACTGCTGCCATTCGGCATTGGCGTTGTCCCACAGCTGGACGCGCGCGCCGTTGTCGATGTTATAATCCGCCACTTCCACGACCTTGCCGTTGGCGGCGCTGATGGTATAGAACTTATCCTCTTTGATCACAGTCTGAGCAACTTTCTTTGCTGCCATTTGGATACCCCTCCTAAAAGGTACTGTACAAGTTTCGGCTGCCTGCGTGTCTGTGCACGCATTTTTATACCCTCGGCAGTCAAGTGAAGAAACGGCAATTGCCGTCTCTATGTGATTATTATAGCCAAGTTCTTCCATTTCGTCAAGTTATATACAAAGCAACGCAATTTACCGGCAGCTTGCACAAAAAAAACCGGGATGGCGCAAACCATCCCGGCAAAACTCCGGCATTATCAGGAATTTTCTGCAAAATTGCCCGTGTACAGGCGGTAGTACTTGCCCTTCTGGGCAATGAGCTCGTCGTGGGTGCCGCGCTCGATGATATGGCCCAGCTCAAGGACCATGATGCAGTCGGAGTTGCGTACCGTGGACAGGCGGTGGGCAATGACAAAGGTGGTGCGGCCGTACATCAGGCCGTCCATACCGCGCTGGACCAAAATCTCGGTGCGGGTGTCGATGGAGGAGGTCGCCTCGTCAAGGATCAGCACCGGCGGGTCGGCCACCGCCGCACGCGCAATGGCAAGCAGCTGGCGCTGGCCCTGGGAGAGGTTGGTGCCGTCGCCGGTCAGCATCGTGTTGAAGCCATCCGGCAGGCGGCGGATGAACAGCTCCGCATTGGCCAGGCGGGCCGCCGCACGGCATTCTTCGTCGGTGGCGTCCAGGCGGCCGTAGCGGATGTTGTCCATGACCGTACCGGTAAACAGGTGGGTATCCTGCAGAACGATGCCCAGCGAGGAGCGCAGGTCGTCCTTCTTGATCTGCTTGATATCGAGGCCGTCATACAGGATGGAGCCCTTCTGGATATCGTAGAAGCGGTTAATCAGGTTGGTGATGGTCGTCTTGCCCGCGCCGGTGGAGCCGACAAAGGCGATCTTCTGGCCCGGACGGCCAAAGAGGTTGATATTGTGCAGGACGATCTTTTCGGGATCATAGCCGAAGTCAACATCCTTGAAAACGATATCGCCCTTGAGTTCGACATAGCGGGGGGCGTTGCCGTTTTCGCCGGGGATCTTCCAGGCCCACAGGCCGGTGCGGTCTTTGGTCTCGGTGATGCTGTCGTCCGCTTCGCGCTTGGCGTTGACCAGCGTGATGTTGCCCTCGTCCACTTCGGGCTGCTCATCCAGCATGGCAAAGATACGCTGGCCGCCCGCCAGAGCCATCACGATGGAGTTGAACTGCATCGAGATCTGGTTGATGGGCTGGTTGAAGCTGCGGTTGAAGGTCAGGAAGCTGGCCAGCTTGCCCAGCGTCAGCCCGGTCACGCCGGACAGCGCCAGCATACCGCCGACAATGGCGCACAGCACATAGCTCAAGTTGCCGAGCTGGCCGTTGATCGGCATGGCGACCAGAGAGTAGGTGTTGGCCCTGTTGGCGCTGTGGTAAAGGCTGTCGTTGAGTTCGTCGAACTCTTCGATGGCCTGCTGCTCGTGGCAGAAAACCTTGATGACCTTCTGGCCGTTCATCATCTCCTCGATATAGCCGTTGACGCGGCCCAGCTCACGCTGCTGGTCGATGAAGAAGCGGCCGGAGTTGCCGACAAAGTAGCGGCTGCAGAGCAGCATGACGGCGACCATCACAAGGGTGAGGATGGTCAGCGGGATGCTCAGCGAAATCATGGAGGCCAGCACGCTGATGATCGTGATCAGGCAGTTGAGCATCTGCGGGATACTCTGGCTGACCATCTGGCGCAGCGTGTCGATGTCGTTGGTATACACCGACATGATATCGCCGTGGGCGTGGGTGTCGAAATACTTGATGGGCAGCGTCTGCATATGGGTGAACAGTTCGTCACGCATCTGCTTCATGGTGCCCTGGGTCAGGTAGGCCATCAGGCGGGCCTGCACGAACGCCGCAATGATGCCGACGCCATAGAACGCGGCCGTTCGCAGAATCGCAAACAGCAGGCCGGAGAAATCATTGCTCTGTTCATTGAGCAGCGGCATGATGTAGCCGTCGATCAGCGTCTGCATGAACAAGGTGCCCTGCACGTTGGCAAAGACGCTGACAAAGATGCAGACGAGAGAGATAATGGCATGCAGCTTGTAATACTTCATGACATATGCCAGGATGCGCTTGAGGATCTTGCCCGGGTTCTTGACCTTGGGGCGCGGTCCCTGCTGGCGGCGTCCGCCCACATGGACCTCTTTCGCTTTCTGTTCTGCCATTATGCCTCATCTCCTTTCCGGTCAAAGTCGCCTTCGCCGCCGCCCTGGTTCTGGCTGTTGTAGACTTCCTGGTAGATCTTGTTGGTCTTGAGCAGCTCATCCGGCGTGCCCCAGCCGCTGATGCGGCCGCCTTCCAGCACGAGCACATGGTCGGCGTTCTGCACGCTGGAGATGCGCTGGGCGATGATGAAGACGGTGGTGCCGGGGATCTTTTCGGCAAAGCTCTTGCGGATCTTGGCGTCGGTGGCGGTATCGACGGCGCTGGTAGAGTCGTCGAGGATCAGGATCTTGGGCTTTTTGAGCAGCGCGCGCGCAATGCACAGACGCTGCTTCTGGCCGCCGGAAACGTTGGTGCCGCCCTGCTCGATGTGGGTCTCGTACTTGTCGGGGAAGCGCTCGATGAATTCATCGGCGCAGGCCTGACGGCAGGCGTCCTGCAGCTCTTCGTCGGTGGCGTTCTCATTGCCCCAGCGCAGGTTTTCGGCAATGGTTCCGCTGAACAGCTCGTTCTTCTGCAGCACCATGGCCACGCTGTTGCGCAGCACTTCCAGGTCATACTTGCGCACATCGACGCCGCCGATGCGCACGGTGCCGGCGCTGACATCATACAAACGCGGCAGCAGCTGCACAAGGCTTGTCTTGGCGCTGCCGGTGCCGCCGATGATGCCCACGGTCTCGCCCGAGCGGATGTTCAGGTCGATGTCCGAAAGGACTTCGCGGCCGTCGCGCTTATAGCGGAAGCCGACATGCTCGAATTCGACCGAGCCGTCCTTGACTTCGGTGACGGGGTGCTCGGGGTTGCTCAGGCTGGTCTCCTCGTTGAGGACTTCGGCCACACGGCGGGCGGAAGCAGCCGACATGGAGATCATGACGAACACCATGGACAGCATCATCAGGCTCATGAGGATGTTCATGCAGTAGGCCAGCATGCTCATGAGTTCGCCGGTCGTGAAAGCGGTCGCGCCGGAGGAAACGATCAGGCGCGCGCCCAGCCAGGAGATCAGCAGGATGCAGGAGTACACGGTCAGCTGCATGGCGGGGGCGTTGAAGGACAGCAGCAGCTCGGCGCGCAGCAGCAGGCGGCGGACGTTCTCGCTGGCTTTCTGGAACTTTTCGCCCTCAAAGCGCTCGCGCACATACGCCTTGACAACGCGGATGGCGCTGACGTTTTCCTGCACGCTCTCGTTGAGGTCGTCGTACTTGCGGAAAGCCTCGGTGAAATAGCGGGTCGAATGGGACATGATGTACATGAGCACGCCGCCCAGCGCTATAACGGCCACCAGGTAGATCGTGGCCAGCTCGCGGTTGATCGTAAAGGACATGATCATGGCGATGATCATGCTGGAAGGCGCGCGGATCGCCATGCGCAGGATCATCTGGTAGGCGTTCTGGATGTTGGTCACGTCGGTGGTCATGCGGGTGACAAGACCGGCCGTGGAGTATTTGTCGATGTTGGCAAAGCTGAAGGTCTGGATGTTGCGGAACATCGACTTGCGCAGGTTGCGGGCCAGGCCGGTGGCCGCCTTGGAGCCGAACACCGCGCCGCCCACGCCGAAGGCCAGGCCCACGAGCGCGGCGACGATCATCCAGCCGCCTGTCGTATAGATGTGCTGCATGTTGCCCGCCGTAACGCCGTCGTCAATGATGGACGACATCAGGCGCGGCACAATCATTTCCATGACGACCTCGCCCAGCATGCACAGCGGCGTCAGGACCGAAACGAGCTTGAACCCGTCGATCTGTTTGTAGAGTGTCTTTATCATATGATCTGTCATCTCTCCTTTTCAGCAATACGCGGAAAACATGCCGTCAGGTCTTTTGTTCCGGCCCGGCCAGCGCCCCGGCGGCAGTGTGCGCATTGCTTTGTAATTTGCCCAAAACAGTCTGCAGCATTTCGAGCTCCGCTTCGTCCACGTCCTGCAGAAGGTGCGTTTCAAACGCTTCGATGCAACGCACCATCTGGTCGTAGCAGGCCACCCCTTTGCCGGTGGGCGCCAGGCTTTTGAGCCGGGCGTCCTGCTGGACCGGCGCACGGGAGATGAAACCGGCGCTCTCCATGCTTTTGAGCATGGCCGTCACGCTGGACCGGCGCACCTGAAACCGGCGCTCCAGGTCGCGCTGGTAAATCGGCTGGCCGCCGCGGTGCATGCGCACGATATACCCGAGCACAAAGCACCGAACGCCGGTCAGTTCCGGGCTGACCATCAGGGCGATGCAGCTGTCCAGCGCGCGGTTGATCTGCTGGGATGTCTGGCTCAGCTCACGCCCGACATGGCGTACATTGAGGTCTTTTTTATCCTCCGTTGCAACCACCTCCTTCCGGCGTCAGGCCGTGGGCGGCGCATGACCGGCGGGCCCTGCGCGCGATAGTTCGCAGCCTAACTGTTTGATTGCGTACAGATTCATTATAAGCATTGCAGCCAAGGCTGTCAACCCATCATTTTACAAACTTTGCCCAAAAGTTTTCCCCGGTGATTGTCTATTCTGCCCTGTCCCGGCCCTGCGGTTTTTCCGCTTGCGGTGGGCCGCTCACAACGCGAAAAGAGCCCTGCTTTCGGCAAGGCTCCTTTCGTGTTGATGCGCCCCGTTTTATTCGGGCGCTTTCATGCTTTCGACCATCGAGATATGCTTGAGCTTGCGGCCCATGACAAGGTTCACCATCAGGCTGAACACAAACGTCAGTGCCAGCGCATACGCAAAGCTGAGCGGTTCGATATCCCGCCCGAACATAACGGCATCCACCTCCACGGTCAAGATTACAAAACGGTGCAGCACCACGCCGCCCGCAAGCCCGAACAGCGCGCCAATCAGGGTCAGCGCCACGCTCTCGCGGTTGACATAGGCGTCCACCTCGCGGTCGTAGAAGCCCAGCACCTTGATGGTGGCGATCTCCTTGACGCGCTCGGCAATGTTGATGTTGGTAAGGTTATACAGCACCACAAAGGCCAGGCTGGCCGCACAGATGATGATCAGCGCCACGACCGCGTCGATCGCGCCGAGCATGTTGAGCACCATGTCCTTGCTGTCCTGCGTGAAGTTGAGGCTGGCCACCTCGTCCAGCGCCAGCAGCCTGGCGGAAAGCGTATCCCGCGCCTGCTGGCTGTCTTCGGTCAGGCGGCTCATGACGGCGTTCCACTCCGGTTCGCTGCCAAACGCGGCCGCATAGCCCGCCGCGCTGACATAGACATAGTTGTATACATAATGTTCGCACACGCCGGTGACTGTGAATTCGGCCAGTTCGCCGTCCCCGTCGTCCAGCGTGACGGTGTCCCCGGCCTGCACGCCGAGCGTTGCGGCCATCTTTTCGGTCAGGACCACGCCGTTGTCCGTAAGCGGTGTGGGCGCGCCGGAAACGCGCTCGTGCAGGTCGGCAAAACCGGCGAATGCCGCCGTATCCTGCGGAATCATATAATAGAAGTCGATCGTGCCGCCGTCGTCCAGCTCCTGCTCCACCTGGCGGGTGTAGATGACCAGCGAATCGTCGACAAGATCTTTTCCCTGCTGCCCGAACAGAAGATCATGGACCGGGCCCTGCTGCGTGTCCTGCGCGTCGGTCACGGCCGTGAGCAGGTCATAGCGGTAAATTTCGCCAAACTGCTTGGTGACGATCGAGTTGAGCGAGTCCGAGATGCCGAAACCGGTGACAAGCAGCGCCGTGCAGCCCGCCACGCCGATGACGGTCATCCAGAAGCGGCGCTTGTAGCGCAGCAGGTTGCGGCAGGTGACTTTATAGGTAAAGGGCAGCCGCCGCCAGATAAAGCCGACGCGCTCGAGCAGAATGCGCTTGCCCGCTTTGGGCGCGCGCGGGCGCATCAGGGCGGCCGGGGTCTCGTGCAGCGTGGCGCGGCAGGAGGCCCAGGTGGCCGCCAGCGTGCACAGCAGCAGCGAACCGGCCGAGAGCAGGCTGACGCCGACGCGCCAGGGCGCGTAGAATTTCGGCACCCAGTACATGATCGAGTACGCCGACCAGATCACGCGCGGGAACACAAAGAAGCCCACGCACAGCCCGAACAGGGCCCCGGCCACCGCCGCGGTCATGGCATAGAGCAGATATTTCTGTATGATGGCCGCCCGGGTGTAACCCAGCGCCTTCATTGTGCCGATCTGCAGGCGCTCTTCCTCGACCATGCGGGTCATGGTGGTGGAAACGACGAGCGCCGCCACCAGGAAGAAGAACACCGGGAATACCTTGGCCAGCGCCGCCAGCTTGCTGGAGTTGGAATCGAAGGAGGCAAAGCTGACGTTACGGCTGCGGTCCCAGACATACCATTCGCCGGTCTCAAGGTCGGCAAGCTGCGCTTCGGCGTCCTCGATCTCGGCACGGGCGTCGGCCAGCTCCTGCTCGACCTCGGCTTTGGCGTCCTCATATTCGATCTCGCCGTCGCGCAGTTCCTGCGTCTTTTCCTCAATGGTGCGGCGGGCATCCTCCAGTTCGGCACGGGCATCGGCCAGCGTGGCGCGGGCGTCCTCGATCTCGGCGCGGGCGTCGGCCAGTTCGAGCTTGCGGTCAGCCAGCGTGGCCCAGCCTTCATCCAGCGTCTTTTTCGCGTCAAGCAGCTGGTTGCGGCCTTCATAGAAGGCAGTCCCCTGCTCCTCGTACTGGCTCCAGCCGGCGTCCAGCTGTTCCTTGGCGCTCTGCAGCACCGCGGCGTTTTCTTCCAGAAGACGCCGCCCCTCGGCGAGCTCGGCGGCCCCGGCTTCATATTCGGCCCAGCCGGCGTCCAGCTGCGCCTTGCCTTCGTCCAAATCAACCTTGGCTTCGTCGAGCTGCTCCTGCAGCGCGGCCAGGCTTTCTTCGGAGTAGAGCGCCTGCGCCTGTTCCCAGGTCAGGGTCTCGCCCATCTCCGCATAGGTATCTATAATGGCCTGGATGCCCGCGTCAAGCTGACGCCGCGCCTCCACAAGCTGGCGGACGCCTTCATACAGCTGGCGCACCGGGTCGGTCAGGTCTGGGCGCTGCGGCAGCTGCTCGATGGCTTCGAGCAGCTCCTCATAATACGGGCGCATTTCCTCCGGGACTTCGTCTTCCATCCCGCGCAGTTCATCCAGGATCTGCTGCCACAGTTCGCTGGCCGCGCCCTCGTCGGCCGCCGCGTCGATTTCGGCCAGCGGCGCCATATCCAGCGCCGCCGTTTCCGGTGTGGAGGGCTGCGCGGCTTCCTGCGCCGCGCGCAGCGCCGCAAGCGCCTGCCGCACAGCGGCGACGGCGGCGTCTTCCTCCCCCTGTTCGCGGTCGAGCATCCAGTCCAGCACCATCTGCAGGAATTCTTCCTCGGTGGGCATCTCTTCATCCTGCGCGGCCAGTTCGGCGATCAGCTCCTGGAGCTGTTCTTCAGTGACGGGCAGCCCCGCCTGCTGCAGCTGTTCGGCCAGCTGGCGGATGCCGTCATAATAGGCGGCTTCGCCCTGCTGCAGCTGCCGCAGCTGGTCCAGCTGCTCTTTGCCCTGCTCCCACTGGGCCAGACCGTCCTCATATTGCTTTTGGGACTGTTCCAGCAGCGCGCGGCCGTCCTCCAGCTCTTTTTCTCCCGCTTCCAGCTGGGCCAGCGCGTCCGCATAGGCGGCCGCGCCCTGGTCATACTGGGCCTGGGCGTCGTCCAGCTGCTTTTTGGCGTCGGAAAGCTGCTTTTCGCCGTCAACGATCTGCTGCCAGCCGCTGTCCCATTCCGCCTGTCCTTCGATCAGCTCCGCTTCCCCGGCGTTGAGAGCTTCCTCGCCGTCGGCCAGCTGCTGTTCATAGTCGGCCAGTTCGGCCAAGCCGTCCTGGTATTCCCGCTCGCCGTCAGCGAGCTCCTGCGCGCCGTTGGCCAGCGCTTCGCGCCCGTCCGCCAGTTCCCTGGCGGCGTCGGCCAGTTCGGTCTGCGCTTCTTCCGCCGCCTCGTTGTATTCGTCCCAGGCGTCGTCGATCTCTTTCTGCGCATCGGAGGTCAGCTCGGTATACCGCGCTTCGCAGCGCGCGCCGGAGATGCCTTCGACCGCATCCGAGACCGCCTGCACCGTATCCTCATACGCAGTGTCCAGGCTGTCCAGCTCTTTGGCGCCCGCGGCGGTCAGGTAAATTTCGGTATAGGACTCGTAGGAAAAATCCTGCGGCAATATGTAAAAGATGGTCTGCACCGCGCCGCTGCCGACGCTGGCGGGCTCGCGCTCGAATGAAAAATACGTCGCGTCGTGGACAGCCCCCACCACCGTGAACTGCGTCACGGCGAGCTTGTCCCCGAGGTCCTCGTTATCCTCCGCCGGGACCGTGATCACATCGCCGATCTCCAGCCCCCGGGCCAGATCCCCTGCGCCCGCTTCGACCACACATTCGCCGGAGCTTTGCGGCCAGCGGCCCTCGGTCAGCTGCAGGCGGTTGACGCAAGCGCCCTGCGCCCCGTCGCCGCCTTCCGGCAGGCTGTGAACGCGGGCCACAACGCTGTCCGCCTCGCGGGTATCCACAAGCAGGTCGGCCGAATACGCCGGGCGCACCGATTCAACGCCCTCCACAGCGGCCAATGCCTGCACGTCGTCGTCGGTCAGGCCCAGCGTGCCCAGCACGCGCAGGTCATAAAAATCCGCACTGTCCAGATAGGTCTCCACCGAAAGGCGCATGTTGGGCGTGGAGGAGACAAGCCCCGCAAGGAAACCGACGCCGAGCGCCACGATGGAAAAAATCGAAAGGAAACGCCCCCGGCTGCTGGCCAGGGTGCGCAGGATATTCTTCTGGTATGTCCTGTTCATTTACCACTCGATCCTTTCGACCGGGGTCGGCGCCGGGTTGCACTGCATGTCAACGACGCGGCCGCTGTTGATGCGGATCACACGGTCCGCCATGGCGGCCAGGGCGCTGTTGTGGGTGATCACGATGACGGTGCGGCCTTTTTCGCGGCAGGTGGCCTGCAGCAGCGCCAGCACCTGTTTGCCGGTCTTGTAGTCCAGCGCGCCGGTGGGCTCGTCGCACAGGAGGATCTTCGGGTTTTTGGCGAGCGCGCGCGCGATGGACACGCGCTGCTGCTCGCCGCCCGAAAGCTGCGCCGGGAAGTTGTTGCGGCGGTGGGACAGGCCCACCTCCTCCAGCACAAGGTCCGCGTCCAGCGGGTCGCGGCAGATCTCCGAGGCCAGCTCGACGTTTTCCCGCGCCGTCAGGTTCTGTACAAGGTTATAAAACTGGAAAACAAAGCCGACGTCGTAGCGGCGGTAGCGGGTGAGCTGCTTCTGGTCAAACGCGCTGACCTCCTCGCCGTCCAGCCAGATCTTGCCCTCGTCGGAGGTATCCATCCCGCCCAGCATGTTGAGCACGGTCGTCTTGCCTGCGCCGGAAGGGCCGAGGATCACGCAGAATTCCCCTTTTTCGATCGTAAAGCTGACATGGTCGGCCGCGGCGATGCGAGTCTCCCCCATCTGATAATATTTGCATACGTTGTCAAACACAACATACGGCTGGCGTTCCCGATCCATGGATGGCTCCTTTTATGGTTGTTTGTTTTAACACATGTTTAGTATACCATGAAAATAAAAACAAACAATAAATATCCGTGAAGTTTTTGTTAAAAACGCCGTGCCTCAGCCGGCGTCGGCGGCCGCGTCGTAGGCGCCGGTCGTGTCCAGTGTGATCGCCGAACCCTTACGCGCGGTGACGCCCGCCGCCGGGTACTGGCTCGCCACACGTTCATTCCCGCCCACAAAGGCCGCTTCAAAGCCATATTCGGCCAGTTTCTGGCGCGCGGCGTCCGTGCGCCAGCCGGTCACATCGGGCACGGCGGCAAACAGCTTTTCCTGTTCTTCCGCCGTATAGTCCGGCTCGATGCCAAGGTACGGCAGGACCTGCGCAAGCACCTGCGCGCAGACCGGGCCGGACAACGCGCCGCCGCTTGTCGTCCAGCTGTGGGGTTCGTCCAGACAGACAAGCACGGCGATCTGCGGGTCGTCGATCGGCGCGACCGCGACGTAGCTGGCAATGCGGGCGGCGGGGTCGCTGCTGTCCAGCTTCTGGCTCGTGCCGGTCTTACCGCCGACACGGTAGCCGGCCACCGCGCCGTTTTTGCCGGTGCCGTCGGTGACAACGCCCTCCATCAGCGCGCGCATCGTCTCGGAGGTCTGCGCCGAAACGACCTGCCGCCTGACCGTCGGCTCTGCGCGGTAAACGGTCTCACCGTCCGGGGCAGCAATCTCGGCGACAATATAGGGCTGCAGCAGCCGCCCGCCGTTGACGACGGCCGCCACGGCCGTGAGCATCTGCAGATAGCTGACCTTGCTGCTCTGGCCGAACGAGCAGCTGGCAAGTTCGACCGGGCCCATGGCGTCGGCCGTATAATATTCGCTGCGCCTGATCTCGCCGGGCAGGTCGATGCCGGTGGCCTCGCGCAGGCCGAACGCAGCGAAATAGTCGCAGAACGCCTGCTTGCCCAGCCGCGCGCCCACCTGGATAAAGTAGGGGTTACAGGAGGCCGCCAGCCCCTGGGCCAGCGTTTCGCTGCCGTGGATGTGGCCGTTGGCGCAGCGAAACCGCGTGCCCGCCACGCTGATCTTGCCCGCGCAGACAAAACGGCTGTCCGCCGTTACCACGCCCGCGTCCAGTGCCGCCGCACAGGTGATGAGCTTGAACACACTGCCGGGCTCATACAGGTCGCTGATGGCCTTGTTGCGCCACTGGGCCTGCTGGGCAGTTTGCAGCGCCGCGCTGCGCTCCTCGCCGGTCAGCGCGTCCACGGCGGCGCGCTGTTCTTCGTCAATGATCGTGCGCGGGTCGTTGGGGTCATAGTCGGGTTGGGTGGTCATTGCCAAAATCGCCCCGGTGTTGACGTCCATGACAATGCCGACAGCGCGCGCGGCAACGTGGTGTTCGTCCACAGCGGCAGCGACGGCGCTTTCAAGAATATGCTGGATGTTGGCGTCGACGGTCAGGGTCAGGCGGCTGCCGGGCTGCGCTTCGATCAGGGTGCTGTAATGCTCCGGCATATCGTAGCCCCAGGCGTTTTTGGCGGTCAGGACACGGCCGTTTTGCCCGGTCAGGACCTCGTCGTATTCAAGTTCCAGCCCCCAGAGCCCGGCGTTGTCCACATCGGTAAAGCCGAGCAGGCAGCCCATGAAATCGCCTTCGGGATAGACGCGGCGGGTGTCCTGGCGGATCTGGATGCCCTCGGCCCCGTTTTCCCGGCACCAGCTGCGCACGGCGTCCGCCGTCGCACGGTCCACGCGGCGGCGCAGAAGGCAGTCGTTCGAGCTGCGCTGGCTGAGTTTTTCAAGCACCTCCGCCTCGTCCAGTTCGAGAATCTCGCTGAGTGCGGCGGCCGCCGGGGCGACAAGCGCATCCTCCAGCTCCCGCGGGGCGGCGCGGATGGTCCAGCAGGTCTCGCTGGCCGCCAGCAGCGTGCCGTCGGCGGCATAAATTTCGCCGCGCGGCGCAGGGATGACGGTATCGCGCAGCTGCTGGTCCGCCGCGCGTTCGGCATAGCCGCCGGGGTCCGTCACCTGCAAAACAAACAGACGCACCAACAGCCCACCAAAGCACAAGGCCGCCACCGCTGCGGCAAACACCCGCGTGCGGGCGCGGATGTGCCGGTCCAGCCCCGGCAGCACCGCACGCGGCGCGCCGCCCTCCCCCCGTTTTCGTCCAGCCATCACGCCGCCCCCCTTCCGCCCAGCATATGCGAAAAAAGCGGCGCGGTATGCCCGTTTTGCGTAATTCAAGCAAAGCGCGCCCGGCGCAGCTGGCTTTTGGCTGCCAGTGCGCCGGGCGCGGGGCGTTTATTGCGTATTATTGGGCGTTGAACACATACCGGTCCAGGCGGTCAAAGGCTTCCTGCACGCGGGAGAGCGGCAGGGCAAGGTTCATGCGGATCGCGCAGGGGCCGTGGAACATGCGGCCGTCCTGCCAGGCCACGCCGACGTCCCAGCCCGCTTTTTCGACCCAGTCGATCGTTTTGCCGTGCTTTTCGCACCATTCGCTGCAGTCAAGGAACAGCATGTAGGTGCCCTGCGGTTTGCTCAGGCGTACACCCGGGAAATGGTCTGCAATGTACCGGCAGGCGAAATCAACGTTGCCGGAAAGCACCCCGCAGAGTTCGTCGACCCAGGCCGCGCCGGTGGCGCTGTAGCCGCCGATGAGCGCGTGCATCGACAGCACGTTCATCGAATTATAATGCGACTTGGAGGATTTTGCCGTGACACGGTCGCGCAGGTACGCGTTGTAAATGATGTGGTAGCTGCCGACAAGCCCGGCCAGGTTGAAGGTTTTGCTGGGCGCATAGAGCGCCACCGTGCGCTCGCGCGCGTCGGCGCTGACGCTCTGGGTGGGAACATGCTTATACCCGTTGAGGATCAGGTCGGACCAGATTTCGTCCGAAATGACAAGGCAGTCGTTGGCTTTGTAGACCTCCATCGCCTTCTCGATCTCCCAGCGCTCCCACACGCGGCCGGTCGGGTTGTGCGGGCTGCAGAAGACCGCCACATGGATGTGGTTTTCCTTCAGCTTGCGGTCCATATCCTCAAAGTCCATGCGCCAGACGCCCTGCTCGTCAAGGTACAGCGGCGAATGAACGATCTTGTAACCGTTGTTGGTGATGCAGCCGGTAAAGCCGATATAGGTCGGGCTGTGCAGCAGCACGCCGTCGCCGGGGGCCGCAAAGGCGGTCAGCGCGCTGATCACGCCGCCAAGCACGCCGTTTTCATAGCCGATATGTTCGGGCAGCACGCCATCGACGCCGTTGCGCTCCTTCTGCCAGCGGATGATGGCGTCGTAGTATTCCGGCGTGGGGCTGAAATAGCCGTAGGCCGGGTGGGAGGCGCGGCGGATGATCGCTTCCGGGATGGAGGGCGCCGTGGGGAAGTTCATATCGGCCACCCACATCGGGATCACATCAAAGCCGGGTTTGGGCGCCGCCGGGGCAAACCCCTGGCCGAGACCGTCCACCGCAATAGCGTCCATCCCATGGCGGTCCATGATCGAGGTAAAATCAAACTTCATCGCTGAAAACTCCTTTCGCCTTTTGCCTGTTTAGGCATGCGCGGGCGGCGCTGCGCGCCTTTTTTGCCGTTTTGTATCATTATGGCACAGACGGCGGAAAAAGGGAAGTTCGGGAAAAGCAAAATATGCGCAGCCTTTTTGTGTGATTTTCACATTCCGGCGGCCGCCGGGCGGATATTTTGCCATATAAGCGCAAAATTCACGCTGTTACATGCAAATATTGACATCCCTGCGCCGTGGAAGTATAATACCCGCAAAAGTGTTTTGCTTTATTATCTGGTGTAGGAAGTGTACTGAGCTATGACAGCCGCACAAACAAGCGCGCCCGAACATCCTTTATTCGGGCGGCGCAATCTGGTCAATCTGGTCCTGCCGATGCTGCTGGAACAGGTGCTGAGCGTAACGATGGGCATGGCGGACACGTTGATGGTATCCGGCGTGGGCGAAGCCGCCGTCTCAAGCGTCAGCCTTGTGGACAGCATCAACATCCTCATCATTCAGATCCTGGCCGCGCTGGCCACAGGCGGCGCGGTGATCGGCAGCCAGTATCTTGGCCGCCGGGACGCAGAAAACGCCCGCCGCAGCGCTGCGCAGCTCTATACCGTGCTGGCGGTCAGCACCGTGGCGGTGATGGTCCTGTCGCTGGCTTTCTGCCGGCCGATTTTGCGCGGCGTGTTCGGGCAGATCGACGACGATGTGATGCGGTATGCGCAGCAGTATTTTATTGTCAGCGCCATCTCCTACCCGTTCATCGGCGCGTACAACGCCGGGGCCGCGCTGTTCCGCGCCCAGGGCAACAGCCGCATCAGCATGCTGGCCAGCCTGGTCATGAACGTCATCAACATCTGCGGCAACGCGCTGCTGATCTACGGGTTCGGCATGGGCGTGCTGGGCGCGGCGCTGGCGACGCTGGTGGGGCGCATCTTTGCGGCTGTGTGGGTGTTCCGCCAACAGCAGCAGTTTGAAAATCCGCTGCGCATCGGCAGCCTGGCGGAGATGCGGCCCGAAAAAGAGATGATCCTGCGCATCTTAAACATCGGCATCCCCTCGGGGCTTGAAAACGGCATGTTCCAGATCGGCAAGCTGTGCGTGAGCAGCCTGACTTCGACGCTTGGCACTTCGGCCATCGCGGCCAACGCGGTCGCCAACTCGATCACCAGCCTGGCGACCATCCCCGGCAATACGATGAGTTTGGCGATGATCCCGGTCGTGGGGCGGTGCCTGGGGGCCGGGGAGAAAAAGCAGGCCAAGCGCTACGCCCTGCTGCTGTTGGGCGTAGCCGTGGCCGGGATGGCCGTGACCAACATCACGCTGTTTTTGACCGCGCCGCTCATGTGCAGGCTGTACAACCTTTCGGCCGTGTCCACCGCCATGTGCGAGCAGGTGCTGCACTGGTTCGCCGTGCTCAGCATCTTTTTCTGGTCCACCAGCTTTACGCTGCCCAACGCCCTGCGCGCGGGCGGCGACGCCAAATTTACAATGATCGTCAGCATCATCAGCATGTGGCTGTTCCGCGTGCTGCTGTGCTATTATTTCGTCGGCCGCCTGGGCTTTGGCCTGCTGGGCGTGTGGATGGGCATGTTCATTGACTGGATCTGCCGCAGCCTCCTGTTTGGCATCCGCTTTGCGCGCGGCCGCTGGATGGAGCACAAGGTGATCTGAAAACTTTTGGGCAGAAAAAAGCGGCGCGCCGCAGAGAT
>DWXD01000068.1 GCA_019119365.1 Candidatus Gemmiger stercoripullorum | reverse complement strand
GGGCGGGTGGTGGCGGAGGGGCGCGCGGCGGGTGTCAAGGGTGCCATGTTATGTTAACCTCTGTAGGGGCCGATTCCATATCGGCCCGGCCCGCGGCGGCGCGGGGTTCCGCGGGCGGGATAAATCCCGCCCCTACGAATAAATTTTATGTTTTGGGCCAACCCGAATGGCCGCGGTCATCCGGGCGGACGTAGGGCGGGATGCCCTCATCCCGCCGGACCTTGCGGCGGGCGTGGGGTCCCGCGGGCGGATATGGAATCCGCCCCTACGACCCATGGCAAGGCCCGCGGCCAAACGGGAAACCACGGCCCTTGCATGATTGCAAACCTGTGTAGGGGACGATGCTTGCATCGTCCCGGGGACTTTGCGGCAGCACCAGGTCCCGCGGGCGGGCTAAATCCCGCCCCTACGAATAAATTTTATGTTTTGGGCCAACCCGAAAGGCCGCGGCAAACGTTCACCCAAACGGGAAACCTGCAAACGCCCGTCCCGGTCATTTTCGCCTTACCGCCGCAGGCGGCGTTCGCGCAGCGGCGGTTCGCCCTTGGTCTCGCCGGTGGCGGCGAAGCCGAAACTTTCGTAAAACCGCACGGCCTTTTCGTTGCCGTCCAGCACCCACAGCGAGACGCGGTCCAGCCCGCGCGCGGCCAGGGCGGCCAGCGCGGCGCGCAGCAGCGCCGTACCCACGCCGCGGCGCTGGTATGCTTTGAGCACATACAGGCCGATGATCTCCCCTTCCGCCGCGCCGGGGCCGGCCCGCCAGGGGCCGAAGCCGCAGAACCCGGCCGGTTCGCCGCCGCAGAAGGCGAGCAGCATGTCCCGGCAGCCCTCCTGCGCAAAGCGGGCGGCGCTTTTTTCCGGCGAGAGGCTTTGCAGCATGGCGGCGGGCAGCAGGCCGGGGTAGGTTTCCCGCCAGGCCTGGCAGTGCAGCGCGCCGAGCGCCCCGGCATCGGCCGGCTTGGCCGCGCGCAAATCGAACGCCTGCGGCGGCAGCGCGCGGACCGCGGCGGTCAAGGCGGCCAGGTCGGCTGCGTCGGGGTGGGTGCGCGCCATGTCGAAGTTGGCGAGCATCTGTGTGCGGCGCTCCCCTTCCGGCATGGCGGTGTAGCGGGCGCGCACGGCGTCCGGCATGCGGCCCTGGCACATGAAGCGGCCCACGGCGGCGGCGGAAGGCGGCAGCAGCGCCGCCACCCGGCCAAGGATCGCGTCAAAGTAAGCCGGGTCCGCCCCAAAGCCCGCCGTGCCGAACAGAAAGACCTCGTGCCCGGCCAGCTGCGGCAGGAAGGCGGCCAGCGCTTCGTCGCAGCTGCCCTTGTCGGTCCAGAAGCCGATATACAGCCGCCCGGCCGCCAGCGCGGCGGCGGACGGCGGGCCGAAGTACAGGCATTCCCCCGCAGGCAGCGCGGCGCGGACAGCTTCGGCCAGCCGGCGCGTGTTGCCGGTGCGGCTGCTGAAAACAATGGCGTAGGACATGGATTTTCCCTCCCTGCTTTTCACAACATTTTTTTGCAGTATAACACCCGCCGCCCGCCGGGTCAAGCGGAGCGGCGCGCGGCAAAGCCGCCCGCGGCTTTTGGCGCGCGGGCGGCTTGGGGGGCAGTTTTTGGTTTTTCAGAACGTGAGGTTGCCGAACTCGGACAGGCGCAGGCCCTCGTTGTGGGTCTCGGCCCAGTTGACGCTCCACGGGCTGCCGAACAAAAGCAGGCGGTTGCCCTTGAGATCCTCGACCGGGCGGGTGTCGCTGGTGATATCGAGATGCTTGGGGTCGAGTTCGTCCGCCGGGTTCAAGATCCAGCGGATATATTCATACGGCAGGCTCTGCAGGCGGATGTCGACGTTGTACTCGTTTTTCAG
The DNA here is from genome assembly GCA_019119365.1 of Candidatus Gemmiger stercoripullorum. Lineage (GTDB taxonomy): Bacteria > Bacillota > Clostridia > Oscillospirales > Ruminococcaceae > Gemmiger > Gemmiger stercoripullorum. The sequence goes on along the minus strand of DWXD01000068.1, from coordinate 25,226 downwards.
GCGGTACTCGAGCACTTCGAGCTGCAGCACGCCGACAACGCCGACGATGACCTCCTCCATGCCCGCGCCAAGGTCGCGGAAGATCTGGATCGCGCCTTCCTGGGCAATCTGTTCCATGCCCTTGACGAACTGCTTGCGCTTCATGGTGTCGACCTGGGTGACGCGGGCGAAATGCTCGGGCGCAAAGGTCGGGATGCCCGCGAACTGCACGGGCGGTTTGCCGGTGCACAGCGTATCGCCGATTGAGAAGATGCCGGGGTCGAACAGGCCGATGATGTCGCCCGCATAGGCTTCGGCCACGATGGCGCGGTCGTCGGCCATCAGGCTGGTGCCGGTGGCGAGCTTGATGTTCTTGCCCTCCTGCACATGGAACGCCTCCATGCCGCGCTCGAACTTGCCCGAGCAAATGCGCAGGAACGCGATGCGGTCCCGGTGGTTCTTGTTCATGTTGGCCTGGATCTTGAAGATAAAGCCGCTGAAACGCTCGCCGCACGGGTCGACAAGTTCGCCGGTCCCGGCGTCGGGGCGCGGCAGCGGGGTCGGGGTCAGGCGCAGGAACTCCTTCAAGAACGGCTCCACGCCGAAGTTGGTCAGCGCCGAGCCGAAAAACACCGGCGAAAGCTCGCCGCGGTGCACGGCGTCGAGGTCGAATTCCTCGGCCGCGCCGTCCAGCAGCTCGATGTCGTCGGCCAGGCGCTGGTGGTTTTCGGCCCCGATCAGTTCGTCCATGGCCGGGTCGCCGAGTTCGGCGGCGATCTCGTCCACCATCTTGACGCCGTTGGCGCGGCCGTCGCCCTCAAAGGCCAGCACGCGGCGGCTGCCGCGGTCGAACACGCCCTTGAAGCCCTTGCCGCAGCCGATGGGCCAGTTCATCGGGTAGGTTTTGATGCCGAGGATCTCCTCGATGTTCTCCATCAGCTCGAACGGGTCGCGCGCTTCGCGGTCCATCTTGTTGATGAAGGTGAAGATCGGGATATGGCGCAGCGTGCAGACCTTGAACAGCTTGATGGTCTGCGCCTCGACGCCCTTGGCCGCGTCGATGACCATGACGGCCGAATCGGCCGCCATCAGCGTGCGGTAGGTGTCCTCGGAAAAGTCCTGGTGGCCGGGGGTGTCCAGGATGTTGATGCACTTGCCCTGATAGCGGAACTGCAGAACGGACGAAGTCACGCTGATGCCGCGCTGTTTTTCAATGTCCATCCAGTCGGACACGGCGTGCTTGGCGCTCTGTTTGCCTTTGACTGAACCGGCGGTCTGGATGGCGCCCCCGTACAGCAGCAGTTTTTCGGTCAGGGTGGTCTTGCCGGCGTCCGGGTGCGAGATGATCGCAAACGTGCGGCGGCTTTCTATTTCTTCACGCATGGTCGGCATGGGGTCTCTCCTTACTTTACTGTCTCTGTTTCGTATGGTTTTGGTTTTTCGCTCTGCACGCATCCCGTGCCGTTCCGCAATTTAAGGCTGCAAAACCGTTTCAGTCCCTTCTTTATTTAAACTGGGCAGAATTTCAGACATACCTGTTTAGTATACATGGTTTGCGGGCGCTTGGCAAGTGGCGGCGTTTACTTTTTGCCCGCTGCATGGTAGAATAGGGTTTTGCAGGGGCGGGCCCGTTTGCCCGCCCGGCAGAACCTTGCTGAAGGGGGCATCCGCATGCAACTGCAGTACACAATGACCCGCCGGGACCTGCGGGACCAGTTTGCGGCGCTGGGGCGCACCCGCGGCAGCCTGGGCGCGCGGTATGTGGCGACCAACCGCCTGATGATGGCGCTGGTGTTTGCGGCAGCGCTGGGCGTATCCGGCTGGCGCACGGTACAGCGGGCAGGCGGCCTAAACGCCGTGGCTGCAGCTACGCTGGCGGTTTTGACCCTGCTGCTGACCGTATTCCTGGCCGCCTACTGGGCGCTGGCCCCGCGCCTGTTCGCTTCGGTCCAGCTGCTGGCGCTGCGCGCGGCGCTGGACAGCCTGACCGCCGCGCCTTACACACTGCAACTGGCGGACGGGCAGCTGCATTACCAGGGGCCCAGCCTCAACGCCGGGCGTGGGGCGCTCGACTGCGCCGTGACCGGGCTGCGCGCCGTGCGCCGGGACAAAGCGGGGCTGGTCGTCATTTTTGCCGATGGTTCCGGTGCGCTTGTGCCCAACCGCGCCTTTTCCGGTGCGCAGGAGCTGCACAGCTGGCTGCAGGCGCTGCAGCCGCAGCCGGGGCCGGTCGGTCCGTCTGGCGCGGCGCAGCCCGCCCCGGCGGACGGCTTTGTGCCGGATGGTGCGGATGGCGGGGTGCTGGCCTGCACGCTGGATGCAGAAACGACCCGGCGGCTTTTGTGGGAACTGAACGCCGCCCTGCTGAAAACGCCCGTCTACTGGCGGCGGTTGTGGTGGGCGCCGTTGCTTTTGGCCGCCGGGGGCGCGCTGCTGGTTGCGCAAGGCGTGTGGTGGCTGCTGCCAGTGCTGGCGGTCATTGTTGTGTGGGCCGTGCGGCGCAATGCGCGCAGCACAGCGGCGCGGCTGGCCGGGCACAGCGTGATCCGCTTCGGCCCCGACGCCATGCAGGTCGAGACAGGCGCGGGCGGCCGGTTTGAAGTGCCCTACCGCGGGCTGACCGGGCCGTACCGGACCGCGCACGGCATCTTTTTGTACGACCCCGCCGCCAATGTGGCGCGCGTTTTCCCCCGCGCCGCCCTGACGCCGGAAAGCGAAGCCGCCCTGTGGGCGCTGCTGTGCCGGAAGACGGGGCGGGAAATTTGACGCACCCCCGCCCGGTTTATCCCCGCTTGATGGCCAGGCAGGGCAGCGGGGCGGTGTCGGCCCAGTTGGCGAATTCGCACACAAGGGCGGTGTACTGTGTAAGCGGCAGACTTCTAAAAAAGTCCAGCGCGGCCTGTTTTTCGCCGCTGCCGATGACGCTGCCGCTGTAAAGCACCGCGGCCAGCACGCCGCCGGGGCGCAGCGCCGTGCAGGCGGCGCGCAGCGCGGGCAGCGTGGTGGCCGTGCCGGAGTGCACCGCATGGTCCGCCCCGGGCAGCCAGCCAAAGTTGAACAGCACGCAGTCGGCCGTGCCGGGCTCCACAAGCGTGAGCAGGTTTTCATGCCCGCAGAGCACCGCGCGCCCCACGCCGCCAAACCCGGCGGCGGCCAGGCGGCGGTTGGTGGCTTCGACGGCGGCGGGCTGGATATCCAGCCCCAGCACGCGGCCGTTTTCCCCGGCCAGGCCGCACAGAAACAGCGTGTCGTGGCCGTTGCCGCAGGTGGCGTCCACATACAGCCCGCCGGGGCGCAGCCGCGCGGCGAGCAGCTCGTGGCAGAGCGTGACGGCGCTTAAGTCCGGCACGCGCCGCCGCACCCAGCGCCCGCCCGCCGCGGGCACAAAACCGAACTTTTGCAGCAGCGCGCAGGCGGCGGCGTCCTGCGCGGGCGGGGCCGGGGCCCAAAAGCAGCTGGCCGCGCCGCGGTCAAACCCGCCGCGGCCGCGCAGCAGTTCTTTCAGAAAATAGCTGCCGTAGCCGCGCCGCCGCCAGGCCGGGTCAATGCTGAAAACTTCCAGCATGTCCCCCGCCCAGCGCGCGCGGCCGATACAGGTATTTTCCTTCCACAAAAAGACCTCCGGCCCCTGTGCGCGCAGTTCCATCGCCGCCGCCCCTTTCGTTTTTTTGTTCATGATACGCGGCGGGGCGCGCGGCTGTCAAGGGGCGGCGGGCGCAGGTTTCACATTTGTTTCACCCGCGCGAAAAACCAATTTCACAATTTGCGGGTATACTAAAGCCAATCCAAAAGGAAAAGGGGCCGCGCCCCGCCCGGCGGACCATTTCAAAGGGAGTGCAGAATGATGAGTGAATACGATTACTCGGGCCTGTACAAGCAGGACCCGAACGGGACCGGCCAGGGCGCGCAGCAGCCGTCCGCCCCGCAGGCCCCGCAGGAAAACACATACCCCAACGTGGGCAGCAGCGGCATGAACACCGCCAACACCGCCCGCACCGATTATACCGCGGACGGTCAGCCGTCCGGCAGCGCCGCGGGCGAGCAGCCCGCGGGCAGCAGCTTCCACAGTTATTCTTCCGCCAGCGGCCCGGCCGCCGGCGGACCCGGCAGCCCGAACGGCCCGCAGGGGCCCGTGGGCGGTCCGGCCCCGCAGCCCGGCCCCGCGCCGCACCGCGCCCACAAACAGGGCGGCGGCAAAAAGATCGCGCTGCGCATCGTGGCCGGTGTCGGCGTGGTCGTGCTGGGCTTTGGCGGCGGGTTGCTGGGCACCATGGCGGGCAACGCGCTGGGGCTGGGCCATGACCAGGTCGTGATCCAGCAGGTACAGCGCGACGAGAGCGCCCAGACCAACCAGGGCAGCGCCGACGGCAGCGAGATGACCCTTGTGGACATCGCGGCCAAGGTATCGCCCAGCGTGGTCGCCATCACGACCGAGCAGATGGTCAGCACCAACGTCTGGTTCGGCAGCTATATCCAGAGCGGCGCGGGCTCCGGCGTGATCCTGAGCGAGGACGGCCGCATTTTGACCTGCGCCCATGTTGTGGACGGCGCAACCTCCATCACGGTGCAGCTGTCTGACGACACCGAGTACCCCGCCACCGTGATCGGCTCCGATTCTTCGTCCGACGTGGCGGTGCTCAAGATCGACGCCACCGGCCTGACCCCGGCCACGATCGGCGACAGCAACGCGCTGGCCGTGGGCGAGACGGTCGTGGCCGTCGGCAACCCGATGGGCACCCTGAGCGGCAGCGTGACCGACGGCATCGTCAGCGCGGTGGACCGTTCGGTCGAGGTGGAAGGCAACGCGATGAGCCTGATCCAGACCGACGCGGCCATCAGCCCGGGCAACTCCGGCGGCGGCCTGTTCAACGGCCTGGGCGAGCTGATCGGCCTGGTCAACGCCAGCGGCTCCACCACCACGAGCAGCGGCGCCGTGTCCCAGAATCTGGGCTTTGCGATCCCCATCAACGAGGTCATGAACGTTGTCAATGAGCTGATCGAGAAGGGGTATGTCGCCCGCCCGGCGCTGGGCGTCACGGTCCTGTCCATCAACGAGAGCAACGCGATGCAGTACGGCGTGGACACCTACGGCGTCTATATCATCCAGATCACGCCGGGCAGCGGCGCGGAAAAGGCCGGGCTGCAGCTGGGCGACCGCGTGGTGGCCGTGGACAACAACTCGGTCAACGCAACGACCGACCTGACCGGCTACCTGCAGGGCAAGAACGTCGGCGACACGGTCAGCCTGCAGATCGAGCGCGACGGCAAGATGGCCAATTACGACGTCGTGCTGGGCGAAGGCGCCACCGGCCCCACTGCCACGACCGACGAGGACGCGCAGCAGAGCCCGTTCGGGCGTTAAGACCGCATACCGCATAAAAATTGACAAAAGACCTCCCGCACCGGGCGATATCCCCGGGGCGGGAGGTCTTTCTTTGCGTGTTGCGGGTGTTTGCGTATTGCGGACCCCCGGTTTTGCAGGGGCGGATTCCATATCCGCCCGCGGGTGTTTGCGGCGGCGCGAGCCGGGCCGATAGGGAACCGGCCCCTACAGAGGGTTTGCGATACCGTCGGGGCCATGCTTTCCCGGCCCGCTCAAAAACCGTGCTTTTCGATCAGCTTGCGGCCCATGAGAACGCCCATGACCGAAGCCATCATCAGCCCGCGGGTCCAGCCGGAGGAATCGCCGAGGCAGTGCAGGCCGCGGACGTTGGTCTCGAGGTCGGCATCCATGCGGACTTTGTTGGAGTAGAACTTGAGTTCGGGCGAATAGAGCAGCGTTTCCGGCGCGGCAAAACCCGGCACGACATGGTCGACCATCTTGATGAATTCGATGATATTGACCATGGCGCGGTAGGGCATGGCGGCCGTGATGTCGCCCGCGACGGCGTCTTTCAGCGTGGGGCGCACGTTGGCGCGGGCCAGCTCCTGCGGCCAGGTGCGCTTGCCGCTCAGGATATCGCCGTAGCGCTGCACCATGATGCGCCCCGCGCCGAGCATGTTGGTCAGCTCGCCGACCTTCTGCGCGTAGGCGATGGGCTGGTTGAACGGCTCGGTAAAATTGTGGCTGACCAGGATCGCCAGGTTGGTGTTGGGGCTTTTGAGGTCCTTGTAGCTGTGGCCGTTGACAACGGCGAGGTCATTGTCGTAGTTTTCCTGCGCGACAAAGCCGCCGGGGTTCTGGCAGAAGGTGCGGACCTTGTTTTTCCAGGGGGCGGGGTAGCCGATCAGCTTGCCTTCGTACAGAACGCTGTTGATCGTCTCCATGATCTCGTTGCGGCATTCGACCCGCACGCCGATGTCAACGGTGCCGGGGCGGTGGGCGATGTGGTGCTCGGCGCAGATCTTTTCAAGCCAGTCCGCCCCGCGGCGGCCGGTGGCGATGACGACCCGGCGCGCCGTGACCTCGCGCCTGTCCGCATCGGCTCGGCCGGTGCGGCGCGCAATGACGCCGCGGCAGGCATCGCCGTCCAGCAGGATGTTGTCGCATTCGGTCTCGAACCACATCTCCACGCCCGCGTTTTGCAGATAGCGCTGGATGTTGAGGTAAAGCTGCTGGGCGCGTTCGGTGCCCAGGTGGCGGATCGGACAGTCGACAAGCTGCAGGCCTGCCTGGATGCTGCGCTTGCGGATCTCCTTGATCTCGGCGCCTTCGTACACGCCTTCCACATGCGGGTCGGCGCCGAATTCCAGGTAAATTTTATCGGTATAGTCGATGAGGTCCTGGGCAAACTCTTCGCCGATGAGCTCGGGCAGCTCGCCGCCGACCTCCCGCGAGAGCGAGAGTTTGCCGTCCGAAAATGCGCCCGCGCCGGAAAAGCCGGTCGTGATCGCGCAGGTGGGCTTGCAGTTGACGCAGTGGCCGGTCTCGGCTTTGGGGCAGTGGCGGCGTTCGACCGGCTTGCCTTTTTCGATCAGCAGAATTTTCAGCTCCTGCGGGCGGGCGCTTTTGCGCAGCAGTTCAAGCGCGGTGAAGATGCCGGCCGGACCGGCGCCGACGATGATCAGGTCGTACGCATAGCTCATGGGGTGTGAAAACTCCTTTATTGGGCCTGGGCCGCCGCGGCGGCCTTTTCGGCAAACAGGGGCTCCAGAATGTTTTTGCGGCAGCGGGCGCGGAAGGCCAGGCAGAGCGCAAAGGCCACCATCTCGGCCACCGGGAAGGCGAGCCAGATCAGGTCCAGCCGCCCGGCAAAGCTGAGCAGCCAGGCCACCGGCAGCAGCACGACCAGCTGGCGGATGATGGACACCCCCAGCGCCAGCACGCCGTGGCCGAGCGCCTGGAAGTAGGACGAAGAGATGACGTTGACGCCCGCAAGCAAAAACGAGAACGAGATGATGCGCAGCGCCACCGTGCCGATGGACAGCATGTCCGCGCTGGCGTTGAAGATGCCGAGCAGCACGCCGGGCAAAAGCTGCGCGATGAGGAAGCCGACGACCATAATGCCGACGGCGTAGCCGGTCGCAAGCCGCAGCGTGCCGGTGATGCGGTCCGGCTTGCGCGCGCCGTAGTTGTAGCTGACGATGGGCACCATGCCGTTGTTGAGGCCGAACACCGGCATGAACACAAAGCTCTGCAGCTTGAAGTAGACGCCGAACACGGCCACCGCCGTGCTGGAGAAGCCGATGAGGATGGCGTTCATGCCGAAGGTCATAACGCTGCCGATGGCGTTCATGCCGATGGAGGGCAGACCGACGGTGTAGATGCGGCGGATGGTGCGGCCGGACGGGCGGAAGCCGCGCAGCCGCAGGCTGACGTCATGGTTGCTGAAGGCGTTGAGCAAAAAGGCCGTGCCCGCGCCCGCAAACTGGCCGATGACGGTGGCGATGGCCGCGCCCGCGGCCTCCATGCGCGGCACGCCGAACAGCCCGAAGATGAACACCGGGTCCAGCACGATGTTGGTCAGCGCGCCGACCATCTGGGTGATCATCGCATAGGTGCTGTGGCCGCTGGCGACAAGAACTTTTTCCATCATGCACTGCAGGCAGCAGCCGATGCTGAACACCGTGCAGATGGTCAGGTACTCGGCGCCGTAGCGGGCGATGAGCGGGTCGGAAGTTTGTGAAGTGATGAAGGCTTCGGCCCCGAACAGGCCGAAGAGCAAAAAACCCAGCGCGCTGCACACGGCCAGGAACAACCCGTTCATGGCGGCGCGCTCGGCTTCTTCGCGGTTGCCTTCGCCCAGAGATTTGGACAGGTGGGCGTTGACTCCCACGGCCGTGCCTACCGCAAACGCGATGAGCAGGTTCTGGATCGGGAAGGCAAGGCTGACGGCGGACAGCGCCGCCTCGTTGACATAGGAGACAAAGATGCTGTCCACCACATTGTACAGCGCCTGCACCAGCATCGAGATCATCATCGGGATCGCCAGTGAAAGCAGCAGGGGGTTCAGCGGTTCGGTGCCCATGCGGGCCGCAGCGGACGGTTTGCTCATGCTTTGATTGATTCCTCCATTGCCCGCGCCGCCTGCACGATCAGCTGGGCGCAGGCTTCGCGGCCCAGGGCGGCATTCAGGCACAGGTCATAGTTTTTCGCTTCGCCCCAGCGGTTTTCGGTGTAGTAGTTGTAGTAGGACGAACGGGCGCGGTCGTGCTTGGCCAGCGTCGTCTCCCACAAACGGTCGGTCATGTCCTTGGCGCCGGGGCGGGCCTTGGCGTTGTGGATGCGCAGCTCCAGCGGGGCGTAGACAAAGGTGCGCAGCACGTTGGGGCGGTCGCGCAGCACATAGTCGCCGCAGCGGCCCAGCACCACGCAGCTTTCGCGCGCGGCCACTTCCTTAATAACGTTGGACTGCAGGATGTAGACCTGGTCGGCCAGCGGCATCGTGTTGCCCATCATGTACAGGCTGTAGATCAGGCTGCCGCTGCGCTGGTTTTCGCTGGCGGCGATGGCCTCCTCGGTCAGGCCGCTCTTTTTGGCTGCCAGCGTGATGAGTTCCTTGTTGTAGAGTTTGACGCCCAAAAGTTCTGCCACGCGCTGGGCGATCTCACTGCCGCCGGATGCGTATTCGCGCGCCATCGTGATCACCAAAGGTTCCATAGTTGCCACCTCGTCTTTCATGATTGTGTCGGGGTGTATCCGGCACATCGAAAGCGCCGGATTTTTCGGATACACCCCGGGGCCGCACGGCCCCCACTTTAATTTTAGTATACCGTAGCGGGGGCAAAAAGGCAAGGGGCCGCCGGTTTTTCGCTTGCCGCGGCGGGCGGCAGGCGGTATAATGGGGGCAAATGTTCCCCGCCTGCCGGGGCGTATCCAGATCAACAGGGAGGTTTTTTCCATGCCGCTGCGCCTTGCCGTTTTGTCCACGAGCCGCATTGTCGCCGAATTTCTCACCCACGCCCCCGCCTGGCCGGAGCTTGCGCTGACCGCGCTGTGCTGCCGCCCCGAAAGCGCCGAAAAAGGGCGCGCGCTGGCCGAAAAGGCGGGCATCCCGCGCCTGTACACAAGCGAGGAGGCGCTGTACGCCGCGGGCGGGTTCGACGCCGTTTACATCGGCACCGCCAACCACCTGCACGCCGCGGCCGCGCGCCGGGCGCTGGCGGCCGGGTACCATGTCATCCTGGAAAAGCCGTTCACGCCCACGGCGGCCGAGGCGCGGGCGCTGTTCGCGCTGGCCGATGAAAAAGGCGTCGTGCTGTTTGAGGCGATCACAACGCCCTACCTGCCCACCTACCGGTTTTTGCAGGCCGAACGGCCAAAGATCGGCGCGGTGCGCGGCGCGCTGGCCAACTTTTCCGCCCGCAGCGCGCGGTATGACGACTACCTGCGCGGGGTGTGGAACACGACGTTTGACCCGGCCTGTTTCGGCGGGGCGCTGTACGACATGAACGTGTACAACCTGCACTTCTTCTGCGGCCTGCTGGGCGCGCCGCAGCGCGCCGAATACCGCCCCACTCTCGGGGGCAACGGCATCGACACGGCCGGGACCGTGCTGCTGCAATACCCCGGGTTCTGCGCCGCCGCGCTGGCCGCCAAGGACAGCGGCGCGCCGCAGTTTGCCATGCTGCAGGGCGTTGGCGGCTGCCTGGTTTTGCAGGGCGGCGCCAACAGCGTGGAACAGGTGTACAGCGTGGTGAACGGCGTGCGCACCGACGGGCCGAAGCTCGCGCGCCACCGCATGGCCTATGAATTTGCCGAGTTCGCGCGCATCGTGGCCGAGCACGACACGGCCGCCGAAGCCGCCGCGCGCCGCCGCACGCTGGCCGTGATGGACCTGCTGGAACCGCTGCGGCCGTATTGAAATTGGGAACGTTACAGACTGTCGAAAAAGTTAAAAAAAGTCGCCGTCGGCGGACATGCGCCGCCGACGGCGACACCGACAGGGAAATTTTGCGGCAAATTGTGTGCGAGGAGCGTTAGCGACGAGTGCGCGATTTGCCGTAAAATTTTGTCGAAGGGGATTCCAAAGGGGGAAATAGCCGCGTTAGGCAATTGCCGTGCGCGGCTGTTGCCCCCTTTGCAGCGTGTCGAGAAACTCGACACGCTGAAGCGCCCCGCCGTCCTGTGTACCGGGCGGCGGGGCGCTGTTTGCGGTTACGGTTTCATGGCTTCGGGGTTGATGGGCTGTTCGCCCTGCAGGCATTCAAGGTGCAGGTGGCTGGGGTCGCGGCTTTCGCTGGGGATGGGCCCCAGCGTGCCGAGGATATCCCCGCGCGCGACGGTATCCCCCGCGACGACGGCAATGTTTTGCAAACCGCAGTAGCGCCAGCGCACGCCGTTTTCGTCCGCGGCCACCGTGACGACGCCGCCCCACAGCGCGTCCTGCTCCACCGCTTCGACCGTGCCGCCCTGCACGGCCTGCACGCCGCTGCCCTGCTCGCAGGCATAGTCCGCGCCGTTGTGGGTGCGCCAGTCGCCAAGGGTCTCGCTGTAGACAAGCTCGCTGCCGCTGAAGGCGCGCAGCGGTTCAGCGTCTGCCGGCCAGGTAGAAGATACGCCCGGCGAGGCAGCCGAACCGGAGGACCCGCCAGCCGCGCCGGAGCCAGCGGACGGCTGCTGCGGCGCAGAGGACGGCTGCGAGGACGGCGACGGCGACGCTGAGGGCGCCGAGGTGGGCGCAGGCGTTGCGAGGGGCACGTCCCCGGCCGGGTTGGTGACGATGGTGTCGGGCTGGTTCCATGCGCTCTCCTCCTCCAGTGCTTTCTGGCGCGCCCCGGCCAGTTCGGTGACGCTGTGCACAACCTTGCTGACGGCCAGCACCCCGGTGACGGTCGCGACCAGCACGAGCGCCAGGCAGAGCAGGTAGAGCCCTTTTTCCTTAAAAAATGCTTTCAAAGCTGTTCATCCTCCCCCGTTTGCAGGTTAGTCGTTACGCATAGTGTGGCGCACGGGGGCGGGATTTATGCAAGGCGGGGCGGCAATTGTTTTGCCGCCCCGCCTTGCAGGGTCCAGGGGTTTGGATTTGGATGGAGCGCAGCCTGTGCGCGGGGCGGGGTCCCTATCCGCCCGGTTTGCGGCGGCACGAACGCCCGCCCTACGGAGCCGGGGAAACACGGCGGCCACCCGGGAAAATGCAATTCCCGCGGCCATTGCAAACCAATGTAGGGGACGATGCTCGCACTGCGCCCGCAGGCGCGTTTCGGAGGCCAACCGGACCGCAGGTCCGGCTCTTAGGCCGGAGATCGTCCCGGGGTGTTCGCGGCGGCGCGGGGGTTGCGGGAGGGGCATGCCCCTCCCCTACATGGCGTCCGGGCACGACCGGCCAAATGGGATTGCCGCATCCGCCCGGGCGAACGTAGGGCGGGATGCCCTCATCCCGCCGCACCCCGCGGCAAGGCAGGGTTCCGCGGGCGGGATAAATCCCGCCCCTACGGGCAAATTTTGTGTTTCAGGCAAACCGGGCACCGCAATGTTTGTCCCGGTTTGTAGGGGGCCACGGCCCTCCCGCAGAGGTCCGCGGCACGGCAGGCCGGGCCGATATGGAATCGGCCCCTACATGGGGTGTTTACGGCGGTGGGAATGTTCCCGATTTTGAACCGCCAAGGTGCGGCGGGCGTGAACGCCCGCCCTACGGAACCGGGGAAACACGGCGGCCGCCCGGGAAAATGCAATTCCCGCGGCCATTGCAAACCAATGTAGGGGACGATGCTCGCATCGTCCCGGGGTGTTCGCGGCGGCGTGGGGTTCGGGAGGGGCATGCCCCTCCCCTACATGGCATCCGGGAACGACCGGCCAAATGGGATTGCCGCGGCCGCCCGGACGAACGTAGGGCGGGATGCCCTCATCCCGCCGCACCCCGCGGTAGCGCAGGGTTCGCGGGCGGGATAAATCCCGCCCCTACGAATAATTTTTTCGTTTTGGAGCAGCCAAGACGCCCCCCTCATTCCTCATTCCTCATTCCTAATTTCTCATTATCTAACCCCTTCTCCCCCCGCCAGCTTCGCCACCCTATCGGGCGGCAGGCTTTGCAGGGTCAGGGTCAGGCCGTCGCGGGCGCTGGCGGTGGCGTAGAGCTGGGCGGCGGGGCTGTAGGCGGTCTCGCCCGCGGCGGGCAGGCGGGCGGACCAGTCGATGGCCTGCCAGTCCCCGAACGCCTCGTCCAGCCCGGCCAGCGCGAGATACCCGTCCAGCAGCCCCGGCGTTACCGCTTCGCCCAGCGGCAGCGCCGCGTCGTACAAACTGACATACACCGGCACGCCCTGCGGCGTCCAGGCCATGTCAAAACCCGTGTTTTCGTCCCACAGGCGCAGGCGGGCCAAGCCGCCGGGCGCGGTGTAGCACTCGGCCGTGACCGTGCCGTCCCAGCCGTCCGCGACAGCCTGCCAGCAATCCTCCGCCAGCAGCCCGGCCGCCCGCAGGTCCTGCGCGATCTGTGCGGCCTGCTGCGCGGCGGCGGACCATGCGTTTTCCGCCGCCGCGCTTTCCCCGGCCAGCGCCGCCCGCACAGTGTCCGGCGGCAGCGTTTGCTGCGCGGCCTGCGTCCAGCCGCCGGACAGATCGAGCGGGGAGAGCTCCACGCCGAACACATGCGCGGCCGCATACAGCAGGCAGGCGGTCTCGTCGGCCCGGCCTTCGGCCGAGAGCAGCCCGGCGAGCGCCGGGTCGTCCGCCGACAGCGGCTGCGGGCGGGCGGTGAGCACACGGTCCCACACAGCGAACACCGCAAACGGCAGCGCCAGGCACAGCGCCGCCCCCGCAGCGGCCGCCGCGAACCACGCTTTAGCTTTCATCGTTCGTCCCCTCCTTTGCGGTTTGGGCGGTCTCTTGCGGCCCGCCCGCCAGCGGCAGGCGCACGGTGACGGTGGTGCCGCGGCCGGGCGCGCTGTCCAGCGCAAGCGCCGCGCCGTGGCAGGCCGCGATGCGGCTGCACAGCGCCAGCCCCAGGCCGCTGCCGCCGCCCGCCCGCGCGCGGGATTTATCGACCATATAAAACGGTTCGGTCACGCGGGGCAGGTCTTCGGGCGGGATGCCGCAGCCGGTGTCCGCCACCGTAAAGACAGCCTGGCCCTCCTCGGCCCGGCAGGCCACCCGCACGCCCGCGCCGGGCACGCCGCGGCAGGCGCGGCAGGCGTTGGCGACAAGATTGCGCAGCAGGTCCTCCCACAAAATACGGTCCACGCAGACCGTGCATCCGCCGGGCGCGAACACGACCGGCGCGGCGGCGTCCCCCGCCCCGGGCCCCGCCAGCGCCCGCTGCACGGCGGCAAACAGCGCGCGGTCGCTGACCGGCGCTTTGGCGATGCTGCCCTCGCCCGCCTCAAGGCCCAGCAGCTCAAGCAGCTTGGCGCACAGCGCTTCCAGCCGCCGCGTTTCGCGGTAGATGTACCCGGCCGCGTCCTGCACGGCGGCGGGCGTCTGCGGGCCGGTGCGCAGCAGCCCGGCGTAGCCCATCATGCTGGTCATGGGGGTCTTGAGCTCGTGGGTAAACGCGGCGACAAAGTCCCGCTCGCGCTGCAAAGCCGCGTGCAGGTCCTGTATCCGGCGCTGCACGGCTTCGGCCATTGCGTCAAAGCTGGCGCTCAACGCGCCGATCTCGTCGCCGGTGACGATGCCGGTGCGCTCGCCGTATTCCCCGGCGGCGATGCGCCCGCTAGCCGCCTGCAGGCGGGCGAGCGGGGCTGTCAGCCGCCTGCTGAGCCGCCCGGCCGCCGCGCCGCCCAGCACCAGCGTGAGCGCCGCAGCCGCCGCCCACCCCAGCAGCAGCGCCCGGCGCGCGGCATACACCGCGCCGAGATCATACGCGCCAAGCAGCACGGCGTCCCGCCCGGGCACGGCCAGCGGCTGAGCCAGCAACAGCCAGCTTTCGCCCCCGCCGCGCCAGACCGTGGCCTGCGCTGCCCCGCCCGCGGCGGCCTGCTGCTGCACCGCGCGCGGCAGCGCCGTGGGCAGTGTGGAAAACAGCGCCGTACCGTCCGCAAACAGCGCCAGCTGCGCGCCGGGCGCGGCCTGCGCCGCGTAGATCTGCAGCGCCGCGGCCAGCTGGTCGTTGCCGTAGGGCTGCGCGCCATAGGCAGCGCCGGTTTCGTACTGGGCGTACACCGCCTGCTCCACGCCGTAGCGGTCGCGGCTGTGCTGTGCCAGCGCGGCCGCGCGGGCGCTGGCCAGCCCGGCGGAAAAGCTGGCGGCGGTCATGGCCAGGCCCACCGCACACAGGGCGGCAGCCAGCAGCGCAAGGAACGCCAGCGTGATCTTTTGGTAAAACCTCATAGCGGCCTCCTTACCGGGCCAGGCCGGGCCAGTTTGTAAAATAGGTATAGTCGTCCGCACCGGCCAGCGCGCTCTCGACCGGCAGCAGGGCGTAGATATCCTCAATGTCGCTGGTCGCATACGGCACGCCGTCCTTGCCCAGCATGGTGGCGGGCGTTTCGCGGTAGGCGGCATGGCAGAAAAGCCGGCCGTTCCACTCGTCATAGAGATAGATCGGGTCGGCGCCGCGGGCGCTGACATACTGGTACAGCTTAACCTCCTGCGCCGCGCCGCCGGTCCTGGGCGCCAGGAAGAGGCGCTCGACGCCCTCGCTGCTGCCCCAGGGCAGCTCAAAGCTCTGCACGGCATACCAGTTTTCGAGTTCCCGGCACTGCCAGTCCACATGCGTGCCCTCGGCGGCCGCGGGCAGGCCGGTGACGGTGGCCAGCGTTTCGCCGCTGTCCGGGTCGAGCACCTCCAGCGTGCCGTTCATTGTGTCGGCGCGCAAAAGGCTGCGGGCGCCGCCGCCCGCGGCGGTCAGGTAGCAGCCGCCGCTGCTCAGCCCCTGGGGCGAGGCGGGTCCCCAGCTGTTTTCGTGGTGAACACCGTCGCTCCACGCGCCGGTGTCCGCATCCAGGCGGCGCACCTGCACGCCTTTATCGCGGACGTCCGCCGTGCCCTCCCCCTCCAGCTCGTACTCAAACAGGTAGAGGCCGCGGCCGCTGACAAAGACCGGGGTGTCGACGTTTGGCGCCAGCTCGGTACATGCGCCGCTGCGCCGGTCGACCGCATAGAGGGCGCGGGTGTCGTCGCCGGAATCGGCCGGGTCGTTTGTCAGCCGCACGGTCACATAGAGGCTGCGGTCGTCGGCCGCCCACATCTGCAACGTGCCCGCTTCGCTGTCTTCCAGCGCGGGGAATTCGACCAGACGGCGGCGGCCGCTGCCGTCGGCGCGGCAGACGTCGATGTGCGCGACGGGCGCGCCTTCATGCTCCGCCTGCCAGGCGGCCAGTTCGGCGTCGGCTGCGGCGTCGCCGCTGTTGAGCAGGCCGCCGGACGAATAGCAGAAGAACACCTCGCCGCCGTCGGCCGCGACCTGCCCCACCCCCATCGTGATGCGCCGCCAGGCTTCGCAGCCCGGCGAATCATGCGCGCAGCCGGGCAGCGAGCACAGCGGCTGCACGGCGGCGGCCGCATAGTCATAGGCCGCCGCGACGGCGTAGGCGTTGTCCTGCTCTGACCAGCCCACCATGTAGCAGCGCCCGGCGTCGTATTCGTCCAGCCAGCGCAGGCTGCCCGCCGGGGCCCCGGCCGTTTCCGGCGCCGCCGTGGGGGCGGCTGCCGTTTCGCCCGTGCCCGCGGCCGCCCCGTTCGCGCCCGCCGCGCCGCACCCGGCCAGCGCCGCCGCCAGCAGCGCCGCCACCGGCCACACGATTCGTTTGTTCATCTGGATGCACCTCGTTTCCGTCGTTTTGTTTCGGATGCCCCCATCCTACCCCGCGGATGCGTCCGAATCGTGTCCGGCGGCCGGGAGAGCGGAGGGAAATTAGGAATTAGGAATGAGGAATTGGGCGGGGGACAGGCGGGGGCGGTGGCGGGCGCGGCGGCGCGAACGCCCCGATTTTGAACCGCCAAGGTGCGGCGGGCGTGAACGCCCGCCCTACGGACCCGGGGAAACACGGCGGCCACCCGGGAAAATGCAACCCCCGCGGTGCATCGTAGGGGCGGATTCCATATCCGCCCGGTTTGCGGCGGCGCGGGGTTCCGCGGGCGGGATAAATCCCGCCCCTACGAATAAATTTTACGCCTTGGGCCACCAAAACACCCCCAACAGCACGCCCCCCTAATTCCTCATTCCCCATTCCTCACTCCCCCTTTTCCTCCCCCCGCAGCGCATACCCCACGCCGTGCACGGTGCGGATCTTGTCCGCCCAGCCGAGCTTGCGGCGCAGGCGCTGGATGTGGGTGTCCAGCGTGCGGGTGGTTTCGGCGGCGTCCTCGTCGCCCCAGACCGCCTCGTACAGGTAGCTGCGGTAGAGCACATGCCCGCGGTTGCGCAAAAGGATCAGCAGCAGTTCGTACTCCCGGGGCGTCAGCGCCACCGGCGCGCCGCCGCGGCGCACCTCGCAGGCGGCGGTGTCCACCGTCACGTCCCAGGCGTGCAGCGCCAGCGCGCCGCGCCCGGCGCGGCGCAGCACGCTTTCGACACGGGCCACAAGCTCCGCCGGGTCGAACGGCTTGACGATGTAATCATCCGCACCCATGTGCAGGCCCTTGACCTTGTCGGCCGTTGTGCCTTTGGCGGTGATAAAGACAACCGGCATCCCGCCCGGCCGCAGCCAGCGCAGCAGGTCGTAGCCGTCGACGCCGGGCATCATGATATCCAGCAGCACAAGGTCGAACGCCTCGCGCTCCAGCAGGTCGGCGGCCGCGGCGCCGTCGGTCACGGCCACACAGTCGTACCCCGCCCCGGCCAGCGTGCGGCGGATCAGCTCGGCGATGGCCGCCTCGTCGTCCACGATCAGGATCGGTTTCATACAAACGCCTCCTTCTTGCTTCTATTATACAGGATAGCCGCAAATGCGTCCGGTTTGTTTCCGCGGGCGCAAAAACGAAAGGTTCCGGTAAATTTTTGCGCAAGCCCCTGTCATTTTTTTACAGTAAAGCGGCCCGCCTGCGTTGAAGGCCGCGGCGTTTTTGGGGTGCGACCGCCCGCCTTCGACGGTCCTTCGTCTGTTTTTTCAAATCGAAATTTAACGGCGGTTTTACCGCAGCATGGACGACACCGCGCGGCCGGATGGTTTATGATACATGGCAGACGCGGCCGGTAAAACGCGGCCGCGCATGTGACAAGGGGGAAAAGTTCATATATGGCAGAGATCGTTCTCAAAGACGTATGCAAGGTGTTTGAAAAGAACCAGTATGCGGTCAAAGATTTCTCGCTGCACATCCGGGACGGCGAATTCATCGTCTTCGTCGGGCCGTCCGGCTGCGGCAAATCCACCACCCTGCGCATGATCGCCGGGCTGGAGGACATCAGCAGCGGCGAGCTGTGGATCGACGACGAGCTGAGCAACTACACCGAGCCCGGCCAGCGCGACCTTTCGATGGTGTTCCAGAGCTACGCGCTGTACCCGCAGATGTCGGTGTACGACAACATGGCGTTTTCGCTGTCCGTGCGCAAGGTGCCCAAGGACGAGATCCGCCAGCGCGTGACCCAGGCGGCCGAGATGCTGGGCATCACAAGCCTGCTGGACCGCCGCCCGGCGGCGCTTTCCGGCGGGCAGAAGCAGCGCGTGGCCATCGGCAGCGCCATCATGCGCAAGCCGCGCGCCTTTTTGATGGATGAGCCGCTGTCCAACCTGGACGCCAAGCTGCGCACCCACATGCGGGTGGAGCTGGCCGAGCTGCACCACAAGCTGGGCACCACCTTCATCTATGTCACCCACGACCAGGTCGAGGCGATGACGCTGGCCGACCGCATCGTGGTGATGAAGGCGGGCATCGTCCAGCAGGTGGCCGCGCCCGAAGAACTGTACAACCGCCCGGCCAACCTGTTCGTGGCCGGTTTCATCGGCTCGCCCGCCATGAACTTCATGCCCGGCACGGTCCGCAAAGCGGACGGCTGCGCCGAGTTTGTGACCAACGCGGGCCAGGTGTTTGCGCTGACCAACCGCCAGGCCGACGTGCTGCTGCCCGCCTATGCGGGCAAGGCCGTCACGCTGGGCATCCGCCCGGAGGACCTGACCGCGCGCCCCGCCCGCCCGGGCGGGCATTACGCCAGCATGAGCGGCAGGGTCACGGCCTGCGAGGGGCTAGGGCACTACGCCATCCTGCACCTGCTGAACGGCGACGGCGAGTTTGCCGCCCGCGTGGAACCGGCCGACGCCGCCGAGCCGGACACCGAAAAGACCCTCTGCCTGGATATGGCCGCCGCGCATTTCTTTGACGGCGAGACCGGGGAAAACATCTTATTTCAGTGGAGGAATGACGCATGAAATCATTTGCGGAAAAACTGCGCGGGGTCAGCCCTTACGCCTACCTGATCCCCTGCTTCGCCGTGTTTGCGGTGTTTTTGTTCTATCCGTTTGTCAAGACCATCTACCTGAGCATGTTTTTGACCGACAAGCTCGGCAACGCCAAAATTTTTGTCGGGGCTGAAAACTACATCGACCTGCTGACCTCCGAAAGTTTTTACAACAGCATCGTCGTCACGCTGTTCTTTGTGGTCATCGTTGTGTTCGGCAGCATGCTGCTGGGGCTTGTGGCGGCGGTGCTGTGCAGCAAGACCTTCCCCGGCATCCGCGCGTTCAGCACCTCCTATGCGCTGCCGATGGCCATCGCCTCCAGCGGCGCGGCCATGATCTTCAAGGTTATTTTGAACCCCACGATCGGCCTGTTCAACAAGATCACCGGCCTGGAAATCAACTGGATCAGCGACCCGCGCTACGCGCTGATCTGCGTGGCGGTGCTGACCGCCTGGCTCAACAGCGGCATCAACTTTTTGTATTTCTCCGCTGGGCTTGGCAACATTGACGAATCCATCTACGAGCGCGCCTCGGTGGACGGCGCGAACAGCGTGCAGAAGTTTTTCCGCCTGACGCTGCCGGGTTTGAGCCCCATCATGTTCTACACGCTCGTCGTCAACATCATCCAGGCGTTCCAGTCCTTCGGCCAGGTCAAGATTTTGACCCAGGGCGGCCCGGGCGAATCCACCAACCTGATCGTCTACTCGATCTACCGCGACGCGTTTTTCAACTATAAATTCGGCAGCGCCGCCGCCCAGTCGGTCATCCTGTTCCTGATCATCATGGCGCTGACGCTGGTCATGTTCAAGATCGAAAAGAAGGGAGTCAAATACTGATGGATACCACCGCCGCACTCAAAAAGAACCCCGGGCTGACCATCAAGCGCGGCAGCCACACCAAAGAGGAGCTGGAAGCGCTGCACCGCCGCATGGGCGAAGCCGCGCTGCGCCGCCGCCGCGCGCGTACCGGCGTGCTGCTTGTGCTCAACATTTTCATGGCGCTGTTCATTTTGTTCCCGCTGCTGTACGCGGTCAGCGTTTCGCTGATGCCGGGCAGCGAGCTGTTCACGATGGAGATGAACCTGTTGCCCAAACACCCCGACGCATCCAACTATCTGCGCGCCTGGACCCAGGTACCGCTGGTGCGGTTCATCCTGAACTCGTTCCTTGTGTCCGGCTGCATCACGCTGGGCCAGATCATCACCTGCTCGCTGGCGGCGTTCGCGTTCTCCTTCCTGGAATTCAAAGGCAAAAACCTGCTGTTCATGCTGGTGATGGCAACGATGATGGTCCCCGGAGAAGCAACCATCATCTCCAACTATCTGACCGTGAGCCAGATGGGCATTCTGGACAGCTACCTTGTGCTGATCCTGCCCTCGCTGACCTCCGCCATGGGCATCTTCCTGTTCCGGCAGTTTTACATGACCTTCCCCAAATCGCTGTATGAATCGGCCAAGCTGGACGGCTGCGGCAACCTGCGGTTCATCGCCAGCATCCTGCTGCCGCTGACCAAGTCCGCCATCGGCGCGATGTCGGTCTATACCTTCATCAACGCCTGGAACATGTACATGTGGCCGCTGCTGGTCACCGGTTCGGAGGAGATGCGCACCGTGCAGATCGGCATCAGCATGCTGGACAACACCGACGCCCAGTCCATCACGCTGATGATGGCCGGTGTGGTCTCGGTCATCATCCCCAGCATGGTCATCTTCATCGTGGGCCAGAAACAGCTGATCCGCGGCATGTTCTCCGGCGCCGTCAAGGGCTGATTTTCCCGCTATCCCGGCGTTATTGCGCCGTTGGTATAGAATCACAGGCAAAAACAAGCTATAATAGAGGAGTGTGCAAGTATATGCAGAACAAAAAGATCCTGGCCGGTCTGCTGGCCGCCGCAATGGCCGCCATGCCCCTGGCGGGCTGCGGCAGCACCGGTTCGTCCGCCGCGACGGATACCTCCACCGCGTCTGAGACGTCCGCCGCGTCCGAAGCGTCCGGCCTGATCGGCGACGATTTCACCACGCTGGACACAAACGGCACGAACATCACCTTCTGGCATTCGATGGGCGGCGTCAACGGCGAAGCCATGACCTATCTCGTCGACAAGTTCAACGCCGAGAACGAATACGGCATCACGGTGGAAGCCGTCTACCAGGGCAGCTACGACGACGCGATCAACAAGCTCAAGAGCGCGCAGATCGGCAACATGGGCGCCGACCTTGTGCAGATCTACGACATCGGCACCCGCTTCATGATCGACTCCGGCTGGGTCGTGCCGATGCAGGACCTGATCGACGCCGCCGGGTATGACTTGAGCCAGATCGAGCCCAACATCGCCGCCTACTACACCACCGACAGCGGCCTGTACTCGATGCCGTTCAACTCCTCCACCCCGCTGCTGTACTACAACAAGGACATGTTCGAGGCCGCCGGTATCACCGAGATCCCGACCAGCCTGGATGAGATCGCCGAAGTGGGCGACGCGCTGCTGAGCGACGGCGGCGCGCAGGAAGTGCTGGCCATGAGCGTGTACGGCTGGTGGTTTGAGCAGTTCCTGTCCAAGCAGGGCGCGGCCATGGTCGACAACGACAACGGCCGCACCGCCCCCGCCACCAAGGTCGTGTTTGACGAAAACGGCGCGGCGCTGAACATCCTGGAAGCCTGGATGGACCTCAACGAAGGCGGCTGGGCTCCCAATGTCGGCCGCAGCGGCAGCGACACCGCCACCACCGACTTCACCTCCGGCAAAGCGGCGATGATGCTGGGCAGCACCGCCTCGCTCAAGCAGGTACTGCAGGACACCGGCGACTCGTTTGAAGTCGGCACCGCCTACTACCCGGCCGTGCACACCGGCGACGAGGGCGGCGTGTCCATCGGCGGCGGCTCGCTGTGGGCGCTGAACAACAACGACCCGGTCCGCCTGGCCGCCACCTGGCGCTTCATCGAGTTCATGATCTCGCCCGAATCCCAGGCGTACTGGAACGCCCAGACCGGTTATTTCCCGGTCACGACCGCCGCGGCCGAGGAGGAGGTCTATAAGCAGAACATGGAGCAGTATCCCCAGTTCCAGACCGCCATCGACCAGCTGCATGACACCGCGCCCGAATACACCGGCGCGCTGCTGAGCGTGTTCCCCGAGTCCCGCCAGATCGTGGAGACCGAGATTGAGGAGATGATCACCGGTTCCCAGACGCCGGAAGATGCGCTGGCCGCCATTGTCGAGCAGGTCAACGAATCTATCGAGACGTACAACCTCATCAACGGTTAAAGCCGTACCCCCTGCCGGGAAAGCCCTGCGGCTTTCCCGGTTTTTGGTTTTGCGGCAGCCGCAGGCCGCCGCGAAACCTTATCGGAACTCCAAACTCTGAACTCTCAACACTTGAGAGAAACTCCAAATTTGAGGAAGGACGGAACGCATATGACAACCCCCAAAGTTTTCGCGCACCGCGGCGCAAGCGCCTATGCGCCGGAAAACACGCTGCCCGCCTTTGAGCTGGCCGCCCGCCAGGGCGCGGACGGCATTGAGCTGGACGTGCACCTGTCCAAAGACGGCGAGCTGGTGGTCATCCACGACGAAACGCTGGACCGCACCACCAACGGCACGGGCGCGGTCAAAGACCGCACGCTGGCCGAGCTGCAGGCGCTGTGCGCCGACAACGGCATGTCCGGCTTTGCCGACGCGCGCATCCCCACGCTGCGCGAGGTGCTCGAGCTGGTGCGCCCGACCGGCATGCTTGTCAACATCGAGCTGAAGACGAGCCTTGTCTGGTACGACGGCATCGAGGAAAAGACGCTCGCGCTTGTCGAGGCGCTCGGCATGCAGGAGCGCGTCATTTATTCTTCGTTCAACCACTACAGCATCGAGCGCGTGCGCCAGCTGGCCCCGCAGGCGCAGACGGCCTACCTCTTTGCCGATATCATCTGCGATGTGGAAAAGTACGCCGCCTCCCACGGCGTGGGCGGGCTGCACCCGGGGCTGTGGAACGTCAGGATGGCGGATTTCCTGCATACCTACCTCGCCAGCGGGCTGGCCGTGCGCGTGTGGACCGTGAACGAAGCCGACGACCTGCGCTGGCTGCTGGCCGCGGGGGCGGATGTCATCACCAACGCCCCCGCGCGCGCCCTGGCCGTGCGCGCCGCGCTGCAGGACGGCTGAACGCCGCCGGAGGGACGCCATGGAAAAGCAGCTTTTTCTGCTGGACATTGACGGCACCATCTGCCGCGGCAGCGCCCTGATCCCCGGCGCGCGGGCGTTTTTGCAGCGCATCCGGCAGGCGGGCGGGCAGTATATCTTTATCACCAACAACGCGACCCGCAGCACCGCGGATTACATCGCCTTTTTCCGGGGGCTGGGCGTTGAGACCGGGCCGGAAAACTACCTGACCGCCGCCTATGCCACCATCCGCTATTTGCAGGAGCAGTACGCCGGGCAGGCGATCTACGCGATGGCGACCGATTCCTTTGTGCAGGAGTGCCGCCGCTGCGGCCTGCGCGTGACGGCTGACGCAGCCGACCCGGCCATCGCCTGCGTGCTCGTCTCCTACGACAACCAGCTCACCTATGATAAGATCCGCGACGTCTGCCAGCTTTTGACCACGCGGGAGGTCGGCTACATCGCCACCAACCCCGACCTGGTCTGCCCGGTCGATTTCGGCTACCTGCCCGACTGCGGCGCGATCTGCAACATGATCGAAGCGGCCGTGCACCGGCGGCCGCTTTTCCTGGGCAAGCCGGAACCGGCCATGGTGCGCTATGCGCTGCAGCGCGCCGGCTGCGCGCCGCAGCAGGCGCTGGTGGTGGGCGACCGCCTGTACACCGACATCGCCTGCGGCCGCCGCGCCGGGGTGGACACCGCGCTGGTGCTCAGCGGCGAGGCGACAATGGCCGACGTGCAGCGCAGCGAGCTCAAACCCGACCGCATCTACCCTTCCGTGACCGAGCTCGGCCTTGCCATGCTGCTCGCCGCGCCCGCCGCCACGGCGTAAAGCGGGGGCGGGGCGCCGGGGGGCGAAACCGCTGCTGTATTTCAGCCGTAACAACCCAAAAAGGGCAAACCCGCCGTTTCTGCGCGGGTTTGCCCTTTTTGTTTGATTGACGCCGTCTGAACCGGAACAAAAGCGATATTCCCTATTTTTAGCGGCATTTCGTCTGGAAGAATCATTTTAATCTGTAATAGCAGATGTTCTTTCCGGCCCCCTCCCGTTTCAGTTCACCGGATGCCACCAATTTCCGCAGCGCCCCTTCGATGGAGCTGATACTGAGTGAAGGGCAAAGCTCCCGAATGTCCTGCTTCGTAAACCGGCCGATTTTCTCCATGGTCGCCCGGCGCACGGTCTCTAGGGCCGGGCGCTTGGTCTCCACCAAGGCAAAGCGATCCTCAAAATCCTTGTAGGCGGAAAGGATGGTTCCCAGCAGATACTTGATGAACGGCACCGCATCTTCGGTGCCTTCATGCCATCCAATTTGCGCCTGGCGCAAGACATCATAATAGAGGTCCTTGTTTTTTGCGATCTTGGCCTCCAGCGAGATATACTTGCCCACATAAAATCCGCTGCGGTAGAGCAGCAGTGTGGTCAGCAAACGGCTCATTCTGCCGTTCCCGTCGTTGAAGGGGTGAATGCATAGGAAATCGTGGATGAACACAGGAATGACGATCAGCGGCTCCACTTCCATGTTCCCAATGACCCGGTTGTACTCCTGACAAATTCTGTCCAGGGCCTCCGGCGTTTCATAGGGGGCCAGGGGCGTGAACAAGGTCTCCACATGGCCGTCGGGATAGGCGGCGCTGATGTAGTTCTGCACGCTTTTGGTCCTGCCCGCCATGGGGTTGTTCATGTGGCTGTACAGGATCTTGTGGAGCTGCAGGATATAGTTTTGCGTAATGGGGATGGCGTCGAAGTTCTCGTGAATGAGGTTCAGCACGTCCCGGTAGCCTGCAATCTCCTGCTCGTCCCGGTTTCTCGGCGTTGTTTTCTCCTCCACAAGCTGCCGGATACGGGTGTTTGTGGTCACGATGCCTTCAATGGCATTGGATGCCTCGGTGCTCTGCACCCTTGCGATCTCCACCAGTTTCTCCAATTCCTCCGGCCGCTGTTTCAGGTACAGTTCCTGCTTTCCGGCTTCTTTATAGATTGCCGCGACCAGCCCCAGAATCTCCGAGTCCCACTTTTGTTCCCGGATCGCGGAGTAATTGAATGTACGCATGCCCTTACGCCCCCTTCATTCCCTTAAATCTTACCACAAAATAAGGGAAAGTTCAACCATAAGGGAAAGCAACAGCAAAACGGGACCGCCGGCGTACCGGTGGTCCCGTATCGTTTCCAGGGGTCTTTCTTTGCGATAAAACCTCTCGCTCCCAACCCCAGGTTTCCTGCGGGTTTGCGGGCTGTCCGTCAGTCTAATGGCTTCATCGTGGGGAACACCCCTCCGGTCTCTTCATCCGGTTTCATCACGCCCTGTATGGTTGAAAAAGCACCATTTTTACGAGGTTTTTCTAACTTTTTGGATTCCATAGGATGTCCTCCTGCTCCGTCTGATTCGGGGCAAAAGTTGTAGAAAAGTTGTAGAAAGTTGTATTGGCACGAAATCGGCTCA
>DWXD01000067.1 GCA_019119365.1 Candidatus Gemmiger stercoripullorum | reverse complement strand
TTCAACTACATGATCATGCAGAGCTACGACTTCTACTACATGTTCCAGCACTACGGCTGCAACATGCAGTTCGGCGGCGACGATCAGTGGTCCAACATGCTCGGCGGCACCGAGCTGATCCGCCGCAAGCTGGGCAAGGACGCCTTTGCCATGACCATCACGCTGCTGACCGATTCGCAGGGCAAAAAGATGGGCAAGACGGCCGGCAATGCGGTCTGGCTCGACCCCAACAAAACCAGCCCCTTCGAGTTCTACCAGTACTGGCGCAACGTTGACGACGCCGATGTGCTCAAGTGCATCCGCATGCTGACCTTCCTGCCGCTGGAACAGATCGACGAGATGGACCACTGGCAGGGTGAGCAGCTCAACAAGGCCAAGGAGATCCTGGCCTGGGAGCTGACCAAAATGGTGCACGGCGAACAGGAAGCCGACAAGGCCCAGGCCACTGCGCGCGGTCTGTTCAGCGGCGCCGCCGACCACGAGAACATGCCCGCCACCACGCTGGACGCCGCGCTGGTCAAAGACGGCAAGGTCGGCCTGCTGGCGGCCATGGTTGCGGCCAAACTGTGCGGCTCCAACCGCGAAGCCCGCCAGCTGGTCCAGCAGGGCGGCGTGCTGCTGGATGGTGAAAAGGTCACGGACCCCGCCACGGCGCTGAGCGTTGAGCAGCTGCAGAAAGGCGTCGTGATCAAGAAAGGCAAAAAGACCTACCACAAGGTCATGCTGTGATCCAGAAGAAGGGAAGTGGACCGCATGGCGGATATGCTCGTCAAGCTGTTTCATCTGCAGCCGGACCCGGCCGCCGAAGCCGCGCTGCTGCAAAACGGCGTGCGCCTGTGCCGCGCGCTGCCGCCGGACCGCGACCGCGTAATCGGTTTTGTGCGGGAAAATTTCCCCGACTTTGCCGCGGAAGCCGCCTGCGCTTTCTCCCACCTGCCGGTGCACTGCTGGCTGGCGGTTGAAAACAGGGCGGTGGTCGGCTTTGCATGTTACGATGTGACAGCGCCGGATTTCTTCGGCCCTACGGCGGTTCTTGCCAGCCACCGGCGGCGCGGCATCGGCCGGGCCTTGCTGCTGCGCAGCCTGCTTTCCATGAAAGAGCTGGGATACGCTTATGCCATCATCGGCTGGCCTGCGCAGGATGCGCTGCATTTTTATGAGCAGGCCGTGGGCGCGGTGCTCATCCCGGAGGATACGGCAGTCCTGTACAGGGACATGATCTAAACCAAGCCGGGTGCAGACCGTGCCGCTGCAGCGTTCGCCTGCGCGGCGCGGTCTGCCTTGTTCATGCGTTTTATCATAAAGGAGGGCTGACAATGGCAGTGCTGGAGGATATCCTGCTCTTTTTTGACCCTATGCCGGGCGCTTTGCCGATCTATGAGCGGCTGTTCGAGCGCGCCCAGGCGGAACTGGGGCCGTTTTCGGTCCGTGTCCAGAAAACTCAGATCACCTGGGCGAACCGTCATGTGTTCGCCTGCGCCTCTTTCATGAAAGTGCGCAAAGCAAAGGACCGTCCCAAAACTTACCTCGTCGTCACCTTCGGGCTTGAACACAAAGCCGTATCACCGCGCATCGACGTGGCGACCGAACCTTACCCCAACCGCTGGACCCACCATGTAACGGTGGCGTCGCCCGAAGAGATCGACGAGGAACTGATGGCCTGGCTGCGGGAAGCTTACGCGTTTGCCGCCGCAAAATAGTCGGCCGCGCCCTTGCCCGGCCTGCCGTCTTGGGCTATAATAATCTATAGAGGAAAGCGGGGGAGGGAGCCCTATGGCGAAAGATAAACTGAAAAGCATCTATGTCTGCACCCAGTGCGGCGAGACCAGCCCGCGCTGGCTGGGGCGCTGCCCGTCGTGCGGGGCATGGAACACGATGGTTGAGGACGTTGTGGCTGAACCGGCCAAACCGTCCGGCGGCAAAGCCGCCGCCCCGGCACGCGTGCCCGGGCAAACCAGCCTGACCCCGCTCAAACTCAACACAATCAGCACGACCGAAGAAAAAAGCCGCATCGTGACCGGGATTGGCGAGCTGGACCGTGTGCTGGGCGGCGGCATCGTGCTGGGCAGCGTGACGCTGATCGGCGGCGAGCCGGGCATCGGCAAATCGACGATCCTTTTGCAGCTGTGCGGCGAGGTCAGCAAAAGCCTTGACGTGCTGTATGTAACAGGCGAAGAATCGGTGCGGCAGATCAAGCTGCGCGCGGAGCGCCTGGGCGTGCCGCAGGAGAACATCTCCCTGGTTGCCGAAAGCGACGTGGACGAGATCTGCGGGTTGATCGAGGCGACCAAGCCCGGCCTTGTGGTCATCGACTCAATCCAGACCATGCGCTGTACGGATATCTCTTCCTCTTCCGGCACGGTATCGCAGGTCAAAGAGAGCACGGCTCGCTTCCTGAACGTCGCAAAAAGCTATGAAATCCCCACCTTCATCGTCGGCCATGTCAATAAAGATGGCGCGATCGCCGGGCCGAAGGTCATGGAGCACATTGTCGATACCGTGCTCTATTTTGAAGGCGACAAAACCCTGCCATACCGCGTGCTGCGGGCTGTAAAGAAC
Organism: Candidatus Gemmiger stercoripullorum; assembly: GCA_019119365.1. Classification (GTDB taxonomy): domain Bacteria; phylum Bacillota; class Clostridia; order Oscillospirales; family Ruminococcaceae; genus Gemmiger; species Gemmiger stercoripullorum. The sequence continues at coordinate 41,964 of DWXD01000067.1, read as the reverse complement.
CGCTATGGTTCGACCAACGAGATCGGCATGTTCGACATGACCGGCCGCGGGCTCGAGCAGATCGAAAACCCGTCCCAGGTGATGCTGGAAGGGCGTCCGATCGGCATCAGCGGCACCTGCGTCGCCTGCATGATGGAAGGCACACGCCCGGTCCTCAGCGAGCTGCAGGCGCTCGTGACCAAAACTTCATTCCCCAGCCCGCGCCGTACCGCCAGCGGCTTTGATTACAACCGCATGTACCTGCTGCTGGCTGTGCTGGAAAAGCGCACAGGCTACGTTTTCGGCAACCAGGACGTTTACCTCAACGTGATCGGCGGCCTGCGGCTGGACGAAACCGCCTGTGATCTGCCCGCCTGCTTGGCTATGGCTTCCAGCCTGCTGGACCTTCCCATCCCGGAAAAAACGCTGGCGATGGGGGAGGTCGGCCTTGGCGGGGAAGTGCGCAGTGTCCCGCACCTGGAGACCCGCCTGCGCGAAGCCCAGCGCGTTGGTTTTGACACCGCCATCGTTCCCAGGCACAACCTGAAAATGATCGACCCGCGCCAGTTTCCCGGTCTGCGCCTGATCGGCGTGGCTTACCTGCGGGAGGCCGTCAACGCGATCAAGCTCAAGGACTGAATCTTATAAAAGATAAAAGGAGCGTTTCCATGAACCAGACCAAAAAGGCCGCCGCGCCCAACACGCCCCGACACATTCTGGACCCGAACACCGGCAAACCGGTTGCGAACACCGAATTGAATCAGGCCGCCAAGGCGCTGCGCGCCAAAAACGACCCGCAGAACCTCAACGCTGTCATCAACGCGCTGACACGCGCCGCCCTGCTGGCCCCGGCCCGGGTCGATATGAGCGGCCCCATGCCCAAACCGGATGCAAACGGCCGCGTCGCGATCCCCAAAGACACCAAAATCACGTTTTCGCTGCTGAAAACCACCGATGGAAAGTCGTTTTTTCCGGCCTTTTCCAACGAAGAAGAACTGCACAAATGGAAGCAGAACCCTTCGGCCCAGGTGATGGTCCTGCATTTTGACGATTACGCCCGCATGCTGCAGCAAAACGGCCATGTGGCCGGGTTCGTGGTCGACCCTTTCGGCAATAATCTGCGCTTTGACGCTAAAATGGTCGCTTCGATCAAGGAGCGGCACGATGCCGCCGTGGCCCGTGCCCGCGCCGGCCTGCGCCAGACCCAGATCAAGCCCGGCGACAAGGTGACCATCGTAGAGCCCAGCGTCTACCCGGACGCACTGGTCGCCCCGGTGTGTGAAGCGCTGCGCGATTTTGAGAACGTAGCGGCGGCCTACCTGCAGGTTATGCTTGTCAACGATACCGACCGGTACTATCTGCTCGTGCTGGATGCGCCGCGCAACGACCAGCTGATGGTCAAGGTCGCTGAAGCTGTACGGCCGTTCATGACCGGCCCTGAAAAGAAGATGGAGCTGAACATCACGACCTCTGACACGCCGCTGGGCCTGCAGGGGATGAAGGACAGCGAACCGTTCTACATCCGCGGCAAAGGCCGCGTGGACGATTTGGACGAAGACGACGAAGCCTGAGCTTTCGTTTTATGGTTTCCGCGAAGATCCCGGACCTAAGTCACATTATCATCAGTCACACATTTTCTGAACGACTGCGCAACACGCGGCCCCAGCGCAAAAACAGCACACCACAACAGCCTGTGCGGCGCACACACCAAAAGCAAACGTAAAAAACAGTTCCGGTCCATGGCCCAAAGCCGGCGGACCGGGCTGTTTTTGTTTTTGGCTTGACGGGAGGGGGGGCTTTGTGGTATGCTTATCTCAACAGATGCAATTTCGCTAAATGCGAGTTTAGCGAAACGCAGGGGAGTGCAAACGTCTGTTTTCCGGCCGATAAGCCCCTCCGGCGCTTCACGCCGGAGGCGCCCGCGCGCAAGTCTCTCCAAACGCAGCCCCGCCAAAAAGCATACATTTATAAATTTGTAAAAAGGATCGCCATCGTTATGAGCACTTACATTGACGCCGCACACCCGGACCGGCACGCGCCGTACCTTGATATCCCGAACCTCGTGGTCGACTATCTGCACTATCTGGATTTCGTGCGCCAGAACTCGCCGCGCACGATCAACGGCTACTACCTTGACCTGCGCGGCTTCTTCCGGTATATGATGGTCGTCTGGGGGCTGGCCAGTGAAGATACGCCGCCCGAAAAAGTCGATCTGACCCACATCACCAAGGAGCAGATCTCAAAAATCAAGAAGCGCGATATCCTCAATTATCTTGACTATGCACGCTCGCAGGACAACGGACCGCGGGCGCGCGCACGCAAGTTATCCGCACTTCGTGGATTTTTTAACTATCTGTGCAACCAGGTCAACGAACTTGAAGAAAACCCCACTGTCAACATCAGCCTGGGCACCCCAAAAAAGAGCCTGCCCAGATATTTGACCATGGATGAATCCATCGAATTGTTAAATTCTATACAAAGTGATTTCTACGAGCGAGATTTCTGCATGATGACGTTCTTTTTGAACTGCGGCATGCGCCTGGCCGAACTGGTCACGATGAACCTGGGCGATTTCCGCGACGATACCATCCGCATTACCGGCAAAGGCGGCAAAGAACGGCTCGTATACCTCAACGAAGCCTGCCTGGACGCGCTGCAGCACTATCTGCCGGCGCGCGCTGCACTGCCGAACCTGAGCGACCGCAACGCCCTGTTCGTTTCCAAGCGCACCGGCAAACGCCTGAGCGCGCGCCGTGTGCAGCAGATTGTGGAGCGCTGCCTGCAGAGCGCGGGCTTGTCCGGGCGCGGGTATTCGCCGCATAAGCTGCGGCATACGGCGGCCACGCTGATGTACCAAAACGGGGTCGACATGCTGGCGCTGAAGGAGATTTTGGGGCACGAGAATGTCTCGACGACACAGATCTACACCCACATCAACCAGAAGCAGCTCCATGACGCCGTGGAAGCCTCTCCCCTTTCGCGGCTCCGCTATACGCCGCCGCAAGCGGACGATCTACAGCAGGACCCCGGCGAAGAAGACAGCTGACCCGCCGCCGGCGGCGCACACGGCCGCGCCGAGAACGAGTGCCGTGAAATAGCGAAGCAGCAACGTTTTTGTGCCATTCATCGGCCTTGCATGCAGACCAGCCCCGCCCAAACTGCGCAGCAGCGCCGCGGCCAGGCGCTGCGCACAGACAGCCAACCACAGCGTCAAAAGCAGCAGGCACAGCTCCGGCAGGCAGGTCATCAGCCAGTAAACGACCAGGCCGCGCGCGCCGCCCCGGGCAAAGACACCGGCCGCGCAAAGGCCGAAAACAGCGCCCTTGAGCGCAAAAAACGCAGCCAGGAAACCCCCGCCCAAAGCGCTGAAACCGCACAGCGCAACAGCGCTCAGCTGCAAAAAAGCGCCGCTGTACAGGCCCAAAAAGACGGCGGAGAACGCCGTATAATGTGCGCCGTCCATATAATACGCCGCCAGGTCTTTGCCCAGTTCGCTCACACCCAGCCGCCCGGCCAACACCCCGCCCAGGTGCCCGGCCACAAAGAGCGCCAGATATCCAAGGTACCAGGGCGAAAGCCAACCCGCCTCATCCCGCCGCCGCGGTCTGCGGTGAGCCTGGCACGCCGCGTCCCCCTGCGCCTGCGGCCGGGCGCTTTCTGCTGCCTTTGCGGCGGGGGCGGCCCGCCACAGCGGCGTGGCCGCTGTTTTTGCGGCGCGCATCAGGGCACCTTCCGCGGCCCGGCCGGGTCGCGCAGCGCCGCCGCGGCCCCGCCTGCCGTACCGCCCAGCAAAACAGCCGCCAGCAGCGACAGTTCACCCGCACCCGGCTGCGGGGCGCCCCCGGCCGCCAGCGAGGAAAGAAGCAGGCAGGCGCAGTAAAACCCACCGCAGCCCAGCCCGGCCAGCAGTTTCCGGCGCCCCCAGCTGCGCGCCAGCACCAGCCCGGAGACAAACGCCCCGCCCGCAGCCGCCGCACAGGCAACCGGCCGCGCCAACGCAAGCGGCAGCGCCGTATGCGCAAAAGCCAGAGCGGCCGCGCACAGCAGCAACAGGTAGCAGCCCGCACCGCAAAGGAAACTGAGCGCGATCCCGCGCACCGCCCCGGCCGTACCGGTTCGCTTTTTGCCGGCAGACCGGCGCGCAGGCGCCGTACTGTGTTTCTTTTTTTGTATCGCCATAAAAACAACGCCCCCTTGCATGGTAAAAACCTATGCCAGGGGGCGTTTATTCATGACAAATTTTCAGGGCGCGCAATCACTTCTTGAGCGGGGCGGAATCCTTTTTGGCCTCGTCCTTGCTCTTCTCTTTGTCCTTGTTCAGCTGGTCGTCCAGCTTGTTGACCGAAGAGATGGCCGAACGGCGCATGCGGATCTTGACGCGGTCGCTGGTGGTTTCCAGCACAAAGGTGTCATCCTTGGTGCCAATGGCCGCCACACGGCCCACGATGCCGCCGATCGTGACGACTTCATCGCCGACGTCGATCGAATTGCGCATCTCGGTATCCTTCTTTTCCTGACGGCGCTGCGGGAGGTACAGGATCAGATACATAAAGACGATGACAATGACCATCGGCAATACAAGTGTGATCAGGTTGCCTGCGCCGGTGGCGGAGGCAGTCTCCAAAAACTGAATCATGGTTCACGGCTCCTTGTTGCAAAAATAATAAGCATAAAAAGATTATAGCGAATTTGCAGCTTTTGCGCAAGGGTATTGACAAAAAAAGTAACAATGCCCAACAAATCAGATGCGCGTATCCAGCAGGCGCACATAGCGGTCATGGAACTGCTGGAACGTGCCTGCGTCCAGCTCTTCGCGGATGCGCTCCATCAGGCGGTTGTAGAAGTAAAGGTTGTGCATCACAGCCAGCCGCATGCCAAGCATCTCGTCCGCTTTCTGCAAATGGCGGATATACGCGCGGCTGAAACGGCGGCAGACCGGGCAGTCGCACTGCGGGTCGATCGGACGCTCGTCGCGTTCGTATTTGAGGTTCTTGATGTTGATAATGCCGTCCCAGGTAAACAGGTGGCCGTGGCGCGCATTCCGGCTGGGCATCACACAGTCGAACAGGTCGACGCCGCGCCACACAGCTTCAATGATATTGCCCGGCGTGCCAACCCCCATCAGGTAGCGGATCTTGTCTTTGGGCGCATACGGCTCCACGGCCGAAATGATGTCGTACATAACCTCCGCCGGTTCGCCCACAGCCAGCCCGCCGATCGCATAGCCGTCCAGATCGTACTCCGCGATCTGTTTCATGTGTTCGATGCGCAGGTCGCGGTAGGTGCAGCCCTGGTTGATGCCGAACAGCAGCTGATCCGGGTTGACGGCCTTGCCTTCCTGCTTGAGGCGGTTCAGTTCCTGCTTGCAGCGCAGCAGCCAGCGGGCTGTGCGGGCACAGCTGGCGGCGGCGTAGTCGTGCTCGGCCGGGTTTTCAACGCATTCGTCAAACGCCATGGCGATGGTCGAACCAAGGTTTGCCTGGATGCGCATGCTCTCCTCCGGCCCCATAAAAATCTTGTGACCGTCCAGGTGGGAGTTGAAGGTCACGCCTTCCTCGGTGATATGGCGCAGCTTGGCCAGGCTGAACACCTGGAACCCGCCGCTGTCGGTCAGGATCGGCCCCTGCCAACCCGTGAAGCGGTGCAGGCCGCCGAGCGCGGCCACCGTCTCGTCCCCGGGGCGCAGATGCAGGTGGTAGGTGTTGCAGAGCATGACCTGCGCGCGAATATCTTTGAGGTCAAAGGCAGACAGGCCGCCCTTGATGGCGGCGGCGGTCGCCACGTTCATAAACGCCGGGGTCTGTACGGTGCCGTGGACGGTGACAAACTCGCCGCGGCGTGCGGCGCCCTGTTGGTGCAGCAGGCGGTAAGGCATATCATTCTCCTTCATCAGGCTGCCAAACGACGGCAGGCCAAAAAATGAGCGGTGCCGGGACCCCAACACCGCTGCGAAACTGCAGATACTGTAGATTCTATTATACCGCCTGCCTGCAAGGCTTGTCAACCCCACAGGCAGGCGGCAAAAGAGGCCCTGCCCGCAGGCAGAGCCTCTTTGTTATACAAGATCAGGCCGAAAACCGTCAATTATTTGAAATAGCGGTCCAGCAGGCCCTGCATGCCGCGGCCATGGCGGGCCTCGTCCTTCGCCATCTCATGGACGGTGTCATGGATCGCATCCAGGTTCAGCTCCTTGGCCTTCTTGGCCAGGTCCATCTTGCCGGCGCAGGCGCCGCACTCGGCGTCCACACGCATCTGCAGGTTCTTCTGGGTGCTGTCGGTCAGTACTTCGCCCAGCAGCTCCGCGAACTGGGCGGCGTGCTCGGCTTCCTCAAACGCGTAGCGCTTCCAGGCTTCGGCAATTTCCGGGTAGCCTTCGCGGTCGGCCACGCGGCTCATGGCCAGATACATGCCAACTTCGCTGCATTCACCATTGAAGTTCTCGCGCAGGCCCTGGATGATATCCTCCGGGGCGTCCTTCGCGATGCCGACGACATGCTCGGTCACATAAGTGTTGTCTTTCTTTTCGATGAACTTGGAAGCGGGCGCTTTGCAGACCGGGCAGAACTCCGGGATGCTGCCTTCCGCGATATAACCACAGACGGTGCAAACATACTTAGCCATTTGTAATACCTCCGAATCGCTGTTTGTTTTCTGTTTAAGACACATTCTTGTGCCTTGAGACCATCATAGCACGAAATTTATCATATGTCAACATGAAAAGCAAAATATTTTAAGATTACATCTTAAAATATAATATTTCTTTCCCTCTTTTCCTCACTTTTCCATACCCGGCGCAGCGCCGGGAACACCGCCCGCGATACCGCCCAGGTCAAAGAGCCGACCACGGTCCCCGCGCACAGCAGCACCGGGGCATAGGCAAGCGCCATATGGTCTGACAGCAAAACCGCCGCCCCGCACAGCTGCCCGATATTGTGCGCCAGCGCGCCGCATACGGAGAAAATGAACCCTGTCACCGGCCGCGGCCACGCCAGCAGCAGGCAGAGCACCGCAAAGGAGGCCCCGCCCCCGCACAGCGACAAAAAACCTGCCGTTACGCCGCGCGTCAGCAGCGCAAACACGGCTTTTAAAACAGCGAGCAGCAGCGCCTGCCTGCGCGGCAAAAACAGCAGCGCAAACATGACCACCACATTGGAAAGCCCCAGCTTCATTGCCGGGAGAAGCCCCAAAAGCGGCGTCAGCGCCGATTCCATAAACGAAAGGGCCATGGCCAGCGCGAACAAAACACCCAGCAGGGCAACCTCTTTTGCTTTTGTATACCGCATGGATACCGGTCCCCATATCTTTTAACCTACCGAAAGTATAAAGCCCGTGTCCCACCCTTGTCAAGCCTTGGGCGGCGTGCGGCCGCCGCATGCAAAATTTACATTCTTTCCATCTTTTCGCCCGGTTTCAGCCCTTGAAAAAGTATGGAAAATAGTGTATTGTATTAAGGTATACTGCGCGCATATTCTTTTCCCTTTTTGTGCGGAAAAGTATAGCGGCCCGGTGTTCCAGAAATACTACCGACACCGCCTGCAGTATCCCCCAAACGATCCAACACAACCAAAGGAGAGTTCCTCATGAAGAAGCTTTTGTCTGTCCTGTGCGCCTCTGCGCTGGCGCTTACCCTGCTGGCCGGCTGCAGCAACGCCGCCTCCTCCAGCACGCCTGCCGAGAGCACCGATTCCGCCGCTTCCAGCGAGCCGGCTGCCAGCAGCGAAGCCGCCCCCGCCGAGGAGGACGCGGCCGCCGACACCGCCGACACGGCCAAGCTGGAAGCCATCGTCACGGCGGTCGAGGCGGTCAACCCGGTCTCCAATTCCCGTGCGCTGGATGATTTCTCCCTGGAAAACGAGATCGGCCTGACGTTGGATAACATTGTTGCGTTCCAGGGCGATGTCACCAACGACCAGGCCGACTGTGCGCTCGTTCTGGCGATCCAGGCCAAGAGCGGCGCGGCCGATGCTGTGAAAGCCGAGCTGGAAGCCTACAAGGAATCCGCCAGCAGCAACCTGTACGCCGAGTTTGCCGACAAGGTCGCCAAGGCGCAGGACGCCCGCATCGTGGTCGACGGCGATTTCGTCGTCATGGTCATTGCCGGTGTGGCCGGTCCCGACTACAGCGAGATCGACACGGCGATCGAAGGCGCGCTGGCCTGATCTGAAAAGGAATCATAAGGCAGGCTGCCGCCCGCCCCGTCCGTGGTCTGCACTGCAGGCCCGGCGCGGCCGGGCGCAGTCTGCCATGTTTTTTGCGGTACGTTTTGTTTTCGTGTTGTGAAGGAGGAGCTGCCCATGGCCCATGATATGGTGTTCAACAGCGTCGTGTTTTTGTTCTGTTTTATGCCGCTGGCATTACTGCTGTATTATCTTGCGCCCGGGCGCTCCAAAAACGCGGTCCTTTTGCTGGAAAGCATCCTCTTTTATTGCTGGGCCGGCATCACCTGGCTGCCGCTGATCGCCGTGTTGGTTCTGGTCAACTATCTGGCCGGGCTGTTTTTGGGGCGGCGCCAGGCGGGCGGGCGCAGGCTTGTGCTGGTGCTGGCCGTCGCCGTCAGCGCGGCCGCGCTGGTCTTTTTCAAATACACAAATTTCCTGATCGACACGCTCAATCAAATCGCCGGGCTGGGGTTGTCCTCCCTGACATTTTTGTCTGTACTGCCGCTTGGCATCAGCTATTACATATTCAAACTCATCAGCTATGTCGCGGACGTATACACCCGCAAGACAGAGCCGGAGCGCAACCCGATCGACTTTGCCGCCTACGTTATCTTTTTCCCGCAGCTGATCGTCGGGCCGATCGTGCGTTACCGTGACATGGCCCCGGCCCTGCACACGACGCGCGGGCGCTGTACAGTGCGCCAGGCCGAGGAGGGCGCGGCGCAGTTTGTTTTCGGCCTGGCGAAAAAGGTCATCCTTGCCGATTCGATCGGCGCGCTGTGGACCGATATCATCGCCGCGGACGGCATCGGCCTTGCCAACGCTTCCCTGCCGCTGGCCTGGCTGGGCATCCTCGCCTATTCTTTGCAGCTGTATTTCGATTTTTCCGGCTATTCGCAGATGAGCAACGGTTTGAGCCAGATGATGGGCTTTACCTGCCCGGCCAACTTCAACCTGCCATACATGGCCACCAGCATCACCGATTTCTGGCGGCGCTGGCATATTACGCTGTCGCTGTGGTTCCGCGACTATATTTATATCCCGCTGGGCGGCAACCGCCACGGGGCGGCGCGCCAGGTGTTCAACATGATGGTCGTCTGGGCGCTGACCGGGTTCTGGCACGGCGCGAACTGGAACTTCCTCTGCTGGGGGTTGTATTACTTCGTTCTTCTTGTCATTGAGAAAAACCTGCTGCTCAAACACCTGCAGAAAGGCAAGGTCTGGCCGCGCATCTATACGCTGTTCTTTGTCGTGCTGGGGTGGGGCATCTTTACCGCCAACCAGCCCGGCGCGCCGCTGGCGCTGCTCGTCAGCCGCCTGTTCATCCCGCAGGGCGGGGTCTCGGCGCTGTACTTCCTGCGCAATTACGGCGTGCTGCTGGCGCTGGGGTGCGTCTGCTCGACACCGCTGCCCGGCTGGCTGTGGGAAAAGACGCGCCGCGCCCTGCCGCTGCGGCTGCTGGTCTTTGCCGCGCTGCTTGTGCTGTGCGTCGCATTTGTGGTGGCCTCCACCGGTTCGGCCGCCCTGTATGCGGATTTCTGAGGGAGGGAGGCAGAACGTTATGGAAAAGCAAGTTTACCGCAAAGCCGGAAAGCGCCCCCAGCCGCGCGCAGGCGCGCTGCTCGCACTGTTCATCCTGCTGATCTTCGGGTTTGCCGTCTACAATGTGTTCTCGCCCAAGCGGGAGACCTCTGAGCTGGAAAACCGCCGCCTTGCGCAGCTGCCCGCCCCCAGCGCCAAAACGGTGCTGAACGGGCAGTGGGCAGACGACCTCGCAACGTATCTGCAGGATCAGGTCGCTTTCCGCGATTTCTGGATCGACCTGGAAAGCGCCGTCAACAGCCTGCTGTTTGCCAAAACCGAAGAGAGCGATATCCTGCTGGGCAAAGACGGCTGGATGTTCACCAAACTGTTCACCGTATCACAGGAAACGCAGACACAGCTGCAGAAAAACCTGGATGCCGTGACCGCGTTCGCCGCGCGCCACCCCGGGCATGTGACGTTTTTGCTCGCGCCTTCGGCCAGCGTCATCTACCCGGAGATGCTGCCTGCCGGCGCGCCGATGGCCGACGAAGACGCGATGCTCGACGATATCTTCGCCCAGATCGGCGCCGCCGCCCAGGTGATCGACCTGCGCCCCGTCTTCACAGCGGCCAAGGACGAATATCTGTATTTTAAAACCGACCACCACTGGACGCCGCAGGGCGCCTATCTTGCCTATCAGCAGTTCTGCGCGCTGAAAGGGCTGACCCCGTTTGATGCCGCCGCCCACGAGACCGCTACTGTCGAGGATTTCTACGGCACGCACTACTCAGCCGCCCGCCGCTGGGACGTACAGCCGGACCATATCACCTATTACCCGCTCGACAACCCGATGACGGTCTACCAGATCGACGGCGAAGCCGCCTACACGCCGCTGTATACCGAGCCGCTCATCAACACCGAGAAGTTTGCCACCCGCGACAAATACGCCGCGTTCCTGGACGGCAACAACGGGTATTCGACCATTCAGGGCGACGGCGAAGGCAGTATTCTGGTCATCAAGGACAGCTATGCCAACAGCTTTGTGCCTTACCTGACCGCCAACTACGCCAAGATCGGCGTTGTGGACCTGCGCAATTTCTCCTATGGTCTCGATTCGACCATTGAGGCCGAAGGGTATGACGAGGTCCTTGTGCTGTATAATTTCCAGACCTTTATTGCCGATAAGCGCGTCGTTTATATCGACCGCCCCACCACGCTGACCGGTGCGGACGAATAATTCATTCCTGCTCCGTTTGGATCATCAGGCGGACCGAAGGCGGCTTTGTCCTGCCATCTTCTGCAAACTGCCACGCCTGCAGCTGCAGCAGACCGCTTTCGGCCGTGTCCGTTTGTGTGCAGATCTCGGCGAAGGCGTGCTGCAGCGCCTGTTCAACGGCCGCCTGCCCGTCTTCGTTTGCCCCCAGCGCTTCGATCTGCGCGTTGCGCAGCGTCAACTGCAGGCAGACGCCGCCTGCCCCGGCCTGGCGGTAGACGCCCGCTTTGCAGGCAAGCGAAAAGTCTTGCCCGGGCAAAACGCAGTCAAAGCGGTCCGCCTGCCCGCACAGGACCGCCGCCAGCTGGGCGGTCAGCGGCTCTGCCCAAACAGTCGCCGCCCTGCCCTGCCGCAGAACCCCAAACCCGAACTCTGTGCCCTGCCAAACCGGCAGGGCACATTCGTTTTCCCGGGCAAAGAGCTGCTGCAGACCGTTGGATACGCCGTACTTTTTGCGGGCTGTGCAGATCTCCGCATAAAGCGTATCCGCTTTTTCCGAAACGGTCCGCGCGCTCAACAAAAACACGTCGATCCTGGGGGCCGGCAGCGCCGTATCCGCCAGCAGCCGCCCGATCTCCACGGCCTGTTCCCACCCTGCCTGCGGCGGCAGCAGCGCAAGGTCCATCAACCCGTAAAAGACCGCGCCGTCCAGCTGGCGCTCGGCATCCTTGAGCGCGGCCGCATAGCTGGCGCCCCGGCCGGTGACGGTTTGAAATGCCTCCTCCTGTCCGGCTGCTTCCAGCACAAGGCTGACGCGGGCCGCCTGCGCCGCCCCCCTGAAACAGACCGCCCGCACAACGGCACGCTCTGAAAGCAGCGGCGCGCCGCAGCCGGTCAGCAGCAAAAGCATGGCCGCCAGCATTAACAGCGCTTTTTTCGACCGCATAGATACTGCAGACCTCCCCCCAGGATGACCGCCGCCGCAAACAGCCACAGCAGGCGGCTTTGCCAGACAAAAAATGTTTCCGTATCCGCTTTGCGCCACGCTGCGCACAGGAATGCCATCAAAAGGAAATAGCACGGGAAACGGTCCAGGCCGACCGCATTGTTTTCCTTCTTATTTCCGCGACCGCCCAGCAGCCGCACCGCGGCATACAGATACAGCGCCAGTTTGACCGTCACCATCATGGACCACAGGATCAGCTGCAGCCATTCCAGCCGTTTGAACAGCGACAGTGTCCCGGCCTGTGCAGCCGTGTGCACGGGCACAGGCAGAAGCCGCGCCCCGGCCCCTGCATAAAGTTCCAGGATCAGGTGCACCGCTGCCGAAAAGACCGTTCCGCACACAGCCAGGCGCGCGGCTGTATGCGGGCCGCGCTTATCTGGGTCCGGCCACAGCGCCGGGAGCAGAAATTCCGGGTACAGGCTGCACTGCCACAAAAGCGCCTGCCGCCACCCCGCTTGCCCGGGGTCGCCGGGCTGCAGGTTGGCCGGCCGCAGCTCCCCTGCAATGGAGATAAGCAGCACCACGCCTGCCACAGCCGCCAATGACAGAACCACGTTGGCCGTCTGCGCAATGGCGGACACCCGCCGCAGGTAGACAACCGGCAACAACAGCATCAGGCAGACGCCCAGCATTGTCACCGCGCCGCCGTATGCAGTTTGGATCAGCTGCCAGAACCGCAGAAGTTCAAATGCGGAGCCGGCCGCCAGCACGGCCGCCAGCCCCCAGCGCGGGGCGCGCAGGCCTTCCAGCTGCCGCCAGGCGCGGGCAAACAGCACAGCCGCCAGCGTCAAAGCGGCTGCGCTGAACGGCAGGGCCAACAGCCCGGCACGCGCGCCGTAGCGGGCCTGCGCGCACAGCAGCGTATGCAGCAGAATTCCCAGCAGCAAAGCCGCATACAGGTCCGGGTTTTCTCGTTTCATGGCCGCCCCTCCTGCCCTGTCACGGCCTGGGCGGCCGGGCCAGCCGCGACCAGATGCTGCGCACAAATCCATCCCGCCAGGCAGCCGGGCCCGGCGGCATCAGCGGATAGAGATAGTCATACCCGAACGGTTCGCTGCCGCAGGCCATGGCCAGCACCAGCATGGCGCAGCAGGCCATGCCCGGCACGCCGAACAATCCCCCCAGCACGATGGCCGCAAAGCGGAACAGAATGGATTGCTCGTACAGCGAAGGCACCGCCAACGTCGCGATGGTCGCCGCCGCCGCCATCGTCAGCACCGGGACGCTGACGATCCCGGCCGTGACCGCCGTCTCACCGATGATAAGCGCCCCCACAATGCTGACGGTGTGGCTGATGGATTTGGGCGCGCGCAGCCCGGCTTCGCGCACGATCTCGAGAAGCAGCGTCACAGTCAGCATCTCGAGCATGGGCGGCAGCGGCGTCTGCGCTTCTGCAGCCGCCAGCGTGGACAACATATCGACCGGGATGATCTCCGGCGCAAAGGTCAGCGCCATCACATACAGCCCCGGCCCGAACACAGCCAGCGCAAAGGCAAGGTATTTGAGCAGGCGGATCAGCCCGGCGAATACCGCGCCGGAAGAATAATCGTCCAGGCACTCAAAGTGTTCCGCGAAAAAGCTGGGCGCCACCATTGCGCAGGGGCTGCCCGCCACCAGAATGACGATTTTCCCCTCGCACAGGCGCGCGCAGGCGGTGGCCGGGCGCACCGTGTAGGCGGCTGCCGGGAACAGGTTGAGCTTGTCCTGTTTGAGGAAGGAAGCAAAATAGGTGCTGTCCAGCAGGACCGGGAGCTCCACATTTTCCAGCGCTTTGCGCAGCGTTTTTACGGTATCGGCCGCCGCGCGCTCCCGGTCATAACACAGGCAGTATTCGGTGCGGGCATGGGTGGCGGCGGTGTGCAGCTCGGCCACCAGCGCGCCGTTGCGGAACTGGCGGCGCAGCAGCGAAATGTTGACCCGCAGCTGCTCGGTAAAAGATTCCTGCGGGCCGTGCATGTTGCCTTCGCCGTCCGGGGCGGCGACCGAGCGCTGCGGCATCTCCTGGGTCGAGAGCGCCACGGCCCTGGCGCTGCCGTCGATCAGAAAAAGGGCCAGGCCGTTCGCCAGCCGCTCAATCATCTCCCCGCAGGTCGTGACCGGCGTCCCCTCGGCCGGGATACAGCTTTGGGTCAGCAGATGGCTGGCAAGCGTTTCACCGTCCGTGAAAAAGACCCGTTCCTGCTCCAAAAGCGAAAGCGCCATAACGGTCAGCTTTTCGGGCGAGGACAGGCCCGTAAACAGCGCAATGCTGCACCGGACCTGCCCGACGCAAAACTCCTTTGTGTAAAAATCTGTCGACGTGCCAAATATCTCCCGCAGGCAGGCGATGTTTTCCTCCATACTGCGGCTCAATTTTTGGTTGTCTTCCATACGCTTTCACACCTCCCCTGCCTTACAGTCTGCCCGCTGTGTGGCGTTTGTAAACAGGCAGCAAAAAACGCCGCCCCTGCTGTGCAGAGGCGGCGTTTTTCAGAACCTTACTGTTCGGATGCGGCCGTGGTCCCGGCCTGTTTGGCGCGGGAATCCAGCATATCCTTCAGTTCTTCCATAAAGGTGTTTACATCGCTGAACTGGCGGTAGACAGAGGCAAAGCGCACATAGGCGACATCGTCCAACTGTTTGAGTTCCTCCATCGCCAGATCGCCGATGTGGATCGAGGAGACCTCGCGGTCATAGGAGTTCATCAGCTTTTGTTCAATGCGGCTGACCGCAGCGTCCAGCTGCTGGAAGCTGACCGGACGCTTTTCACACGCGCGCAGCATGCCGTTGAGCAGCTTTTGCCGGTCGAACACCTCGCGCGAATGGTCTTTTTTGACGACCATCAGCGGCACGGTCTCCACGATCTCATAGGTCGTGAACCGCTTTTTGCAGCTCAGACATTCGCGGCGGCGGCGGATCTTTTCGCCGTCTTCGGTCGGGCGGGAATCGATGACCTTGGAGTCGATCGCTCCACAAAAAGGACATTTCATGCGGGCTCCTCCTGTCTTATGGATGGTTTACTTCCTGCGGGCCGGCTGTTTTTTGCGCTGCTGCCAGTCCAGCCAGAGCTGGCTGGCGATGCAGACCGTGCTGTATACGCCGCTGATCATGCCGAACAGCAGCGGCAGAGCGAAGGTAAAGATGCTCTCGAGCTTGAAAACGATGGACACCACGCAGACGACGCCCAACGCCACACAGGTGGTGATGGAGGTCATCAGGGAACGGCCGAAGCTCTGGTTGATCGAAAGGTTGACCAGCTCGCCGCGGCTCATCTGGCGCTTGCCATATAGCGCGCTGTTCTCACGGATACGGTCGTAGATAACGACGGTATCGTTGATTGAGTAGCCCAGGATCGTGAGCATGGCGGCAATAAAGTTGCCGTTGAGGGGGATGCGCAGCAGCACAAAGACGCCGTAGACGATGATCAGGTCATGCAGCAGCGCCACGATGGCCGTTGCGCCGCCTTCCAGGCCGCCCACCTTGCGGAAGCGGTAAGCCACATAGACAAGGATCAGCAGGCAGGCCGTGACGACCGCCACAACGCTCTTGAGCAGGAACTCCTTGCCGATGGTCGGGTTGACGTTGTTGATCTCGTTTTCGTCAAAGGCATTGTCGGGATACTGCTCGTTCAGCGTCGTCAGCAGCGCCCCCACTTCTTCGGTGGTCATGTTGTCGCTGCCTGGCATCGTGACGGTCAGGGTCTGGTTCCCGGCAATGTCGGTACCGGTCTGCAGCGTCAGGTCGGTCTGGCCGGTCGCCGTCTCAATGGTGGTTTCCAGCGCTTCCAGGTCGATCTCATTCTGGTAGCCGAGCGTCAGCATCGTGCCGCCCTTGAACTCGACGTCCATCTTGACGCCGAACACGAACGAAAACAGCACGACCACCGCGATCAGCACGCCGGAGAAGGCATAATATTTCTTGCGGTTGCCGACGAAATTGATGTGCGGGACCTTATACGGCGGGGTCTCGCCGCTCTTGGCGCCGCCGTACAGCCAGGGGTTGCGCAGCGCTTTGAAGCGGGACGCGCCGCGCAGCATGACGCGGGTGGCAAACACGCCGAACACAAAGTTCAGCAGTACGCTGGTCAGCAAAGTAAAGCCGAACGAATAGACCGTGCCGGCCGTGGAGGCGCCGAACCAGCGGAACACCGGGCTGAACACGGTGGCCCAGAACCCGTCGGTCGGGCCGAACGCGCCCATGAGGATAGCCGCCACAATCACGATGGTCACGTTGCCGTCAATGATCGGGGTCAGGCCCATCTTCATGCCGTTGGCAATGGCGCCGTCCAGCGTCTTTTTCTTGCCAAGCTCCTCACGGATACGCTCGGCCGTGATAACATTGGCGTCCACGCCCATACCGATGCCCAGAATGATACCCGCGATGCCGGGCAGCGTCAGCGTAGAACCGGAAAATACCGGGAAGTAACCGGACACGACCGCCAGCGTGGCCGCAACCTGGCCCAGCAGCGACAGCACCGCAATGGTGCCGGGCAGCCGGTAGCGCAGGATCATGATAAGCGCGACCGCCACAAAAGCGATCACACCGGCCAGCACCATCACTTCCAGGCTGCGGGTGCCCAGCGTGGGGCTGATGGTGGAATAGCTTTCCGCAGAAAGCGCGAACGGAAGCGCGCCGGAGTTGATCTGGTTGGCCAGCGTCGTGACTTCCTCCTGCGTGAAATCGCCGCGGATGATGGCGCTGCCGTTTGTGATGGCGGCTTCAACGGTGGCGGTGCTGATGTTTTCATCATCCAGCCAGATGCTGATGGTGCCGCTGTCCGGCGCGAGCTCGGTAGTGGCGTCGGCAAACTTCTGCGCGCCGCTGTCGTTAAAGTCGAGCTGCACGACATACCCTTCGGTCTGGTCGTACCCGGCCATGGCGGATTCCACATCCTCGCCGGTCAGGATCTCCTCGCCGTCGGCCGTGCTGCCCTTGCGGAAGACCATGTGCGCCGTGGCGCCGATCTCGTCGATGGCGCTCTGCGGGTCAAAGTCGGTCTCGTCACGCTTCCAGGGGAAACGCACGATGATACGGTCGCGGGTATAGTCGACATAGTCCTCGTAATCGGTGATGCCGAGACCGACTAGGCGGTCTTCAATGACGGTACGGGCCGCCACCATCTGTTCATCGGTCGCGTCCATATCGTCTGCCGGCATGAACGTCACGTCCACGCCGCCGCGGATGTCGATGCCGAAGCGGATGTCCTGCGCGCCTTTGATGTAGGTGGTCTTGATGTCGCCATACTGGTAGCTGAAGCCCAGCAGAGCCGACAGCGAGAACAGTATGATCAGAAACGCCACGGCAACAAAATGCCATGCCTTCCCTCTCTTGTTCATAGGTACCTCCCAAAAATGCCCCCATGGGCAGGATTACATTTTACAGCCTTACGCCTGCTGCGCCAAAAGTTTTTCCACGACCGCCAGGCGCACACAGACCGTCAGCAGCAGCGAAGCGGTCTCCACCTCCGAAAGGCTCGGGTAGGTCGGCGCGATGCGCAGGTGGGAATCCTCCGGGTCGCGGCCATACGGGAAAGCCGCCCCGGCGCCGGTCAGCACAAGACCGGCTTCCTTGCACAGCTGGGCCACGCGTTTTGCGCAGCCGGGCATGACATACAGGCTGATGAAATAGCCGCCCTTGGGGTTGGTCCAGCGGGCGATATCCCCGCAGGGGGTCAGCTCCTGGGCAAACGTCGTTTTGACCGCGTCAAAGCAGGGCACCAGACGGCGGCGATGTTTGAGCATGTGGGCCAGAACGCCCGCCTTGTCGCGCAAAAAGCGCACATGGCGCAGCTGGTTCATCTTGTCATAGCTGATGATCTTGACCTCAAACCGCTTGCAGGCTTCCTTCATCGAAGCATCGCTGCAGGCAAACGCCGAAACGCCGCCGCCCGGGAAGGTGATCTTGCTGGTGGAGGTGAACATGAAGACGCGGTCCTCATGGCCGTACTTGGCAGCCTCCTCCAGAAGTACCGGCGTCTCGATGATCTCGTCGGTCAGGTGGTGGACGATGTACGCTTCGTCCCAGAAGATCTTGAAATCCGGCGCGGCCGTCTTCATGGCGGCAAAGCGGCGGACCGTCTCATCACTGTAAGTATAGCCGTCGGGGTTGGAATACTGCGGCACGCACCAGACGCCTTTGATCGTGGGGTCTTCGGCCACGAGCTTTTCGATCATGTCCATATCGGGGCCGGTCTCGCTCATCGGGACATTGATCATCTCAAAGCCGAATTCCTCCGTGATGCGGAAATGCCGGTCATACCCGGGCACGGGGCACAGGAATTTGCGGTGTTCGACCTGCGACCACGGGCAGGGAGAATCCTGGAAGCCGAAGCAGTAGCCGATGTTGATGAGGCTGTACATGAGTTCCAGGCTCGAGTTGCCGCCGACAAAGACGTTTTCCGGCTTGACGCCCATGATCTCGCCAAAAAGCTGGCGCGCCTCATACAGGCCTTCCAGGTTGCCGTAGTTGCGCGCGTCGGTACCGTCGGCGGTGGTGGTGTAGTCGTCCATCTTCAACAGTTCCATGGCCAGGTCCATCTGGTGCGGGCCCGGCTTGCCGCGGGCCATGTTCAGCTTCAGGCCCATCGCCTTGTAGTCTTTATAGGACTTTTCCAGCGCCGCTTTTTCTGCCGCCAGCTGTTCCTTCGTCATCTTGCAATAATCAGACATATGGCGTTCCCCTCTCTGAAAATCTATCTGTTCTTTCCCTGCTGCGCACGCGGCCGGCCGCGGCCGGCCTATACCCAGACATACAGATAATTATAACCGAAACGTGCAGAATATACAAGTATTTTTGTCATTGTTTTTGCCAACCGGCGGCCGTTTGGCCGGTGTAGGGCGGCCCGGGCCCGTTTACAGCCGGCACGCCTGCCGGGCTTTGGGGCATGCAAAAGCCCCGCGGCCAGCGGCCGCGGGGCAAAGCGCCCTGTATTTTACAGCGCCATTTTATAAATGTTGTACATGTCTTCCTCAAACAGCACGCGGGCCGAACCCTTGCTGCCGCCGCAGGCCTGCGCACAGCTGGCGGCCATGGCGCGCAGCTGCGCGTCGGTGGGGGCAATGCCCAGCTCCCGCATGTTGGTGGGCATGCCGATGCTGCGGTAGAAATCTTCCATGGCGCGGATACCTTTTTCGGCGGTCTCGGCGTCGGTTGCTCCGGGCTCCACGCCCATAACATTGACGGCGTAGCGCACAAAGCGCGGCAGGATGCTGGCGCAGACATAACGCGCCCAGCTGGGCCAGACAGCCGCCAGCCCGGCGCCGTGCGTCACGTCAAACATGCCGCCCATCTCGTGCTCCAGCTCGTGGGTGACAAAGTCGCCGCCGCCGTTGCCGCAGCCGGTCAGGTCGTTATGCGCCAGCGAACCGGCCCACATGATCTCGGCGCGGGCGTTATAATTGCCCGGGTCTTTGTGCAGGATCTGCGCATTTTTGATCACGGTGCGCAGCAGCGCTTCGGCAATGGCGTCGGTCAGTTCCATGTTGCCCTTGGAGGTAAAGTACCGCTCCATCGTGTGCATCATGATATCGGCACAGCCGCTTTCGGTCTGGTAGTCGGGCAGGGTCAGCGTCAGTTCGGGGTTCATCACCGCAAACCTCGGGCGGGAAATATTGTCATTGTACGAGCGTTTCAGCGCCGTTTTTTCGTTGGTGATGACGCAGCTGTTGCTGGACTCGCTGCCCGCCGCGGCAATGGTCAGCACCGAAGCCACCGGCAGGCAGGCCCTGGCCTTGCGCTTGCGCGCAAACAGCTCCCAGACATCGTATTCCGGTTCTGCCAGGCCATAGGCGATCGCCTTGGCCGTGTCGATGGCCGAGCCGCCGCCCACCGCCAGCAGGAAGTCCACGCCTTCGCGCTTGCCGATCTCAATGCCTTCGTACACCTTGCCGATGTGCGGGTTGGGCACAACGCCGCCCAGCAGATGGCAGGCGATGCCCGCCGCGCGCATCGGCGCGACAATGCTTTCCATCAAGCCGCTTTTGACAACACGCTCGCTTCCGTAAACCACCAGCACTTTTGTGCCGTGGTATTTCTGCACATAGGCGGCGGTCTCGGTATGCGCGCCGCGGCCGAAGACAATCTCTGTCGGGGAATAGAAAGTAAAATTGTTTGCCATAAACTACCACTCTGCCTTTCTGAAAGCGGGCTTGCACCGCCCGCCGGTGTTTGTCTAAAGTATACCACACCGCGCGCCAAAAGCAAGCGGCCGGGCAGCGCTGCCGCGCAAAGCGGCAAACAGAAAAGGGACGCGGAAAACAAACGTTTTCGCGTCCCTTTTCTGTGCAGTGCCGCCGGCGGGGATCGAACCCGCACGCTGTTTCCAGCGAGGGATTTTAAGTCCCTTGCGTCTGCCTGTTCCGCCACGGCGGCTTGACCCATTTATTCTAACGCAGCAGGCCCAAAAAGTCAAACACTCTTTTCCTCATTTCCCTGCCCCGGCTGCCGCCAGACTGCTTGATTCTGCGCCGCGGCGCGGTATAATGAAGATATACAAAACGCAATGGGAGGCGCCGGATATGGAGCAGACTTCGCTGTTTGAGCGCAGGGTCCCGCAGCCGCTGGCGGCGCGGCTGCGCCCGGCCACGCTGGACGAATATGTGGGGCAGACGCACCTGCTGGGCCCCGGCAAGGTGCTGCGCCGTCTGATCGAGACGGACCAGGTATCCTCCATGATTTTCTGGGGGCCGCCCGGTGTCGGCAAAACGACGCTGGCCCGCATCATCGCCAACTGTACCAAAGCCTCTTTCATTGATTTTTCCGCCGTGACCAGCGGCATCAAGGAGATCCGCGCCGTCATGCAGCAAGCGGAAGACAACCGCCGTTTTGGCGAGAGGACCATCCTGTTCGTCGATGAGATCCACCGCTTCAACAAGGCGCAGCAGGACGCCTTCCTCCCCTTTGTCGAAAAAGGCAGCATCATTTTGATCGGCGCGACCACAGAAAACCCATCGTTTGAGATCAACTGCGCGTTGCTTTCACGCTGTAAAGTGTTTGTGCTTCACAGCCTTTCGCCGGAGGAAGTGGTCACGCTGCTGCGCCGCGCGCTGAAAGACCCGCGCGGTTTCGGCGGTCAAACCGTGCACATCACGGATGAAGTTCTGGAAGCGCTGGCCGTGTTTGCCAACGGCGATGCGCGCACAGCCCTTTCGACGCTCGAGATGGTCGTGCTCAACGGCGAAGTCGGCGCGGACGGCAGCGTGACCGTGACCGAGCAGACGTTTGAGCAGTGCACCTCTAAAAAATCTCTGCTCTATGACAAAAAGGGCGAGGAACATTATAATCTGATCTCGGCGCTGCACAAGTCGATGCGCAACTCCGACCCGGATGCGGCCGTCTACTGGCTGGCGCGCATGCTGGAAGCGGGCGAAGACCCGCTGTATGTGGCCCGCCGTGTGATCCGCTTTGCCAGCGAGGATGTCGGCCTGGCCGACCCCCGCGCGCTGGAGCAGGCCGTCGCCGCCTACCAGGCATGCCATTTTCTCGGCATGCCGGAGTGCACGGTCCATCTGACACAGGCCGTTGTGTACATGTCGCTGGCGCCGAAGTCGAACGCGCTCTACGCCGCCTACGAGCACGCCAAAAGCGATGCCGTCAAGCAGTTGGCCGAGCCGGTGCCGCTTGTGATCCGCAATGCTCCGACCCGCTTGATGCAGGAACTGGATTACGGCAAGGGATACCAATACGCCCACGACGCGCCGGACAAATTGACTACGATCCAATGTCTGCCCGATTCCCTTCTGGGCCGGGTGTATTATGCCCCCACCGAGGAAGGCCTGGAAGCGCGCTACAAGGCGCGGCTGGAGCAGATCAAAACCTGGAAAAAAGAGCATGACGCCCCTTAAAAAGACAAAACGATCCCGCCCGCAGCCCCCCAATCAGGCATGCGGGCGGGATCGCTTTTTATAGAAGTTTACTGTTCGGGGCTCAGTACAGGCCCAGCGCCAGGCCAACCAGCCGCACCAGGAATGCGACGCCCCAGGCGATCAGGCACTGCTGCACCGCCACCCAGACGGCCGCGCGCGTGCCGCCCAGCTCCCGCTTGACCGCCGCAATGGCCGCCACGCAGGGGGTGTACAGCAGCGTAAAGACAAGGAACACGACCGCCGTGAACGGGGTAAACATTGTGGAGAGGGCCGCCGTATCCCCGCCCAGCAGCACGGTCAGTGTGGAAACGACGCTTTCTTTGGCCGTAAAGCCGGTGATCAGCGCCGTAGAAGCGCGCCAATCTCCAAAGCCGAGCGGCGCAAAAACCGGCGCAATCAGGCTGCCCAACATTGCCAGCAGGCTGCTGTCCGCCGAGGCGGCCACATTGAGGCGCAGATCAAACGTCTGCAAAAACCAGATGATCACTGTCGCCACAAAGATGATGGTAAACGCACGCTGAATGAAGTCGCGCGCTTTCTCCCAAATCAGCTGCGCAACGTTGCGCGCGCTGGGCAGGCGGTAGTTGGGCAGTTCC
The DNA here is from genome assembly GCA_019119365.1 of Candidatus Gemmiger stercoripullorum. Classification (GTDB taxonomy): domain Bacteria; phylum Bacillota; class Clostridia; order Oscillospirales; family Ruminococcaceae; genus Gemmiger; species Gemmiger stercoripullorum. Next base: position 19,645 of record DWXD01000067.1, on the reverse strand, counting down.
ATCACAAACGGGACCGGCTCGCCGCGAAACGCCGTGTGTTTGAGCACCAGCGCAAACAGTACGCCGCACAAAATCGCAAACAGGTACAGCCCCACCATGACCGGCGCGCGCAGGGCCGGGGCAAAAAACGCCGCTGTGAACAGGCCGTAGATCGGCAGCTTGGCCGAGCAGGACATGAACGGCGTGAGCAGGATGGTCATACGGCGGTCACGTTCGCTGGACAGCGTGCGGGTCGCCATGATGGCCGGGACCGAGCAGCCGAAACCGATGAGCATCGGCACAAAGCTGCGGCCGGACAGGCCGATGCGGCGCAGCAGTTTGTCCATCACAAACGCGACGCGCGCCATGTAGCCGGTGTCCTCCAGAATTGAAAGGAAGAAAAACAGCGTGACAATGGTCGGCAAAAAGCTCAAAACGCTGCCCACGCCGGCAAAGATACCATCTATGACGAGCGAGTGCACCACGGGGTTGATGCCGTAAGCTGTCAGCGCGCTGTCCACAACGCCGGTCAGCGCATCAATGCCCATGGTGAGCAGGTCAGACAAAAAGGCGCCGATCGCGCCGAAGGTCATCCAGAACACAAGCGCCAGAATCCCGATGAAGCAGGGCAGCGCCGTATACTTGCCGGTCAGGATGCGGTCGATGGCAACGCTGCGCTTGTGTTCCCTGCTCTCGGCCGGGTGCACGACCGTCTCGGCACAGAGTTTTTCAATAAAGGTAAAGCGCATATCGGCCAGGGCGGCCTCACGGTCAAGGCCGCCTTCGGTCTCCATCTGGGTCACGGCATGTTCGAGCAGGTCCTGCTCGTTCGGCTCAAGGTCCAGCGCTTTCAAAATCAGCGGGTCGCCCTCCACGAGCTTGGTGGAGGCAAAGCGCGTCGGCAGCCCGGCGCGGCGGGCGTGGTCTTCGATCAGGTGGACGACCGCATGGATACAGCGGTGTACGGCGCCGTTTTCGTCCCCGTCCTGGTCCCCGCCTTCGCAGAAGTCGATGCGGCCGGGCGTCTCGCGGTAGCGCGCCACATGGATGGCATGGTCGATCAGTTCGTCGATGCCTTCGTTTTTGGCCGCCGAAATCGGCACCACCGGGATGCCCAGCAGTTCCTCCAGCCGGTTGACCAGGATGGTCCCGCCGTTGGCGCGCACTTCGTCCATCATGTTGAGCGCCAGCACCATCGGGATGCCCAGCTCCATCAGCTGCATGGTTAGATAGAGGTTGCGCTCGATGTTGGAGGCATCCACAATGTTAATGATGCCGCTGGGTTTCTGCTGCAGCAAAAAGTCGCGGGTGACAAGCTCCTCGCCCGAATAGGGCGACAGCGAATAGATACCCGGCAGGTCGGTGACTGTGGCTTCGTCGTGGCCGCGGATCACGCCGTCCTTGCGGTCGACCGTCACGCCCGGGAAGTTGCCGACATGCTGGTTGGAGCCTGTCAGCTGGTTGAACAGCGTCGTCTTGCCGCAGTTCTGGTTGCCCGCAAGGGCAAAGGTCAGCGGCTGGCCTTTCGGGACCGGCTGGCCGGATTTGTGGTCATGGTAGCTGGCCGCGTTGTGCAGTTCGCCGCGGCCGGGGTGCGGCACCGCCGCATGGCGCTTTTCTTCCGGTTTTGCGCGGTCGCTCGGGTGGATACCCTGTATATCGATCTGCCTGGCATCGTCCAGGCGCAGCGTCAGCTCATAGCCGCGCAGTTCCAGTTCGATCGGGTCGCCCATCGGCGCGACCTTGCGCAGCGTGACCTCGGTGCCCGGGGTCAGCCCCATATCCAGCAGATGGCGGCGCAGCGCGCCGCTCCCGCCTACTGTATTGATGACGGCATCCTGTCCTATTTTCAATTCCGCCAGTGTCATGGTCCGTCCTCCGCTTCGGTCAAGTTTCCCTGTGCTTACTTTCCATTATAAAGACTACAACCCGCGCCGCGGTGTGTCAATAGCCGGGCGCAAAAAAGTTTCATATGCCTAACCGGCCGCAGCGGCCTGCCTACGAGCCCAAAATTGCGCTTTCCATTGGCTTGCGAATTTGCTATACTGAACTATATTGCCGATAAAACTGTATGCCGTATTTCCGGCAAAGGAGCACGCCATGCCCAGCGATCATTTTCGCCTTTTGTACCCGGACGGGATCGAGCCTTCCGGGCGCAACGCCTTCCCGGACCATGAATTCATCCGTACCCTGCAGATCGACCAGATGGTCAGCATCGGCCGCGAAAGCTACCGCGGCATCCCTGATCTGCAGCTGGAACGCTTTTTCTCCTGCGACCCGGTCGTGCTGCGTTACCGGGCCGAAATCATTGAGGAGATTGCCGCAAGCGAACCGCTGCAGCAGCTGATTGCCGACGCCCTGCCGATGATCCGCGATGTGTACGAGATGCGCAAGGTACTGAACCATGGTGACGGCAGCCTGGAGAGCGGGTTATCCAGCACGCGCTATATTGAGCAGTATATCGAGCTGGTGGAACTGTTCCGCCAGCGGCTGGAACCTCTGGCGCCCCAAAGCGCCGGGCTGCGCCGCCTGAAGGACGAGATCCTGGCGCGCAGCGAGAGCGAGGATTTCAAGGCGCTGCGCCGCCATCTGGAGGACCTGGACACGCGCATCGGCCGCATCAAAAGCGTCACGCTCGGGCTGAACCTGGACGGAAACCTGCATGTGACCGACGCCGGCCTTGTGAGCATCAATACCGCCCCGTTTCGCCAGAGCAGCCTGATGGACCGCCTGCTTGGGCGCAGCGGCAAGGACCCGATGGTTTGCATGTCCGGCTTTGCCAGCATTGCCAAATCCAGCCGGGACGACGAGCGCCAGGCGCTGGACAGCGCCGTGCACCGTGCGCTGGATGTTGTGTTTGCCAAGGTCATCCGCAGCTGGGAGCCGGTCATCAACCAGTATTATCACGACGAGACCCGCTTTTTTGTAGAGCTGATGGACGATCTGCGCTTTTTGTCGGCGGCCGTGCATTTTCTTCTGGAACTGCGCGCGCACGGCTGCCGCTTCTGCCGCCCGGTGATCCGTCCGGTCCAGGACCGCGCGCTGCACCTGCACAATGTTTACAACCCGATGCTGGCGCTGAAGGTCAGCGGCGAGCCGATCGTCGCCAATGATTTTGATTATGATGAAAACGGCCGCTTTTACCTTGTTACCGGCCCCAACCACGGCGGCAAGTCGATCTTCTGCTACTCGATCGGCATGGCGCAGGCGCTCTTTCAGCTGGGGCTGCCTGTCCCGGCCGAGCGCGCCGAGATGAGCCCCGTCACCGGCATCTACACCCACTTCCCTACATCGGACGAGGACAACTACGGCAAAGGACGCCTTGAAAGCGAATGCGCGCGCATCAGCGCGATTTTGCCCCGCCTGCGTGACACCGGCCTGTTTTTGATGGATGAGAGTTTCAGCTCCACAAGCCTGCTGGAGGGCAGTTATATTGCCGGGGAAGTTCTGTCCGCCATCAGCGAGATCGGCTGCGGCGGGGTGTATGTGACCCACATCCATGAGCTGACCCAGCGCGTGCGGGAATTGAGCGTCGGACCCGGCAAACTGGATAACCTCGTGGCGCAGATGCAGAGCGTGTCCGACGGTACCCGCAGCTACCGTGTGCTGCGCACAACGCCGGACGGCTTGAGCTACGCCAGAGACATCGCCCGCAAGTACGGCCTGAGCCGGGAAGAAATATTGCAAAAACACGCCCAGCAGCTGCGCGGCGGCTTGTAAACGACCCCCGCTGCATGCTAGAATACAGGTACCCTATTTCCTTTTTTCGTGGAGGCAATGACCATTGAGATCCGGAAAAGTATCTTTAAAAAACATCTTTTGGCTTTTTCTGGCCGCGGCGCAGATCGTATTTCTGTGCGCCGTGTCCTGGAAGGCAGGCGGCGCAACGATCGACAACGACGCCGGCAAAGTCTTTACCCATATGATGGCGATATGGGAGTCCGGCACGCTGGCTGTGCCGGATTGGCAGTACATCACCACAATGGAAGTGGACTGTACAACGATATTGGCGCTGCCGTTTTACGGATTAACGCGCAACCCGATCCTGGCCTTCTGGTGCGGGAATGTGATCCTGCTGGCCGGGTGGGCCGCTCTGCTCTATACCCTGGTCCGCCGCATGGGCGGCAGCATTGCCAAAGCCTCTCTCACCATTCTGGCAGTTCTGCTGCCTTACGAGTTCTATATCCTTGGTTACTGGAACATGCTGTTCCTGAACGCTTCCCAGTATGCGTTCAAGGTCATGCTGCCGCTGTTGCTCATCGTTCTGCTGCTGGCGCCGGAACGCCCGCGCCGCCGTGACTGGGCGCTGCTTGTTCTTTACCTGGCCGGGTGCTGGTTGACAGCGCTTTCCAGCGGCATCTATGTGGCCGCCTGCGGGTTGGCGCCCGTCCTGTGCCTGGCGATCTACGAATGGCTGCAAAGCCGTCTGCGGGCCACGCCATACCGCCTTGCCTGCCTTTTCGGCAGCGCAGCGGCAACGCTGACCGGGCTTTTCCAGCAGCATCTTCTCGGCATCGCCTCCAACGCTTCCTCTATGGAGCTCAACAGGCTGGATACCATCCGCGACAATGCCGCAAACTGCCTGATCGGCTTTTTCCGCCTGTTCGGAGCTGTACCCAATGAAAGTTTGCCTGTCTTCAGTCTTGACGGTATTTCCACGCTTCTGCGCATGCTGCTGGCCGCCGCCTTACTGGCGCTGGCCGTGTGGTTCTCGGTTCGCGCCCTGTCCGGTTCATTACCTGCCGTATTGCACCCGGCGCGCTATCTTGTCGCTGTTTTCTGGTGGAATCTGGCTGTTTTGTTGGCCACAAACACACGCTATGGCGACAAGTATTTTGAGTATCGTTATCATCTGATCGGCGCCGTCCCGCTCATCATCCTTGCATTTTTTGTGATCCCTGTGCTGACAGCCAGGCCGCTGCGCCTGCACCGGGCCGCCGCCGGAGCTGGCACAGCCATGGCAGTGGCGTTTGCCTTTTTGGTCAACTGGAACGCCGTGCAGGATATCTGGCAGCCTGACGGCACCTTTGGCATCAACGGCCCCGAGCGCGAGATCTGCGGCATTATCAACACCATGGACGTGGAGGATGTGATCGTTGCCGCAGGCAGCGGCACGACCGAGATTTGCGGTGCGCTTGATCCCTCCCACCGATATATCACTTTGCTGGCAATGGAGGAAAGCGAGCCGGTCATTTCCACCTGGGATGGGTATCTGGCCGATACGGATGGTCTTTCTTATGACAAACCGGCAGCTGTCGTCTGTACGATAGAAGCTGGCCTTGCGTCTTTGCCGGACTATCTGGCCAACCTGTGTGTCGAGGTCGGCCGTGCTTCCGGTTATATTGTTTTCCAGACAACCAGTGCCCCGCTTGTAGACGGCGTGGCCGGGTTGCCCTTTGGAAGCGAAAGCATCGACTATCCTGACACAACTTCACACTCGCCCAAGGTCACCAGCTGGTATTCCTATCAAGGAGAAATCGACGCCCAACGCCGCCTGCATACTGACCCGACGGGCGGGGAGGCGCTGCGTTCCCCTTCGATTGTGATCCACACGGCGGCCCAAATCACGCTGACCTGCGAGAGCGAGGCCGCTGCCGGAGCCATCGGCAAGCTGCAATTGTGGCAGGGGGATACACTGCTGGCCGAAAGCGACGTTCCTTCCGGCAATGCCGAAGTCACGCTGCAGGCCCCGGCATGCGAAGATTGTTATCTTCTGTTAACGTTTGACCCCGGCTGTGAGGCCGTCGTCGGGCCCATCTATTTCGAGGCCCTTTCCTGATTCCTTTCCCATATGGCAAACACTGCCGCCGGACTTTGTCCGGCGGCAGTGTTTTTCACAACCATGTATTATATTTCTTCCGCAGTCCGTTCCCGCTCCGCATAATTTTCCAGAAAGCTGTGGTCCACACCGCGGGCGCGGTAGCCCGGCATCGTGTCCAGGCAGACGGCGTGCAGGCTGCTGAAGATGTTGTCCTCAATGTTGGGCGTTTCCTTCTTTAAGACAGCGATCAGCTGCTTGACCTCCTGCCGCTTGGAAACGCCCGGTTCATCGCTGCGCGCAGTCAGGCGGCAGGCACACTGCAGGAAGGAAAGGCCGTGATAACGCGCCCAGGCGATGATATCCGCCTCCTTGATGCAGTACAGCGGACGGATGAGCTCCATGCCGGGGAAGTTCCTGCTGTGCAGTTTGGGCGGCATCGTCTGCAGCTGCGCGCCGTAAAACATGCTCATGACAGCGGTCTCGATCACATCGTTGAGGTGATGCCCCAGCGCGATTTTGTTACAGCCCAGCGCCTGCGCCTGTTTATACAGATGTCCGCGGCGCATGCGCGCACACAGATAACAGGGGTTGCGGTCGGTTTCATACGCCACCGTAAAAATATCCGTCTCAAACACATGGATCGGGATGTGCATCCGTTCGGCATTGTCCAGAATCTTCTGGCGGTTGGCCGGGGCATAGCCGGGGTCCATCACAAGAAAAGAGAGCTCAAACGGGACCTCGCTGTGACGGTGCAGCTCCTGCATCAGCTTGGCCAGCAGCATCGAGTCCTTACCGCCGGAAATGCATACGGCGATGCGGTCCCCTTCTTTAACCAGCTCATACCGCTTGACAGCGGCGATGAACGGGTTCCACAGCTGCTTGCGGTATTTTTTGATCAGGCTGCGCTCGATCTGCTCATATGGCTGCAGTTCGCGGGCCATTGGCTCTCCCCTTTCTCTCTGCCTTTCACAATTTTATCCGCGCGGGCGCCCCGCCAAATCCCGGATGACCTCCCCGGCCAGGATCAAGCCCGCTACCGGCGGGACAAAAGCGTTGGACGCCGGGCTTTGGCGGCGCGCAGGGCCGCCGCGCGCCGAATCCAGCGCACCGCCGACGGGGGCAGCGCCTGCCGTGGGCTGTTCCTGCGAATATACGACCTTCAGCTGCCGCACGCCGCGCTTGCGGCACAGCGTGCGCATTGCGCGCGCAAGCGGGCACACCGAGGTCTTGTACAGATCCGTCACAACAAATGCGGTGGGGTCCAGTTTGTTGCCAGCCCCCATCGAGCTGATGACCGGCACGCCCGCCTCCTGGGCGCGGACGGCCAGCTCCACCTTGGCGCTGACTGTATCGATCGCATCGACGACATAATCATAGCTGGAAAAATCAAACTGATCCGCCGTCTGCGGGCCAAAAAACACTTTATAGGTACGCACGACCGCCGCCGGGTTGATGGCGGCAATGCGCGCGGCAAACGCGTCGACCTTATACTGCCCCAGGGTATCGTGGGTGGCGATGATCTGCCGGTTCAGGTTGGTCAGGCAGACTTTGTCGTCGTCGATCAGGTCGAGCGCCCCGACGCCGCTGCGCGCCAGCGCTTCAACCGCATAGCCGCCGACGCCGCCGACGCCGAACACCGCGACCCGCGCATGGTACAAGCGCTCCATCGCCTGGGCTCCAAACTGGGCCTGCGTGCGTGCAAACTGGTCAACCATCGCCCTTGCCTCCCCCTGTTTTTTCCCTGTGCATTGTAGCATGGGGGCCGTTTCTATGTCAAGAAACGGCCGGAGGGCGGACAACTTTGTCCGCCCTCCGGCCGCTGGCTGTTGCGTTTTATCTCTTTTGGCTTATCTTTTTTCGCCGCGGTCCCCCGCCGCGCCTGCGGCGCGAAACAGCCCGCGCCGCCGCTTTAACAAGCAATACGCCGCATGCGACCGCCAGCGCGAACAGGATTGCTTCCATCCCGTGCCCCCTTATTCCGTTTCGTCCGTTTCTGCACCAAACACGCGGTCATACCGCTGCCGGTAATCCTCGACCGGCAGCGCTGCCGCCATAGCGCAGGCGGCGCCATATTTCTGTTCTTCGGTCAGCGGGAACGGCATTTCCGGAAACGAATGAAAGATGCGCCGGACGATGTCGTGATAGTAACGCGCCGTAAAGGCGCCGCGGTCGGTCAGGTAAACTTTGCCATAGCGCTCTTTGACCACCAGCCCCCGCTCCATTAAGGATTCAAGCACGCGGGCCACTGATGGCTTTGTCACCCCGAGCGCCTGGGCAACTTCCATCGAGGAGACAGCCGCCTTTTTGCGGGCGATATCATCAATCACAAACAAATAGCGCAGGTTCGTATCCGACAAAAACATGCTGTTCGCCTTCTCTTTTCGTAGTGTGCAAGCGGGCCGTCACGGCTTTTTGCCCTGCGCCGGGTGGCACAGCCCGCACCCTGCGCAGCTGCCGCAGCCACCCCCGCAGGAACAGGCGTGTTTGCCCCGCTTGTGGTTGCGATAGCCGTTATAAAGGATCGCTCCCACCGTTCCGAAAACGATCACCGAGCCGATGATCGTAGGCAAACTTTCAAGCAATGCATTCCACATGGTTTGGCTCCTTTTTTTGCGCAAAGGCTCTTTCAGGCGTGTTTATTTGTCCTGGTATTTGTTGCGGCGGAACAGCAGATAAAGCACCGCGGCGAGGATCGCGAGCGCGGCGACGGTCCCGAGGCCAAAGGCCGTTTCGCCGGTGAACAGACCGCCGATCTGATAGATGACGAGCGAAGTGCAGTAAGCCAGCAGGCACATATAGCCGATGGCAATGGCGGTCCATTTGCCGTTGTTCATCTCGCGTTTGATCGCGCCCATAGCGGCAAAGCACGGCGCGCACAGCAGGTTAAAGACCATGAAGCTGTAAGCGGTGAGCGGCGTGAAGAAATCGGCGACCATGCCCCAGATTTCTTCCCCTTCCTCGGAGACTTCGCCCGCATAGTTGAACAGGACCGCAAATGTGGAGACGACGTTTTCCTTGGCGATCAGGCCGGTGACGGTGGCGACCGTCGCCTGCCAGGTGCCGAAGCCGAGCGGGGCAAAAACGATATCGACCACGCCGCCGATCGCTGCGAGCAGGCTCGTGTTGTTATCCTCCACCATGCCGAACGCGCCGTCCGTAAAGCCGAAGCCCTGCAGGAACCACAGCACGACCGAAGAGGCCAGAATAACGGTGCCCGCGCGCTTGATGAAAGACCAGCCGCGTTCCCAGGTAGCGCGCAGCACATTGCCCCAGGCCGGAATGTGGTAGGCGGGCAGCTCCATGACGAACGGCGCCGGGTCGCCTGCGAACAGCTTTGTTTTCTTGAGGATGATGCCGGAGATGACGATGGCCGCCACGCCGATAAAGTAAGCGGAGACCGCGACCAGGAAGCTGCCGCCAAACAGCGCGCCCGCAAACAGGCCGATGATGGGCATCTTGGCACCGCAGGGGATGAAGCAGGTGGTCATGATGGTCATTTTGCGGTCACGATCGTTTTCGATGGTGCGGGAAGCCATGACGCCGGGCACACCGCAGCCGGTGCCGACCAGCATCGGGATAAAGCTCTTGCCGGAAAGGCCGAATTTGCGGAAGATGCGGTCCATAATAAAGGCGATACGGGCCATGTAGCCGATATCTTCCAGGATCGAGAGCAGCAGGAACAAAACGAGCATCTGCGGCACAAAGCCCAGCACCGCGCCGACACCGGCCACAATGCCGTCCACGACAAGACCGGTCAGCCACGGCGCGCAGCCGACGCTTTCCATAAAGCCCTGCACGGCCGGGGGTACGATCTCCCCGAACAGCACATCGTTGGTCCAGTCGGTGGCCATGGTACCGATCGAGATCGGGAAACCTCCCATAGCGATGGCATAGATCAGCGCCATCACGCAGGCAAAGATGGGCAGCGCCGCAATGCGGTTCGTGACCACGCGGTCGATCTTATCCGATACGGTCATGTTCCCGGCGTGGTCCTGCTTGTGCACCGCCGCCGTTACGACCTTATTGATGTAGGCATAACGCTGGTTGGTGATGATGCTTTCGGCATCGTCGTCCATTTCCTTCTCGCAGTCGGCAATGTGCGCCCCGATATGCGCCAGCGTTTGCTGGTCCAGCTGCAGCTCCTGCTGCACTTTTTCATCGCGCTCAAACAGTTTGACCGCGTACCAGCGCAGGAAACGTTCATCCACATGCCCCTGGATGCTCTCCTCGATGTGGGCGATGGCATGTTCCACGCTGCCGGTGAACACATGGGGAAGCTCCCCTGCGCGGCCCTCCCTGGCGGCCGCGACCGCCAGTTCCGCCGCTTCGGTTGCGCCTTCGCCCTTGAGCGCGCTGATGGCCACCGCCCGGCAGCCCAGCTGAGCGCCGAGCTTTTTCAGGTCGATCTTATCGCCGTTTTTCCGCACAAGATCGATCATGTTGACCGCCATCACGACCGGGATGCCCAGTTCGATCAGCTGGGTGGTCAGATAAAGATTGCGTTCGATGTTGGTGCCGTCGATGATGTTGAGGATGACGTCCGGCTTTTCGCCGACCAGATAGGTACGGGAGACGACCTCCTCCAGCGTGTACGGCGAAAGAGAGTAGATGCCGGGAAGGTCCTGGACGATGACGTCCTTCTGCCCTTTCAGGCGGCCTTCTTTCTTTTCCACCGTAACGCCGGGCCAGTTGCCGACATACTGGTTGGAACCCGTCAGCGCATTGAACAAAGTGGTCTTGCCGCTGTTCGGGTTACCGGCCAGCGCGATCTTGATTGCCATAAACGATTACCCCTTTTCTTGGCTTGCCAAAAGTTAGCACCAGCTAACTTTTGGCCGGAAAATCAGGCGGTCTTTTTGATCGGGTCAACCGGTCAAAAAGTTACCGCCGTTACTGGACTTCGACCATCTCCGCGTCCGCCTTGCGGATGCTGAGCTCATAGCCGCGGATATTGAGTTCTATCGGGTCGCCCAGCGGCGCGACCTTGCGCACATAGACCTCAACCCCTTTGGTCAGGCCCATATCCATGATGCGGCGGCGTACCGGTCCTTCGCCGCGCACGCGGGCAACCGTGGCTGTCTCGCCGACCTTGACCTCTTTCAATGTTTTCATGCGGATTCCTCCTTCTGTTTGATCTGAACGGAAGCGATGGCAGAACGCGCGCCGCGCGTTGCCTGTCAGCCGACCATGATCCGGTTGGCCATTGTGCGGTCCAGCGCGATCCGGCTTTGTTTGACCTGGACGATCAGGTTCCCGGCGATCTCATTGACCACCATGACCTGTGCGTCCACCACAAAGCCCAGCTCCGCCAGATGCTGGCGGACTTCGTCGCGGCCGGTGATCTTTTGGATCACGCAGCTTTCCCCGGCTTTGGCCAGCGTAAGCGGCATCATGCAAGCACCTTCTTTCCGACTTTCCGAAGTGTTAGCTACGGCTAACTTTTGAGCTTTGAATCAGCGGTTAGACCTTGCTAACCGCTTGAACAACTGCAGTTTACCACCCCGACCCGCAAATGTCAATAGTTTTATTGCAATTTTAGTTAGTTTGTGCTAATCTAGGATATATTGAACAAAGCAAGGCAAATCAAACGCGCCGGGGATTTTTCCATCCCCACCCCAGGCGGCCGTTATACAAAAGCGAGGCGATATTTTTGAAGATCCACCAATCCGCAGAAGATTATCTTGAAAAAATACTCATGATCCGGGAAAAAAAGGGCGAGGTCCATTCGATCGACATCGCCAACGAGCTGGGGTTTTCCAAGCCGAGCGTGAGCGTGGCCATGAAAAACCTGCGCCAGGCCGGGTATATCTCAATGGACGGCAGCGGCGCGATCACGCTGGAAGCGCCGGGGCTGGAAATCGCCGAGCGCATCTACCGGCGGCACAAACTGCTGACCCGCTTTCTGCTGGCGTTGGGCGTCAGCGCCGAGACGGCCGCCCGGGACGCCTGCCGCATCGAACATGACCTCAGCCCCGAAACTTTTGACCGGCTGCAGGCTTATGTGGAAGAGCACCTGCCCGAATCATGACTTTTTCACGCTACGGCGTCCGCCCAAATGGCGGACGCCGTTTTTCGTTTGCACGGCCAATGTCAGCCGCCGGTGTCCTGCGCAAGCGGGTGCACCTCGCCGGGCTGCGCAATGTCCGCGCAGAACGTATACCGCACCGTGCATTGCATGCCCTGCTGCGTCTGTTCGATTTCGGCGCTCTCCCGCTCCAGCTGTGCACCGGGGAACTCCTGCAAAAGCTGGAGGCGGCACGCCCGCTTTGCCATGGCCGCCGCCGTTTCCGGCGTGTAGTTCAGTGTATGGGTCTCTGTCATCCAATAGCTGGTCCTGCACACCGCGGCCGGCAGCGCGATGCGCCCCAGATGCAGCGGCTCCCATATTGTCTGGCAGAGCGCGCCGTCTCCCGGGGCGCCCGCTTCTTTTTCCTCTGTATTTTCTGCCCCGCCGAACGTCCGGCCCAGAACATGCCAGACCGTCTGTTCCGCGCTCTGGCCGGTCAGCAGGCGCGCCTGCTGCGCAAGCGGCTGCACGGCAGTATAACTTTTTTCCATACGCGCGATGACCTGCCCGGCCGCCGCCTGTTCGACCGCATCGCCCTGGCGGTCCGCTTTCTGGCCGTTGGCCAGCAGCTGCCCCTGCGCCACATACTGCCCCGGTTCCACGCTGGCAAAGCCGCTTTGCAAAAGCACCGACACGACCTGCCCGCCCGCTTTGGCGTAGAGCGCCCCGGCCGGCGGGTCTTGCTGCACCGGCTGGATATCCCGCACGGTCTGCTCCACAAAAAGGCAGCCCCCGGCAAAGTTGAGGCTGACCCAGCCAAGCCCCTGCATGGCGCTGTCCAGCGCATCCTGCGCGGCCTGCAGCTTTTGCTGCGCAAGCCAGGCGCCTTCCCAGACGCCGTGCTGCGCGAGCACGGCGCGGAATTGTTGCTGTGCCGCCGCATCCAAACTGCCGAAGTCGATCTGCCATACAAAGCCGGGCAACCACCGCACAAGGCACAAAAACAGCGCCGCCCCCACCAGCAGCCCCGGCCGGCGCAGAAAAAACGCGCACCGCACGCCCAGCCCGCGGCGCGCGGCAACGCACAGCTGCCAGCCACCCGCCGCCGCCACGGCGCGCAGCTTTTCCAGTTCCGCCCCGCGGGCCCGCGCACGGTAGCCCGCCCCGGCGCAATAGATGTCTGCCAGCCGCAGCCCGGCCCCGGCTGCCTGTGCAAAAAAGTGCTGCGCCCGGGGCCCGCTCACCTCGATGTACACAACATCCCCCGGCCAGCCGCCCGCGTGCTTCATCCGCCGCCCCCTTTCCATTTCTTTTCCAGTTCGATGCGCCGTACCGTTCCGGCCGCCAGCAGGCGGCGGCGGGCCAGCGATTCTATCCGCAGGTTTTCCCCATACAATGTAATGACCGCCGCCCCCATATCCAGCGATATCTTCTGCGGGGTCAGGTCCAGTATGCGGCGGCAGCCATCCGTCACGACCATTCCGCCGCGGATGACAAGGTCCGGCAAACGGTAGAAATCCTTCTCCGGCTGGGCAAACAGCCTTTTGGGCTGCGGCGTCTCTCTTTTTGGCCCGGCGGCCGGGCGGCGGTATCCCCGTTTCATGCCATGCCCCCTTTGCTGCGTCACCCCAAATATATAGCAAAAGGGGGCCCGTTATGAACAAAACCCGTTTGGGCCGCGGCGCTTGCCTGCTCGCCGCCCTGGCCCTTGGCGCCGCCTGCCTGGCCCAGCCGCAGGCAGCCGCGCAGTCATTCCGGCAGGGGGTCTCGCTCTGCCTCTATACCCTGCTGCCTGCGCTGTTTCCGTTTCTTGTTCTGTGCAGCTGGCTGACAGCCAACCTGCCCGGCCGGGGGCTCTGGTTTGCGTTGGGTTCCTCCTGGCTGGGCGGCTATGCCGTCTGCGCGCACAATACCGCTGCGCTGCGCCGGGGCGGGCGGCTGGACAACGCCCGGGCCCAGCGGTTTCTGGTCCTGGGCTGCTGCTCCAGCCCAGGGTTCGTCATTGGCTGTGTGGGTGGGCAGCTGCTTGGCTCGGTTGCCGCCGGCGTAGCGCTGTACGCGCTGCAGCTGGCGGCCAACCTGCTCTGCGCCGCGCTGCTCGCCCCCTGGCTGCGCCCGCAAGAAAAGCACAGGGGCCCGCTGCCCACTTCGCCGCGCCCGCCGCAGCAAAGCAGTTTTTCAGACGCCGTTTCACAGGCGGCCGACAGTTGCCTGCACCTGTGCGGCTGTGTGGTATTTTTCCGCACGATCAGCGGTGTGGTCTCCCGCTTTCTGCCGCCCGGCCTGCCGCCGCTGCTGAGCGCCGCGCTGGAGATCAGCGCCGGCTGCGCCGATCTTGCGGCGCGCGGCGGCGCGGCGGCGCTGTACGGCTGCTGCGCCTGCCTGAGCCTGCTGGGCTTTTCTGTCTATGTGCAGATGCAGGGCATTCTGCAGGGATGTGTGCCGCTGCGGCTGCTTTTTGTTTCCCGCCTTGTGCACTTTGGGCTTTTTCAGCTCCTTGTCCGCCTCTGCCTGCCGCTTCTGCCGCGGGCACAGCCGGTATATTCCAGCCTGGCTCCGCGCGTTGTGGCCATGAACCGCCTGTCGCCCGATACGGCGGTGACCGTTTTCTGCTTCTTTTGCGCCGTTCTTTACAAAACCGCACAAAAAAACTATAATAAGGCAGAATGATTTATGTGAGGGAGAGGGTGCGCTGTGTTCAAAAAGACGTTCTACGGGGCCAAGATCAGCCCGGCCTGCGCTTACTGCGCCCACGGCAGCCCGGCCCCGGACCAGCGCATGGTGCTGTGCCGCCGCCGCGGGGTCGTTTCCCCCTATTTCCATTGCCGGAATTTCCTGTACGACCCGCTGCTGCGCACGCCGCGGCGGCAGGAATTGCCGCATTTTGAGCCGGAGGATTTCAGCTTGGAAGACTGACCGGCGAACGAGCTTGTAAGGAGTTTCTTGTTATGACCTACCAGGAAGTACTTGAAAACGCGCGCGGCCAGATGGGCCCGTGCAAAGCCTGCCCTGTGTGCGACGGCCGCGCCTGCCGCAACACGATCCCCGGCCCCGGCGCAAAAGGGACCGGCGATACCGCCATACGCAACTACGGCGCCTGGCAGAACATCCGCGTCAACATGGACACCCTGTGCGCCGGGGGCGAGCCGGACACCGGCTGCACGCTGCTGGGGCGGCGGTTCCGCCTGCCTGTCTTTGCCGGGCCGGTTGGCGCCGTACAGCTGCACTATGGCAGCAAGTATGACGATCTGGCCTATAACGATCTTTTGATCCCGGCCTGCCGTGAAGCGGGCATCCTGGCCTTTACCGGCGACGGCACGAACCCCGCCGTCATGACCGCCGCCTGCAAGGCCATCGGCGCGGCTGAGGGTTTCGGCGTGCCGACCGTCAAACCGTGGGACGCCGCCACGATTGCCGGCAAGATGCAGATGGTGCGGGATTCCGGCGCGTTCGCCGCCGCCATGGACATCGACGCCGCAGGGCTTCCGTTTTTGAAAAATCTTACCCCGCCCGCAGGCAGCAAAACGGTGGAAGAGCTGCGCGGCATCATCGCGGCGGCCGGGGTGCCGTTTCTCGTCAAGGGCGTAATGACGGCGCGCGGCGCTGAAAAGGCGCTTGAGGCCGGGGCTGCCGGGGTCATTGTTTCCAACCACGGCGGCCGCGTGCTGGACGGCACGCCCTCCACCGCCGAAGTCCTGCCCGAGATCGTGCAGGCCGTGCACGGCCGCGCGCTTGTTCTGGTGGACGGCGGCCTCCGCAGCGGTCTGGATGTGTTCCGCGCGCTGGCGCTTGGCGCAGACGCCGTGCTGATCGCGCGGCCGTTCGTGACCGCTGTTTACGGCGGCGGGGCCGAAGGCGTCAAGGCTTATGTCGACAAACTGCAGGCTGAGCTTGCGGATACGATGGCCATGTGCGGCGCGCACACAATCCGCGAGATCACGCGCGATATGGTCCGCGTATAAGCGTTTCCCCAAAGCACATACAAAAAAAGGCCGGTACGGGCGCAGGGTTCGCCGTACCGGCCTTTTTATTTTGCCGTTTATTCTCTGTTTTTCTTTTCGCCAAAGCGATACTCGGTACCCGCGCGCAGGCGCTGGATGTTCGAGCGGTGCATGTAGATGACCATCAGCGCCATGATCACGCTGCAGACGCCGATATACACAAGCGTGAACAGATCCGCCCCCTGCCACACCCAGTAGCAGATGGTCAGCACCGGGTAGATGGCCGCCAGGATGATGCTGCCCAGCGAAACGATGCGCGTGATGGCAAACTCGATCAGGAAGATGACGAGCAGCGCCAGGAAGACAAGCGGCTGCAGCGCCAGGATCGCGCCGCCGCAGACAAGCACGCCCTTGCCGCCCTTGAAGCTGAACCACACCGGTTTCATGTGGCCGACGGCCGCAAAGATCGCCGCCAGATACGCGCCGCAGGCCGGGCCCAGGTCCGGCGCCAGCAGCGTAAAGATCCACTCGCCGATGAACACGGCCACCGCGCCCTTGGCCACATCGCCGATGGCGGTGGCCGCCCCGGCCGGGATGCCGTAAGTGCGCAGCATGTTGGTCATGCCGGCGCTACCGCTGCCGTGGGTGCGCACATCGTCATGGAAAAACAGCTTGGAAATCAGGATACCGAAGACGATGCTGCCACAGACATAGCCTTCCAGCGCAGCCAGCAGGCTGGCTCCGATCAGTTGCAACGACATATGGATTCCTCCCCTTTTTGCCTTACCGCGCCGAACCGTCGCCGTGTTCGCGCACCATCATGCGGATCGGCGTACCGGTCAGGCCGAAGTTCTCACGGATCTGGTTTTCGATATAGCGCTGATACGAAAAATGGAACAGAGCTTTCTGGTTGACAAAGCAGACAAACGTCGGCGGGCGGGTCGAGCTCTGGGTGATGTAGAAGATCTTGAGCCGCTTGCCTTTGTCTGAAGGCGGCTGTACCCGGGCCGTGGCGCGCGCCAGCATCTCGTTGAGCGCACCGGTCGGGATGCGCGTGCCGTTCTGCACATCGACAAAGTGGATCGTCTCAAACAGCTTGTCCAGCCGCTGGCCGGTCTTGGCGCTGATGAACAGAATCGGCGCGTAGGACATAAAGCTGAAAGACTCTTCCAGCTCCTTGCGCATACGGTCCATCGTATAGCTGTCCTTTTCAACGGCGTCCCACTTGTTGACTGCGATGATACAGGCCTTGCCCTGCTCATGCGCATACCCGGCCACTTTGGAATCCTGTTCGGTAAAGCCGACTGTCGCGTCGATCATGATGACGCAGACACGGCTGCGCTCCACCGCCGCAAGGCTGCGCAGCACGCTGAACCGCTCGACGCCTTCCTCCACCTTGCCCTTTTTGCGCAGGCCGGCCGTATCGGTAAAGATAAATCGGCCATACTGGTTTTCGACCTCGGTGTCGATAGCGTCGCGCGTGGTGCCCGCCTCGTTGGCGACGATCAGGCGCTCCTCGCCCAGGATGCGGTTGATGAGGCTGGATTTGCCGACGTTGGGGCGGCCGATAACGGCCACCGGGATACGGTCCTCGTCCTCCTCCTCGGCGTCGTCGAACTGCAGGTTCGCACAGACGGCGTCAAGCAGGTCGCCGGTCCCATGGCCGTGCACACCCGAAACCGGTACAAGGTCGCCAAGGCCGAGCGAGTAAAAATCATACAGCTCCATCGGCGGTTCGCCGATCTTGTCGCATTTATTGACGGCCAGCACCACCGGCTTGCCGCTGCGCATCAGCATCCCGGCGATCTCACGGTCCTGCGGGGTCACGCCCGCGCGCAGGTCGGCGACCATGACAATGCAGTCGGCCGAGTCGATCGCGATCTGCGCCTGCTGGCGCATGTGCAGCAGCAGGCCGTCGTCAATATGCGGCTCGATACCGCCGGTGTCGACGAGCAGAAATTTATGCCCGCACCATTCGCAGTCACAGAAGATGCGGTCGCGGGTAACGCCGGGCGTATCTTCCACGATCGCGATGCGCTGGCCGGTCAGTTTGTTGAAGATCGTGGATTTCCCCACATTGGGGCGGCCCACAATGGCCACAATCGGTTTTGCCATGCGGTCATGTCTCCTTTCCTGTCGGGGGCGCCGGCTGCGTGCGGCGCGGCTTGAGGATGCGCGTGCCCAGATAGGCGCGGCAGCAGCCCGCGCCGTCGGACGGGATCACAACCACGCGGCAGCCGAGCGCCTGTTCCAGCTGCGGCAGCGTCACATCGTCGAGGAAACGGTCCCCTTCATCCTGCAGCATCACTTCGGGCACGCCCAGCAGCCTGCTCTGCAGCTTGCCTTTGCACTGGGCGATGATATCGGTGGCTGTCACAAGACCGGCCACGCTGACATTGCCGCCGAAAAAGCGGTTTTCGACGGCATGGACCGTGACCTGCACGCCGGGGTATTTCTGCCGGGCGCGCTGCGCCATCTCGGTGATGAGCGGGGCGGCCAGCGTACCGGTGACGACGTCGAGCCTGCGCGGGATCACCAGGCTGCGCGGGCGGGCCAGCTCCTCCAAAAATGTGTCGTGATACTTGCGCCACATGCCCACGCCGTCCTCAAGCTGGTCAAAGGTATCATAAAACTCTGCCGGCGGCACGCTGCGCCCGGCAGTCAGATACCATTCGTCGCTGGGATAGACGATGCTTTTCCCGAATTGTTCACGGCAGCGACGGCTGTAGCTTTCAAGAATATCCAGTGTTTCCGCCGCGCTCGCCGCGTCATAGGGGGTCAGCTTGTAGAGTTTGTCGCGGTAGTTCGTCACCCCGGCGGGGACCGCTGCGATGCTGCACACCTGCGGGCACAGCGCCAGCAGATCGTCGAGGGTACGGCGCAGCTCGTCGCCGTCGTTGATGCCGCGGCACAAAACAAGCTGGCAGTTCATCTCGATGCCCGCTTGGGCAAACACATCCAGGTATCGCAGTGTGTCCGCCGCGCGCTTGTTGGCCATCATGCGCACGCGCAGGGCCGGGTTGGTCGTGTGCACCGAAATAAAGATCGGGCTGATGTGCATCTTGACGATGCGCTCCACTTCCCTCTCGCTGAGGTTGGTCATCGTGATATAGTTGCCGTACAAAAAGGAAAGCCGCTCGTCGTCATCCTTAAAATAGAGCGGTTCGCGCAGCCCCGGCGGCAGCTGGTCGATGAAGCAGAACATGCAGTGGTTGTCACAGCTGTGCTTTTCATCGGCAAGGTAGGTTTTAAAGTCGCAGCCGAACGGCTCATACTCCGCCTTTTCGACCGTCAGGGTCTGCTGCGCGCCATTTTGGCAAACAGTGAGCGCAAAGCGCGGCGCGGCCGTATAGTACTGATAATCCAGCGCGTCGAACAGCTCGTTGCCGTCAACGGCCAGCAGGCGGCAGCCCGGCGCAAGGCCAAGGCGCTGTGCCGGGCTGCCGGGGGCAACGCTCTGTACAGTCAAGGCCATCGCGGACCCTCCTTTTCTACAATTTGGTCTAACGCCCAGCCGGGGCGGAACAGCTGCGCAAAAAACGTATAATAGCCATTTTGCGGCTATTATACCATGAAGCGCAGCGGAATGGTATAATTGCGCATCAAAAGGCGGTTGCCGGGCTGGCGTTAAGCCAGAACGGCGAGCCGTTGCGCAAAAATGGTATAATAACCGCTTTGCGGTTATTATACCATAGAACGGCAAAAAGAAAAAGAGAGGGCTGCGCCCCCTCCCTGTTCTGAAACCTTCGCTCAGGCCTCTTTGCTGACCTTCACGACTTCACGGCCCTTATAGTAGCCACACTTGCCACAAACCTGATGGGGCACTTTCAGCTCGCCGCACTGAGGACATTTCACCAGCGTAGGGGCTTCCAGCTTCCAGACATTGGAGCGGCGCTTGTCACGACGGGCTTTGGACTGTTTTCTCTTGGGTACTGCCATTTTATAGCACCTCCTTGG
>DWXD01000066.1 GCA_019119365.1 Candidatus Gemmiger stercoripullorum | reverse complement strand
CGTGGGAAGTTCCTCCTTTCTCCGCCAAGATACAAAAATACCGCCCGTAGTCTCGTTTGGGCGGTACTTTGTGTAAGATTGGCAGTCCATTATTAAGTTTTTTATTATGTTCCCTTTGTACACCGTTGCAATATACATTAAAGAAAAATATAAAAGATTCAAAAACTGATTTTTTTAAAGCGCATAGATACATTATAAAAGGAAAACGGTACTCATTAACCGGATTCACGGTATCTATGAACCAGAACGGCGGTATCCAAAAAGGCGGATTTGCAGTACTGTGTCACCGGAATGGCGGTTCAGAATCGCCCGGAATACTCAGCCTGTCCGTCCAGCCAGGCGCGCATGTGTTCGCGCAGCGCGGCAAAGATGCGGGCGGTCTCGGGCAGGTCGGTGGGGAAGTCGAGCAGCCGGAACAGATACCCCTGCTCGCGCACGGCGCGCAGGCTTTCGGGGTATTCCAGCTCAAACACCAGCGAGGCGTGCCCCACGGCGTGGTCGGCCGGGTACTGCTTGAGGCTGCGCAGCACGGCGTGGTGGGCGTAAAACGCCTCCAGCACGGCCGGGCTCACCGGCGAGCGGCGCAGCGCCCGGGTCGTCACGCCGTAGATGTCCTCCATTGGCGTCTCCACGTTGACGCGCAGGATGTCGACCTTGTCCGCATCGCGCAGGATCGCACAGAACCGCCGCGTGCGCGCGTCCAGGTCCGGCGGCAGGCGGTAGGCGCTGTGCCAGGCCACGGCCGTGCGCAGCAGCGCGTCCTCACTGGCGTCGTCCAGATACTCCCGCACGCGGCCCTGTTCAAACAGTACATCGGCCCCGGCCGCCGCATGGTCGATCGACTGCGCGTCGTTGAAGGTGCCGAACCGCCGCAGCTGCTCAAAACGGCCGACATCGTGCAGCAGCCCGCACAGCCAGGCCAGGTCCACATCCTGCAGCGGCAGCGCCAGGCTGCGGGCGATGCGCTCGCACAGCGCGGCCACGCGGTAGGTGTGGCTAATCTTGAGCGCCACCTTGGGGTCGGCGCTGTTATACGGGCGCACATACGCGGCAAAGGCGCGGGCGGCCCGCGCGCGGTCGATCAGCATACAAACATCCTTCCTTTGCAAAGCGGCAGACGCTGATTTTTAGCAGAATGAGACAGGGCAGGGGATTTTTCGGATACACCCCAGTATAGCACGCTGCGCGGCCGCTGAAAAGCGCTTGACAAAAACCGCCGCCGCACTTAGTATGAAAGCAGACAGATACAAAGGGGGCCCGCCGTGAATACCAAAGGGGAAGCCAACCGCAGCGTGCGCGCCACCCGCCGCCGTCTGTGCGGCGCGCTGGTGCAGCTGCTGGCGGAAAAACCGGTGCGCCAGATCACGGTGCGCGAACTCACGCGGCTGGCCCGGGTCAGCCGCGGGACCTTCTATTTCCATTACCGCGATATCTATGAACTGCTCGACCATCTCGAGGAGGAACAGATCGCCCAGCTCAACCGCTTTATGGACGCGCTGCTGCCGCGCCTGGGCAGCGGCGCGGACGAGATCCCCCCGGCCGTGCTCGCGCTGTTTGAATACCTGGACGAGAACGACGCGATCTGCGCGGCGCTGCTCGGCCCCCACGGGGACCCCGCCTTTGTGGTCCGCCTGCAGCGGGTCATCGCCGCGCGGTGCATGGGCTACCTGGCCCCCGGCGGCAGCACGGCGCAGCAGCGCTACCTGACCGCCTTTGCGGTGCGGGGGTGCTTTGGCGCCATTGAACAGTGGCTGCAGCAGGGCAAACCGGAATCCACCGCCCGCATGGCGCAGATCACCTGGCAGGGTATCCGCGCGGTGGAGCGGCTGATCGCCGCCCCGCAGCCGCCGGAAGAGTAAGCAAGATTATTTTATTTAGGAGGAATATACCATGGGATTCTTTGACAAATTCAAAAAGAAGGCCGAAGCCCCCGCCCCGCTGCTTGTGGCGGCGGACGCCAAGGGCGCCGTCGTGCCGATGCAGGACATCCCGGACGAGGTGTTCGCGCAGGGCATCCTGGGCCCGTGCTGCGGCATCGACCCGGCCGTGGGCGAAGTCTACGCCCCGCTGGACGGCGAGATCACCCAGGCGCCGGACACGCTGCACGCGCTGGGCATCCAGGGCGACAACGGCGCCGAAGTGCTGATCCATGTCGGCGTGGACACGGTCGAGATGAAAGGCGAAGGCTTTGCCGCCAACGTCAAGCTGGGCGACAAGATCAAAAAAGGCCAGCTGCTGCTGACGATGGACCTTGAAAAGATCGCGGCCGCCGGGCACCCGGCTGTCGTCATCACGGTCATCACCAACAGCGACGACTTCGCCGCCGTCGACCTCGTGGCCGAAGGCACGGTCGAAGCCGGCGACGATCTGTTCCGCCTGACCAAAAACTGAACGGGAAACCTTCCCCCGCACAGGTGCAGACGATCGAAAAAATAAAAATTTGTCGCCGTCGGCGGACATGCGCCGACGACGGCGACACCGACAGGGAAATTTTGCGGCAAATTGCGTGCGAGGAGCGTTAGCGACGAGTGCGCGGTTTGCCGTAAAATTTTGTCGAAGGGGATTCCAAAGGGCTGCGGAGCCGAGCACCGCCTGCGGCGGATACAGCGAGGCGGAGCAGGGGCAGCGGTCGCAGAGCGCAAGCGCCATTTATGGCGCGCCGCGCGA
>DWXD01000065.1 GCA_019119365.1 Candidatus Gemmiger stercoripullorum | reverse complement strand
GCGATAAAATTTTTATGAACGCTTTTTATCGCCACGCAATTCGTTTTTTAAGACCTTTGCCATCTTTGACACCGCTGTTTCGGTGCAGCCTTCTTTGAAGCTGGAATGAACAATATAGGTCACGCCATTGATTTTCGTTTCTGTAATCATGGCGGGGTTATTCTGTTCCGCCATAGCTGCATCACACCTTTCTATAATCAAAGAAGTGCTGCGCCAGTTAGTCCGACGCAGCACCGCTTTTCTTTTATTTTTTGTATCGTATTATCTGGACAGCAGGACTGTCCATCGGCACACCCCCGATACAGGGAATATTCAAGCCGGTTCAGGGTTGGTCAGCCGGATGGCTGCTGAAGCCGCCGCATACCGCCGATAGGTGGTTGGCACCATATTCGCAGTAAGTTTCGGTGAGTGGCACGGTTCCTTGCGCTGCGCGTCCTGGCACTTTCCAGCCCACCATAGGCCAGTCATCAGCCACCAAATAACCGCTCGGCCCCTTTGATGTTATCGTATTGACGGATGCTCTGACCATCCGCAGGGGGTTATGGCGTTTGTGCTATGCGATGCTCGACGCAGCACTCAAAAACTTGAATACTGACTATGAGCGGATTGCCCGCTGTTTTTCAAGGTACATAGTCAAAGGGGTTCTGTAAAATCCCTTTCACTATATAGGAGGGAAAATGGGCAATCGTTGATAGTTACGCGGCAACATTTTTCCGGACTTTTTTCAGAGCCGACTGCACGGAACGCATGACCGCTGATTTATTGCAATCTTGCATTTTCGCTATCTCTGAATAAGAGTAGCCGTAGAAAAAATGGAGAATAAAACGCCACCGCTGCAACGGAGGAAGTTTCTCCAATACCTGGCCGATTTCCAGCAAGGTTTCCAGACGTTCGACAGTATCCTCCAAAGGCTCCGTAGCCAGATCGAACATCAGGCAATCATCAAAAGACCTTCCTTCGATATGCTTCCGACGCTCATACCGCTGCCGTTCTTCCTGCTTTCGGCTTTCCTCATAAACGCGGTAGATTTCAAGGGATACTTCCACATCGACGGGACGGTGATCAGCATTTAAGATTTTGACAAGATACATAGCGTGTCCTCCCTTATGCAACTCGAACCAGAGCGACGATCTTAGGCCGCTTGTCAAGCCACCCCTCTTAGGGGTGGTCTTGACTTTGTCCGCCGCGCGGCATTTTTTCGCGCTTATTTCGCAACCAAACCGCTTCTTTTGCATCAAAAGGCCCGGGGGCTCTGCCGTGTTTTGGAGCCCCCGGCCTGTGTTATTATTTGGAAAGTGGTGGGGTGGCTCCCACGTTCCGCCCCGCCTGGCCGGTCGCTTGCCATGGCGTGTAGGGGAGGGCCATGGCCCTCCCGCAAACCCCGCCTCGTCGCAAGCCCGGCGGGATGAGGGCATCCCGCCCTACGTTCGCCCGGTTGGCCGCGGCCGCCCCGTTTGGCCGGGCGCTTGCCACGGCGTGTAGGGGAGGGCCATGGCCCTCCCGCAGATCCCTGCGTTGCGGCAAGCCCGGCGGGACGATGCGAGCATCGTCCCCTACAGAGGTTGCGCTATCGCAGGGGTTGCGGCTTCCCGTTTGGTCGCAGGCCCTTGCCGCCGTCCGTAGGGGCGGATTCCATATCCGCCCGCGGAGCCCCGCGCCGCCGCAAACCGGGCCGATATGGAATCGGCCCCTACAAGGGTTGCGGTGTGGCAGGGTTTGCGGTTGGCTGCGGGGTTTGCCCGGCACCGTAGGGCGGGCGTTCACGCCCGCCGCACCGCGGCGATTCAAAACCGTGGCGTTCGCGCCGCCGCAGGTCCCGCCGCCAACCGCGCGGGCGCGCAAAAATGAATTTCCCAACACGAAAAAACGGCCCCGCCATGTGGCGGGGCCGTGGTTCGATACACAAGGAATACATGCCCGCAAGGGCTGCGGGAGGGACGGGGCCGGTCCGCCCGGCGGCTTGCGCGCCGGGCCAGACAGCGGTCAACTACAAACGTTTACGAAATGGCGTCCTCCACCACATCGCAAAGCTGGTTTGGGTCAAGCTGGCCCACAGTACACAGCCGTGCCAGGCGGCGGGCTTCGCGGCGGTCGGTCGTAACGTCAGGGATGAACACGGCCGGCTTCCTGCGCAGCGGCGGGATCTCCCAGGCCGCCAGCCCGTAGGCCGTATAGCTGCCGATATCGGCGTGATACAACCGCTGTTTTATGGCCAGGTACAGAATCATCGTTCAAAATTCACCTCCCCCCGTATACCGCCCCAACAGCCGGACCGGATGCGGGAAGGTCCGAGGAAGGGGAAGGTGGTATTTTTTGCGTTTCATATGCGCTGAAGCTCCCTTACGCCACGTTCACAATGTCGCTGTAGAAAGTGAGCGACTCCTGCAAAACGCCGTTTTCCCAGCACTCAGCGTCAATGCGCGCGCGATAGCTGCCGCGGGAAACGCTGCGGGTGGCTTGTGTAAGCGCACCGAAATATCCTTCGGCGGTCCAAACAAAGTCGTCACCCATTGATTCAAAACCTTCCGCCATATACTGTTCAAGAGTAACGGTGATTTTAACATACTTCTCACTGCTTGCGGTTGCGGCACCGCCCTCGACATGAAGAAATCCAAAGCTATCCTTGGTGAGAAAAATGTTGACGTTTTCGAAATCTGAGAAGCGGGCTTCAATATACGGCTCTTGATGTGTACCGACTTCGCTTGCTGCAAGCGGCGCAACGGTTAAGAAACATGCCATGGTAAGAGCGAGAAATAAGGTTAATGTTTTTTTCATTGGATACATCCTTTCTAGATTTGGTTGAAATAGTATCGAACCAATATCTAAGAGCATCCAAAAACGAAAAACGCAACACTAAAAATAAAAATTTTCTGCTACTTTTTTGATTTCATCCAAAGAAATGGTGCCACTGATCTGAATACTGTAGTCATTATGAGTCCAAAAAAGAGTGGTGTTTCCATTAGAGGAATTGTAGTATGTGGTGGCTTGAGAACCTTGAACATCAAAGGTGTCTAGTATTTGTAAATTCTCTGTATTAACTCGTGGCGCTTGAGCGACGGACCAGACGGAAATTATCAGATCTTCGTTGCTTTCAAAATCATCATAAAATAAATACCATGAGGCGTTGGCTTCCAAACCATCTACCGAATCAAACTTTTCTGGTACCCACATCACCGCAAACGGCCCATCCCAATCGGCGGGCATTGTGGGGCCGCTTTTTTCTCGCTCCTCCGTCTCCATCTGCGCATACCCGTCAAACGCCTCCAGCACAAAGTTGTTCACTGCGTTTCTCGTTGCATCCACAGTCAGGTACGCCCCCGCAAACAGCCCGCCGCTCACGATCGCCACCCCGGCGGCCACCCGGCCCAGCCCGTGCAGCCACCGGCGCCGCTGCGCGCGCCGCCGGGCTTTCTTCATCGCCGTTTGCAGGCCCGCTTCCAGCCGCGCCATCGTTTCGTCGTCCGGGTCGGGCAGTTCCTGCGCCTGCGCAAACAGCCGGTCTTCCTCCGCGTCGATCTCCTCCGCCGCCATGCGGAAAAACTGCTCCTCCGCCTTGCGGTTCAGGTATTCGTGCAGGCTCTTTTCGTTTTGCTCGCGCTCTTTTTCACTCATGGCTCCGGCCCTCCTTTGCGCCGTCCTCGCGCAGGATCTCCTGCTGGTAGATCCGTTTGAGCTCGCCGCGGGCGCGTGTGAGCAGTACCCGCGCCTGGTTGGCGGGCAGCCCCAGCTCCCGCCCGATCTGCTCGCTGGACAGGTTCTCGAAATATTTCATATGTAAAATGCGCCGGTAGCGCGGTTTAAGCCGCTCGATGCAGTACAAAAGCTCCGCGCGGGTGGCCTGCCGCTCCACAAAATCGACCACCGGCTCCTGCGGTGCGGCGCGCGGGCTGACCTCCTCCAGCAGCACAACCATGTTCTGCCGCTTGATCAGCAGCCCGCACTGGTGCGCCAGCACCTTTTTGGCATAGGCGAGCAGCCGACCTTCGTCAAAGCCGCGCACCCGGTCGTAATACTGCACCAGCTGGGTGAAGGTGGCCTGCACGGCGTCCTCGGCCAGGGAAACGCTCCGCGTCAGGTGCAGCGCATATTTGTACAGCGGCAGCGCCGCATGCTGGAAAAAGCAGGTCAGCTGCTCCTCGTCGGCGGCACAGTCACGGAATGGCATATTCGGCGTGCTCCTCCCCGCTGCGCTCCAGCATTGCCCGCATCAGCAGCCAGACCGTTTCCTTGTCGCGCCGGGGCAGCTGTGCGAACATCTCGGCAAATTCCGCCTGCAGATACTCCGCCCCGCCGCGGTTCGCGCCGGTCAAAAGCAGCCCGGCGTCGCACCCGAGCACATCGGCCAGCTCAAACAGCCGGTCCATGCTGCAGCTGGCCCTGCCGTTTTCCAGCTTGCTGATGTAGGTCAGCGAGCAGTCCATGCGCTCGGCCAGTTGTTCCTGCGTCAGCCCCTGTGCCTGGCGCAGCCGGCGGACCCGGTGGCCGAACACGACCAGATGAAATTTCTCCTGTTTCTTTTTCATGGCGCACCTCAAAAGGCAACCGGCGGCCGCCAAGGCGGGCCGCGGTCCTCGGATTTTTAGATACACCGTAGCAAAACAGCATCCGGTAGTGCCAGACTTATTTGGTCAATGTTGACTGAATAAACGAAATGCGGGGACATTTTTTCAAGTTTTACCAAATAAACATATTCGCCCGCCGCCATACCGGGGCAAAACGCCCCGGGGCCCGCTTGACAGATGGCGGCAGGCGGGATATTTTAAAAGTACCGAACGACCAAAACGCGGCCGACCGCCGGGCGGCGCAGCCCCTGTTGCGATAGAAAGGAAGGCAAAAACGATGTTCAAACCCGCTTTGCTGTTTCAAACCGGAATGACCCTGCAGCGCGGCAAGCGCGTGCCCATCTGGGGCACGGCCGAACCGTATGCCGAAGTCACGGCGGCCATACAGAGCAAAACCGCCCGCACCCGCGCCGGGGCCGACGGCCGCTGGCAGCTGGAAGTGGGCCCGCTGTCGGTTTCGTTTGCCGAGACGCTGACGCTGCGCAGCGGCGCCGCCTGCCTCGAATACACCGACGTGCAGGTGGGCGACGTCTGGCTGGCGGCCGGGCAGTCCAACATGGAGTTTTACATGGAATACGACGCCGACAGCGCCGAAGAAACGCCTGCCTGCGCCGACGATGCGCTGCGCTTTTTTGACTACCCCAAGGTCGCCTACCCCGGCCAGCTGGCGGAAGCCGACTACCTTGCCCAGCACGGCCGCTGGCGCAAAGCCGCGCCCGACCAGCTGCGCTGGTTCAGCGCCGTGGGCTACTATTTTGCCAAGGAGATCCGCGCGCGGTACGGCGTCCCGGTGGCCATCGTCGGCTGCAACTGGAGCGGCACGCCCGCCTGCACCTGGATGAGCGAGGAATCGCTGATGGAAGGCGGCGGCCGGATCTATCTGGACGAATACCGCGCCGCCCTGGAAACCCTTGACCGGGACGCCTACGAGGCCGAGTTCCGCGCCAACCCCGCCAACTGGCGCATCGCCCCACTGGACGACGAGGGCTACGACGCGATGATGCGCGGCGACTTTGAACCCACCGACCCGAACACCCCGCTGGAACCGATCCCGGTCCCCGGGCCCAAGAGCGAGAAGCGCCCCGGCGCGCTGTACGAGAGCATGCTCTGCTGCGTCGCGCCCTATGCACTGCGCGGCATTTTGTACTATCAGGGCGAGTCGGACGGCGACCGCTACAACCAGCTGTACAAAACGCTGCTCCCGGCGCTGATCCGCGGCTACCGCCGCCTGTGGGGCGAAGACCTGCCCTTCCTGTTCGTGCAGCTGGCCCCGTTCGGCCGCTGGCAGAACTGCGACGGCACGCGCTATGCGCTGATCCGCCAGGCCCAGCAGCATGCGGCCGATACGGTGCCCGGCGTCGGTATGGCGGTCATCACGGATGTCGGCATGCAGCACGACATCCACCCCAAAAAGAAAAAGCCGGTCGGCCAGCGGCTGGCCCTGCAGGCGCGCCGCCGCGTCTATGGCGAGGATATCCTCTGCGAAGCGCCGACGCTGGCCGCCGCCGAACCCGGCGAAGGCACGCTGACGCTGCGCTTTGCCAATGCGGGCGAAGGGCTGTATCTGGCCGACCGCCTGCCCACCGGCACGCCGGAAGACCCGCGCCGCCTGGACGGCCTGACGCTGACGCTGGACGGCGCGCCGGTCGACACCGCCGCCCTCACGGCCGAAGCGGACGGCGATACGGTCACGCTGCGCGGGGCCGCGCTGCACAAGGGCAAGGTCACGGCCGAGCTCGGCCGCGGCGGCTGGTACTGCATCAACCTGTACAACAGCGCTGCCCTGCCCGCCCGCCCGGCGCAGGTCACGGCCGAATAAAAAGCGGAGGAACGCAGAATGAAACAACTGACCATCGGCCCCGGCCTGTGCTTTTTCCATGAGGAGACCGCCTGGCCCGGCGTGCGGCGTGTGGCGGGCATGGTGCAGGAGGATATCCGCCTTGTCACCGGGACCCGCCCGGCCGACGCCGCGCCCGGCGATGCGGCCGGGACCGCCGTGCTCTATGGCACCGTTGGCCGCAGCGCCATGCTGGATGCGCTGGAGCAAAGCGGCAAGATCGCGCTGGACGGCGTGCGCGGAAAATGGGAGGTCTACCTCTTCGCCCTCGTCGAGGACCCGTTGCCCGGCATCCGCCGCGCGCTGGTCATTGCGGGCAGCGACAAGCGCGGCACGATCTACGGCCTGTTCCACCTGTCCGAGCGCATCGGCGTCTCGCCGCTCGTGCACTGGAACCACGTCTGGCCCCGCCGCCGGGACGCGGTCACGCTGACCGAGGCTGACGAGACGCTCTCCAAAGAGCCGTCCGTGCGCTACCGCGGCTTTTTCATCAACGATGAATGGCCCGCGTTCGGCACCTGGGCGCGCACCCACTTCGGCGGCGTCAACGCCGCCTGCTATGCGCAGGTGTTCGAGCTGCTGCTGCGTCTCAAGGGCAACTATTTCTGGCCCGCGATGTGGTCCACCAATTTCAGCCTGGACGGCCCCGGCCTGCAAAGCGCCGAGCTGGCCGACGAGCTCGGCGTCGTCATGTCCACCTCCCACCACGAACCCTGCATGCGCAGTGGCGAGGAATACACCGGCGTGCGCGGCCCGGGCTCGCCCTACGGCGACGCCTGGGACTTTGCGGCCAACCCCGAAGGGATCACCCGCTTCTGGCGCGACGGGCTGCGCCGCAACGGCCGCTTTGAAAACGTCATCACGCTGGGCATGCGCGGCGAACGCGACACCCCGCTGCTTGGCCGCGATTCCGACCTGCGCGAGAACATCGAGCTTTTGCGCCGCATCCTCAAAACGCAGAACCGCCTCATCCGCGAGGAGGTCAACCCCGACCTTGCGCGCGTGCCGCGCCAGCTTGTGCTGTTCACCGAGGTCGAAGGCTTCCTGTACGGCACGGACGAAATCCCCGGCCTGCTGGGCGACCCCGAGCTCGACGGTGTCACGCTGATGCTGTCGGACAACAACCGCGGCTATACCCGCACGCTGCCCACCGCGGCCATGCGCGCCCACAACGGCGGCTTTGGCATGTATTACCACCAGGACATGCACGGCGGCGCGCAGTCCTTCGAGTGGATCGGCTCGACCTACCTGCCCCGCCTGTGGGAGCAGATGACGATGGCCTACGACTACGGCGTGCGCGAGATCTGGATCACCAACATCGGCGATATCGGCACCCAGGAGCTGGGCCTGTCGTACTTCCTGGACCTTGCCTATGACGTTGACCGCTGGGGCGGCCGCGACGCCGCCGTCACCCAAACCTACCTGCGCCAATGGCTGGAAACGCAGTTTGCGCCGGTCTTTGCGCCGCAGGACCTTGACCGCCTTGGGCGCGTCGAGTGGGACTATACGTTGCTGCTGGAGCGCTGCAAGCACGAATCCATGCACGCGGATACCTACCACCCGGTCCATTTTGGCGAGGCGGAGGACGCCCTGGCGCTGTGCGAGCGTATCGAAAACGACTGCGACGCACTGCGCGCCCGCTGCCCGGACACTGCGCTGGGGGCTTTTGTCGGGCTGGTCGGCTACCCGGCCTGCGCCACGGCCAACCTTGCCAAAATGTGGCTGCTGGCCGGGCGCAACGAACTGTACGCGCGGCAGAACCGCGTGGAGGCCAACCGTCTGGCCGATGCGATCGGCGTCTGCCTGGACCGCGACGCCCTGCTGACGGAGGAATACCACACCGTAGACAAAGGCATGTACTACGGCTTCGGCCTGTCGGAGCACATCGGCTTCACGCGCTGGAACGAGGACGACAACGAGTACCCTGTGCGCCGGTACATCCACCCGGCCGCCAAGCCGCGCATGATCCTGGCCAGGGCGGGGGAGACCGGCTACCTCACCGGCAGCCACTGGCGCGACCCCGTGCCGCTGTGGGAGGATGCCCTGCGCCCCGATGTGGACACGATCGACTTTGACATCGCCTGCGGCAGCGCCCGCCCGCTGACCTGGCGCATCGAGACCGACTGCCCTTGGCTGCGCTTCTCCGCGCGCGGGGGCGTCACGGGCGGGACGGCGCGCGTCACCCTCACGGTGGACAAAACGCAGCTGACTGCGCGCAGCGAAGGCCGTTTCCGCGTGTACAACGTCGGCTATGGCGACGCCGAGGTGCGCGTCGTGGCCGAACCGCCCGCCGCCGCCCCGGCCGGGGTCTTCCTGGAGCGGGACGGCTACATTGCGATGGAGGCGGACCACTACGCCGCCGCCCACGCGGTGGACGCGGGCGCGTTTGCGGTGCTGGCCCCCTACGGCAAGACCGGGGCGGCCGTCAAGGTCTACCCAACGACGGCCGATTTCCTGCACGAAAGCATGCGCCCCTGGGTCGAGTACCGCTTTATCGCCGCGCAGGCCGGGGCTTACCGCCTGCGGTTTTACCTGGCGCCCTCCACGCCGGTCACATACGAGCCGCACCAGTACATCGGTTTCTCGCTCAATGGGGGCGAGACCGTCGTGCAGGATACGGTGCTGGAGGACCGCCCGTTCTTCGGCAGCGATCAGTGGCGGCGGGAATCCATCGACAGCATCAAGCTGGCCGAAGCCGACGTTGTCTGCTGCGCGGGGGAGAACCGCCTGCGCTTTTACGGCATGAGCCCGGCCATCGTGCTCGAGCGCGTTGTGCTGTGGCCTGCGGACCGCGCGCTGCCCGGTTCTTACCTTGGCCCGCGCGAAAGCTGGCGCGGCCCTGCGGTGTGAGCGCCGGGCTGCGGAAAAAAGACAAAAATTACATTTCGGTTACACTTATATTATAATAAGGTAGGCGCCGCAGCAAAACAGCCTCTCCCGTTTATGGGAGAGGCTGTTCTGCTGTACGGAAAGGAGTCGTTTGAACGGAGAAAATCAGTCTTTGATGATCTTGACGACCGCCTTGACGATGTTGGCCTTGTCGTGGATGCTTTCATCCATCGCGGTCTGCATGTCGTCAAACGGGAAGATGTTGGTCACGATGCCTTTGAGGTTGACCTTGCCGGAGGCCACCGCGTCGATGGCCATCGGGTAGATGTGGCGGTAACGGAACACCGTCTTGAAGGTCAGCTCCTTGTCCAGCGCGGCGCTGATGGGCAGCGTCAGCTCGCCGGTGCGGGAATAGCCGACCAGCACGATGGTCGCGCCCTTCTTGGTCATGCCGATGGCCTGGCGGGTCGTGATCTCGGTGCCCGCGGTCTCAATGACCAGGTCGCAGCCCATGCCGCCGGTCAGTTCCATGATCTTCTGGACGGCATCCTCTTCCTTGCTGTTGATGACGCCGTCCGCGCCGAGCTCCATCGCCTTGTCCAGACGCTTCTGCATGATGTCGACGACGTAGACGCGGGAGACGCCCTCCGCCTTCAGAGCCATCATCGAAACGAGGCCGATGCAGCCCGAGCCCATGACCACGGCGGTCTGGCCGATGTGCGCGCCGCCCTGGTTGGCCGCGTGGAAACCGACGGCCAAAGGCTCGATCAGCGCGCCTTCCAGCGTGGAGACATTGTCGGGCAGCTTGAAGCACAGGCCGGCCTCATGCGCGACATACTCCTGGAACACGCCGTCCACCGGCGGGGTGGCAAAGAACACGACGTCGGGGCACAGGTTGTACTTGCCCTCGCGGCAGTACTCGCAGTGGCCGCAGGTCTTGCCGGGCTCCAGCGCGACACGGTCGCCCACCTTCAGGTGGTGCACGTTCTTGCCGACTTCGACCACGACGCCGCCGGGCTCATGGCCCAGAACGAACGGGGGCTTGACGATGAAATCGCCGATCGCGCCGCTCTCGTAGTAGTGCATGTCGCTGCCGCAGATGCCAACATACTCGAGCTTGACGAGGACTTCGTCGTCCTTCGGGGTGGGGATGGGCCGCTCAACGTAGTCCATCTTGCCGATATCGGTCATGATAGCAACCTTCATCATGCCTTCCATAAAAGCGTACCT
The DNA here is from genome assembly GCA_019119365.1 of Candidatus Gemmiger stercoripullorum. Taxonomy (GTDB): domain Bacteria; phylum Bacillota; class Clostridia; order Oscillospirales; family Ruminococcaceae; genus Gemmiger; species Gemmiger stercoripullorum. The sequence goes on along the minus strand of DWXD01000065.1, from coordinate 9,671 downwards.
CCATTGAAACTTTATTAAAGTATTTAACAATGTGTCTGTATTAAACCACGCCGGGCGGCAAAAGTCAATGGGGAAAACGCATCTTTTGCCGCCCGGCGGGCAACTTTGGCAAGCCTTACAAAAAAGCCTGTCTGCTTTTGTGCAATTGTGCAGGTCAGATCTGCTGCAGGAAATCCTCCACCGGCAGCAGCGCCGCCCCGATGGCCGAAGCCCCGACCTTGTGGCGGCAGAAGCGGAAATAGGACCCGTCCGCTTCAAACGTGTTGCGCGCGGCCAGCAGCTCGCGGAAATTGGCGGCGAACTCCTCCATATAGCTGCCCACATACCCCCCGGCCACAACGTCGCAGTCAAACGACATGTGCAGGTTGTTGACGGCCACGGCCAGATAGTCAAGATAATCGCCCCACGCCGCGCGGCAGCGCGCGTCTCCGGCGCGCAGGCGTTCAAAAAAGGCGGCCAGGCTGCCGTCCGTCAGTTCGGACAGCACCGTCGCGTTGCAGTAGGCGTCCAGGCAGCCCTGCTTGCCGCAGTAGCAGCGCCGCCCGCCCGGCACCAGCGTGTTGTGGCCGAACTCGCCCGCGCGCTGGTGGTCGCCCGCGTACAGCCGCCCGCCGGTCAGAACGGCCCCGCCCACGCTGTTGCTCAGCGAAAGGTAGACAAGGCTGTCGCGGCTGTCGTGGTTGTATACCTCGGCCAGCCCGGCGGAGTTGGCGTCGTTGATGAAAAAGCAGCGGAAAGGCAGGCTGCAGCTGAAGTTTTCGGTCTTGACATTGTACAGCCGCAGCACATGGGAGGATGTCAGCACCGCGCCCTCGCGGTCCACAATGCCGGGCAGCGACACGCCCACGCCCAGCAGCCGCGCAAGCTCCACATGCTGCATGCGCAGCGCGGCTTCCACAAACTCGCCCATCGCGGCCAGGTAGGCGGCCGTCATGGCAAAGGGCAGCTTGTGGCGCTGGTGGTACAAAAGGTTCCCCGCCAGGTCGATGAGCACCACGCGCAGGTGGGTGCGGGTGATTTCCACCCCCACCGAGACCCGCGCGTCGTACACCGGCGCAAACGCTTTGGCCTTGCGCCCGCCGGTGGAATCGAACACGCCCGCTTCGCTGACCAGCCCCTGGGCCATCAGCTCGCGCACGTTCTGCAGCACGGTCGGCCCGCTGTGGCCCAGCCGGGCGGCCAGCGCCGGCTGCGAGATACGCCCGCTGGCCAGGATCGCCCGCAGCGTATCCAGGCGGTTGTTGTGTTTGACATCCCGGTTGTTGCTGGTTTTTTGCATCTCGACCTCACAGGCGCAGGGGGCGGGCCCCGGTATTGCCGCGCGCCGCACGGCGCCGCAGGCTTCACCAACGATTTCAAAAAACTTTCGTAAAGTGTTTAGCAATATAATTATTATAACGAAACCGTCCCCGCTGTGCAAGCCATGGCTGCACGGCGGGGACGGTTATGTTTTATGCGGCGCTTATCCGGCCGGGTCCCAAAGGTCGCCGGTCAGGCCCTCCAGCAGGCTTGCGCCCGCCCAGGGCATCAGCGCGAACCAGGTGCTGGCCGGGCTTCCGTCCGGGTATTTCTGGCTCTGCAGCCCTTCGCTGTAGCAGAACCGCTCGGACATCCAGCCCTTGCGGCCGTAGTCGTATTCGCGGTCGAACGTGTTGTGGCACTGGCGGCTCCAGGCAAGCGTATCGGCCAGGCGCGCCGCCACATAGGCGTCGGGCGCGTGCGCCTGCAGGTAGGCAATCTCATCGAGCACCGTGCTGGACATCGGGTGGATGTGCGGGTTGCAGGTCGAGGTGATGCTGCCGCCGCAGCTCGACCTGCCGATGCGCCCGAGCGGCGGCACGGCCAGCGGCGAGTTGTAGCACAGCTTGTAGGTGAACTCATACGCCAGCGCGTCGCGCAGGTGGCGCAGGTAGACTTCCTCGCCGGTCAGCTCGTGCAGCAGGCGCGCGGCGCGGATGTAGGCCAGCACGCCCTCGGAATCCACGGCTTTGTCGGTGTCCAGCGGGCCGCCGTAGCATTCGCCGCGCGCGACGAACGCTTCGTAGTAATGCGCTTCGCTGCGCACCATTTCCTCCAGGCCGCTGCGGTCGCCGGTCAGTTTGGCGTACAGCGCTGCCGCGGCCAGGCACCAGGCGCTGCCCATCGAATCATACTCAAGCCCGGCCCCGGTCTCTTCGGAGAGGATGAACGGATACTCGCCGTCGCCGTTTTTGGCCGCGTTCAGCCGGGCGACGACCGAACCCGCCAGCGCGACCCAATCGGGGTGGGCGGTCCCGCCCAGGCGCTCGTCCCAGTCGGCCGCTTTGAGCAGATAGTAGGCGCTCTGCCCGGCCAGGTAGCCCGAATGCCCGCGCGTGTGCATGCCGTCGAACCACCAGCCGCGGTTGTGCCAGCCCTCGGGGCCCCAGCTCTCGTACAGCAGCCCGGTGCGCGGGTTGCGGGCGTTGGCGGCAATATAGCAGATCGCGTCCAGCGCCTGCGCGCGCATCGCCGTGTCGCCCAGGCGCAGCGCGGCCTGCAGCATCGGCTCGGCCACGGCCAGGCCGTTGGTCCAGCTGATCGAGAAGATGCGGTTGTAATAATAGCTGCCGTCCGGCTGCTCCAGCACAATGCCGCAGTAGCTGTGCTCGTCGGCCAGCCAGCCGTCGCGGGCGATGGCCCCGGCAATGTCGGCGGTTGCCTCGCGCAGCGGCGCGCCTTCGCGCGGCGGCTGGTGCCAGCGGAAGTAGACGGCCTCGACCGCGTCGTAGACCGTGCGCGTTTCGGGGGCGGGCAGGTCGTACACGGCCAGCTGGTAGGAAAAGCTCTCGCCCGGCCCCAGCGTCAGGCAGTTGTCGGGGCCGAGCGGCGCGCGCTCGCGGATATCGTGCGACTGCACAAACAGCCAGGGCGCGTTTTCATAGCCGATCGTATGCCCCAGCGTGCCCTCTTCCAGCGAGCAGGCAAACCCGGCGTAGCCGCACAGCGTTCCGTTAACGCCAGGCTCCCACAGCCGCCGCCCGTCTTGGGTGTTTACAAGATACGGCCCGGCGCTCAGCCCGTACAGCCGCCGGCCGTCCAGCGCGAACGCCGCCGGGTGGGAAAGCCGGTCGCCGCGCACCATCCAAAAGGGCGAAGCCGGGAGCTGCGGCGCGCCGCGGCGCAGGCGGGGGAAGCGGTTGTCCACGCGCAGCGGCGCTTCGCCGCGGTTGCGGCCGTACAGGAAGCCGGGCAGGAAGAAGCGCGGTTCTTTGTGCGGGAAGGCAAGCTCGGCCAGCACGACGCCCTGCCACGGCGCGCCGCTTTCGTTGCGCAGCGTCACGGTGTACAGCGCCGGGTCGGCCAGCGTGCCCGCGCCGCCAGTCTGTGCAAACGCCCCGTGCAGGCCGGTCTCGGCCAGCGGGCGGTAGCGTTCATCCTGGCCGCACACGCGGGCGCGCAAATGCAGGGAAACAGACATTAGGCGCCCTCCTTCGGCATCCAGATGCGGTACTGCCCGCCCAGCGCCAGCAGTGCGAACAGGTGCAGGCAGTTGTCGTAGTAGCGGCGCGGGCCGGTGCGCAGCGGGGTCTCCCACAGGCGGCGCACCCAGTCGCCGGCGGCCGGGTCCTGTGCGGCCAGCGCGCCCTGGGCGTTGGTGGCCAGCAGACCGATGGGGTGCAGCGCGTCCTCGTCCACCTTTGTACCGTCGATCTCATACACGCCGGTCGTGTCGCCGCCGCATTCCTCGCTGAAAAAGCGCAGCAGCCGGTCGGCGATCGGGCTCTCCACGGCGCGGTCGCCGAACCAGCAGGCGTCCAGGCCGATGTTCGCCACCGTGCGGTAGGCGTCGCTGTAGAACCAGTCGTGCCGCCCGCGGGCCGGGTCGGCGCGCCAGGGCGTGCCGTCATAGTTGGCGTACTCGGCGCACAGGCCGGTGCGCGGGTGGCAGGCTTTGAGCAGATACGCGCGGCTGGCCTCGGCTGCTTTGCGCCAGAACGGCCGGTCGGCCTCGTCGGCCCACAGCGCAAACAATTCATAGAAGTGGGGGAGATGATAGGAAGGGTCGCTGAAATTGCAGTTGGGGATAAACTTGATCAGGTGGTTCTCGGGGTCCCACATCGGGTCGCCGGTGCCGGGCTGCTCGCCCTTGTGCACGCAGGCGTGCAGGATGCGCCGCGCCATCGCGGCATAATCAAAGATGCCCTCGCCGTTGCCCCAGCGGTTGGCGGCAAAGAACAGCACCATCGCAAAGAACTCCTCGCCGTCCGGCGCAGGGCCCCAGGAATTCTTGGTCCCGTCCGGCTGGCAGGACCAGGCAAAGTACCCGGCGTTCTCGCCTTTGTCCATATACATGTAGGTCATGACCCAGCGCCACAGGCGGTCGAACTCCTCCTTGCGGTCCATCTGCACGCAGAACATCATGCCGTAGCTCATGCCCTCGGTGCGGGCGTCGTGGTTGCCGGTGTCCTCCATGTAGCCCATGTCGTCCCCGACAGGGTGGTAGATGCGCCGGTCCTCCGGCCCGTAAAACATGGTCTGGAAGGTCTCCTCCAGCTTGCGGCGCACCGCGGCGTCGTCGTGGCCGAACGCGGCAAAACGGTTGGGGTACACCCCTGTCTCAAACGCTCCCTGCATAAAGTGGTCCTCTCTTTCATTCCGTACAGCAGTTTCGGCGGCTGCGCGGCAGCCGCCCGGATGTTGTCACTATACCAGCTTTGCTGCGCAAACACAAGGTAAAAAAATCGTCAAATTCACGACGCCGCGCCGCCCGCCGCCGCCCGAAAACGTCCGAATACCGGGTAAAAGTAGGGCCAAAGCCGGAAAAATTATTGCTCAATAATTGCTTGCGGGGCAAAAAAACGGCCGTTTCCCGGCACAACATTCTGCACAGGACAAACAACGCCCAAACTGGAAAAATCCACATAATATTATGAACTGGGTGTGAATTACAGCATCAATTTTCCATATTAAGGCAACAAAGACGCCTCGCTTTTTGGCCCGCGCGACCCCGCCGCCGCGGCTGCCGGAAAAAGCGCGGCGCGGCTTTCGTCAAATTCAACAAAAGAGTTTAAGATACCGCTGCGAATTAAGCAATAATTAATCAAACATATAGCAATTTTTGATAAGCAGACCGGGCGCAAAAGGGGTATCATAGTACGCAGAAAGAACCGCCGCTGGGTCTGTGCGGCGCTGAAAGACAATTTGCTGTTCCCTGAAGAAACCTCCCTGTAAAAAGGCTGTAAATTGTAACGGAGAAAGGGATGACCATTCCTATGACCAGCGAACGAGTGGCCCCGCGCGATCCGCAGGAGAAACGCCCGGGCTTCTATGTGATGTTGGACAAACCGGTCGGCGGCCTGCCGAGCAACGACGGCCGCGGCCATCATCCGATCTACATAAACGGCGACCGGCTCGTCACCTTCGCCAAGATGGTCGGCGGCATCCAGGATGATTCGATCCTTGAGCTGCTGCGCACGGCCAAAGGCTTCCGCCAGCTTGTGCACCACATCGGCGTGTCGGCCACGGCGGACAGCGCCATGCCGGTGCGCATGACCCTCGGCTTTGAGGGCGAGCGCGGCAGCGCCGGCAGCCGCCACGGCGTCGACCTGGTTGCCAACGGCCAGGAAGCGATCCTCGACGTGGCCGGGCTCGACTGGGCCGACACCGACGCGAACCCCGGCGAGCTTCTGTTCGATATGCCCACGCCGAAGGACATCGTCTCCGCCACCGTCAAGCTTTATCTCAACGACGGCTACACGGTCCCCGAGATTGACCCCGACCCGCCCGTTGCCTTTGATTCCCCGGCCTATGCGGCCATGATCGCCCGCTCGGCGCTCAGCACCGGCAACAACGCCCGCGTCAAGCGCGTGCTGGCCGATCTGCGCGCGGGCAAGCCGGTCACGATCGCCTTCATCGGCGGCTCCATCACCCAGGGCGCGGGCGCTGTGCCCACCCAGGAGATGTGCTACGCCCGCCGCACCTTTGAGGGCATCTGCGAAAAATACGCCGCGGACCCTTCCAAAGTCCGCTACATCAAGGCGGGCGTCGGCGGCACGCCGTCCCAGCTCGGCCTTGTCCGTTATGACCGCGACATCACGCGGGACGGCGCCGTGCACCCCGACCTCGTGGTCGTGGAGTTCGCCGTCAACGACGAAGGCGACGAGACCAAAGGTCTTTGCTACGAGAGCCTCGTCAAGCGCATCTGGGACGAACCCGGCCAACCGGCCGTGCTCATGCTGTTCTCGGTCTTTGCCGACGACTGGAACCTCAAGGCGCGCTTAGCGCCCATCGGTTTCCGCCACGAGATCCCGATGGTGGATGTGCTCGAAGCGGTCAGCCCGCAGTTCGTTCCGGCCGCGGGGGAGCGCCCGGTCATCACCCGCCGCCAGTATTTCTACGATGTGTTCCACCCGTCCAACAACGGCCACCGCGTCATGGCGGACAGCCTGCTGTACATGATCGAACGCCTCGACCGCCAGCAGCTGATGGAGGAACCCAAGCCCGCGCCCGCTTACTACGGTTTCGACTTTGCGGCGCTGCACTCGTTTGACCGCAGCGCGCTGCCCGGGGGCGTCACGGTCGACCCCGGCAGCTTCACCGGCACGGACACCGACCTGCAGAGCGTGCCGCTGGACGCCGAGGACGTCAACACCCCGCAGTTCCCCTACAACTGGCAGAAAGCGGAAGGCGACGCGCCGTTCGTGCTCGAACTGACCTGCCGCGGCCTGCAGCTCGTGCTCAAGGATTCCGGCTCGCCCGATTTCGGCCCCGCCCTGGTCACGGTCGACGGCGGCGAACCCCTGCGCTATGACCCGCGCGACGCCGGCTGGACCCACTGCCACGCGACCGTCCTGCTGGACGAACCCGAAGCGCGGCCCCACCGCATTGAGATCCGCATGGCCCCCGACGCCGCGGACAAGACCTTCACGATCCTCGGCTTCGGCTGGGTGAAGTAAAATCAAAACGTATATTTTGGCGAAATATAACAGCTTGTTATAGTCCGAAAATTCTATTTTACAAAGGAGAACTCCTATGATCCGTGAAGAAAAGACCGCAGAGTACCGCAAAAGAGCCGCGGAACTCGTCTCCAAGATGACCCTGAAGGAAAAGATCAGCCAGATGCTCAGTTGGGCCCCGGCCATCGAGCGCCTGGGCATTCCCGCCTACAACTGGTGGAGCGAGGGTATCCATGGCGTCGGCCGCGCCGGTACCGCCACCGTCTTCCCCCAGGCCATCGGCATGGCCGCCGCGTTCGACCCCGACATGATGCACAAGGTCGGCGAGACCGTCGGCGTGGAAGCCCGCGGCAAGTACAACATGTGCCGCAGCTACGGCGACCGCGACATCTACAAGGGCCTGACCGTCTGGGCCCCCAACATCAACATCTTCCGCGACCCGCGCTGGGGCCGCGGCCATGAGACCTACGGCGAGGACCCGTACCTGACCAGCCGTCTCGGCGTCAACTTTGTCGAAGGCATGCAGGGCGACGACCCCGACTACCTGCAGGCCGCTGCCTGCGCCAAGCACTTCGCGGTCCATTCCGGTCCCGAAGACCAGCGCCACTACTTCAACGCCGAGGTCAACCAGCAGGACCTGTGGGAGACCTACCTGCCCGCTTTCCGCGCCCTTGTGGAGGAAGCCGGGGTCGAGGCCGTCATGGGCGCGTACAACCGCACCAACGGCGAACCCTGCTGCGGCAGCAAGACGCTGCTCAAGGATATCCTGCGCGGCAAGTGGCATTTCCAGGGCCATGTCACCTCGGACTGCTGGGCCATCAAGGACTTCCACGAAGGCCACATGGTCACGGACGGCCCTGTCGATTCCGTCTCGCTGGCTGTCAACAACGGCTGCGACCTGAACTGCGGCAACCTGTACGTCTATCTGGAGCAGGCCGTCGCCGAGGGCAAGGTCAAGGAAGAGACCATCGACGAATGCGTCACCCACCTGTTCACCACCCGCTTCAAGCTCGGCATGTTCGACGAGGACGACAAGGTCCCGTACAACAAGCTCGGCCATGATGCCGTCGATACCGCCGCCTCCAAGGCGTTCAACCTGGAAGTGGCCGAAAAGATCCTCGTCCTGCTCAAGAACAAGGACAACATCCTGCCGCTGGATAAAACCAAGCTCAAATCCATCGCCGTGGTCGGCCCCAACGCCGACAGCCGCAAGGCGCTGGTCGGCAACTACGAAGGCACCGCCAGCCGCTACTTCACCGTGCTGGACGGCCTGCATGAGTACCTGGGCGACGACGTCCAGATCCGCTACTCCGAAGGCTGCCACCTCTACGCCGACAAGCTTAACGGTCTGGCGCAGGAAGGCGAGCTGATCAGCGAGGTCAAGGGCGTCTGCGCCGAGAGCGACGTCGTCATCTGCTGCCTGGGCCTTGACTCCGGCCTGGAAGGCGAGGAAGGCGACCAGGGCAACCAGTTCGCCAGCGGCGACAAGCCCAACCTGAACCTGCCCGGCCACCAGGAAGAGATCCTGCGCGTCTGCCTTGACAGCGGCAAGCCGGTCATCGTGGTCGTGCTCAGCGGCAGCGCGCTGGCGATCAACACCGCCGAGAACGAAGCCGCCGCCGTGCTGCAGGCCTGGTACCCCGGCGCCATGGGCGGCCTGGCCGTGGCCCGCGCCCTGTTTGGCGAAGTCAACCCGCAGGGCAAGCTGCCGGTCACGTTCTATCATTCCGACGCCGACCTGCCCTCCTTCACCGATTACGCGATGAAGGGCCGCACCTACCGCTACATCGAGACCGAGCCCCTCTACCCGTTCGGCTACGGCCTCTCCTACACCCGCTTCACCTTCAACGATGCGGCCGTGAGCGCCGGGACCGCCGGTCCCGACGGCGTGGACGTTTCCGTCACCGTCCGCAATGAAGGCAGCCGCGCCGGCACCGAGACCGTCGAGGTCTATGTCAAGGCCGAGCGCCCCGGCACCCCCAACGCCCAGCTCAAGGGTCTGGCCAAAGTCAGCCTGCAGCCCGGCGAGGAGCAGCGCGTCACCGTGCACCTGCCGCTGGCGGCGCTGGCTCTGTGCGACGAAGCGGGCGTTTCCCAAGTTCTCCCGGGTGATTACACCCTGTGGGTGGGCGGCAGCCAGCCGGACACCCGTAGCATCACTCTGACGGGTCAGGCGCCCGCGCGTCTTGCGCTGCACCAGACCGAGAAGGTGGTGATGGACGAGTAAGCGCCATTCCCGCGGCGGACCGTCCGCACGGGAAGGGGAGAAGTTCCCCCTGGGAATCAACCACCAGAAAGGAGAGAGCTATGGCTACTAAGAAATCAGAGGCGGCCGTACCTGCGGCCAAAAAGGGCGGTGTGGCAAAACACATCGGGAAGTACTGGCAGTATTACGCGATGCTGTTCATTCCCATCGTTTACTACATCGTTTTCCGCTACATCCCGATGGCGGGCAACATCATCGCCTTCCGCCGCTACCGCGCGGGCAGCAGCATCTTCGGTGATGAATGGAGCGGCCTGCGGTACTTCAACCAGTTCATCGCGGACCAGAACTTCTGGCGTTCGTTCCGCAACACCCTGCTGCTGAACTTTGAGTACCTGATCGTCAGCTTCCCGCTGACCTTGATCTTCGCGCTGCTGCTCAACGAGATCCGCAGCACCAAGTTCAAGAAGGTCGTTCAGACCATCTCCTACCTGCCCCACTTCATCTCGATGGTTATCGTCGCCGGTATGATCCGCGAACTGCTGTCTACC
>DWXD01000064.1 GCA_019119365.1 Candidatus Gemmiger stercoripullorum | reverse complement strand
TCTATCCCAAACGGCCGGTGCCGCGGGTGAACTGGCCGGAGATCCGGGCCATCTGGCGGGACATCGGCCGCAAGCTGGACGAGCTGCAGTTCGTCACCGATCACGGCTTCGCCGATCTGGGCGCGGTGCGCACCTACCGGCAACAGACGGCGGAGCACGTCGAAGTGCTCACCAAACAGCGGGATGCCTGTGCCCGGGCGCTGCGGCGCAAGGTCCCGCCGCCTGATGCCCGGGCGAAGCGGGACGAACTGACCCGGCAGTTGGCGGAATTGCGGCGGGAGGTTCGGCTGTGTGACCGAGTCATCGACCGAGTGACACGCACCCGTACCTGTCGGGAACAGCTTCACTTACAGACACAGTGGGAGCGGGAGCAGGAACAGGCCCGCCGTGCCAGATACCGCGGCCGGGAGAGGTAACATAAAAAACCGGGCGGGCACGTCCGAAGCCATTCCGACGTGCCCGCCCGCCCCTGTTTGGGGCTTTTGGTCATTTGTACCCAACGGCACACGGCCATCTTTGTTGGGTTTGGTGATGGATAAATCCATCTGTTGATGGTATCGTTGGTTTAAGCCGGAACGGCTGCCACAAAACGGAATAAACAGAGTAAGGAAAGGAGCGATGCTATGGTTTCTGGAAGATTACAAGAGAAGAACGGGTATTACTACATGGTCCTCAGTTACAAGGACGCGACCGGCAAGCGCAAGCAGCCCTGGTACGCCACTGGCCTGCCGGTGAAGGGCAACAAGCGCAAGGCGGAGGAGATGCTGCGGGAACTGCGGCGCGGATTCACGCCGCCCACGCCCGAGCGGGCCACCGATCTGAGCCCCGACATGCTGTTCAGCGACTACATGCTCTACTGGCTGAAGGTCGTGCGGGCCACGGTGGAGGAGACCACCTGGAGTTCCTATGTGCGCAACGTCCAGGGGCACATTGTGCCCTACTTTGAAGGGCGGGGCCTCACGCTGGCGGGGCTGCAGGCGCGGCACATCCAGAACTTTTACCTGCACGAGTTGGAAACGCTGAAAGCCACCAGTGTGCTGCGGCTGCACGCCAACCTGCACAAGGCGCTGAAATACGCCGTAAAGCTGGACCTGCTCCCCGGCAACCCGGTGGACAAGGTGGACCGGCCCAAGCCCGAGAAGTACATGGCCGCCTACTACACCGCCGAGGAGATGGAGCAGCTGTTCGAGGCCGCCAAGGGCAGCCCGCTGGAGCTGATCATCCAGTTTGCCGCCTTCTACGGCCTGCGCCGCAGCGAGGTGCTGGGCCTGCGGTGGGAGGCCATCGACTTTTCCGCCAAAACACTGACCATCCGGCACATTGTCACCACGGTCAGCATCGACGGCAAGAGCAAGCTGGTGGAGGCCGACCGGGCCAAGACCAAGTCCAGCCTGCGCACCCTGCCGCTGGTGGCGGCCTTTGCCGAGCGCTTGCAGACGCTGAAAGCGCAGCAGGCCTACAACCGCAAGCTCTGCGGCAACTGCTACAATCACCGGTACGATGGCTACGTGTTTGTGGACGAGATGGGCAACCTGATCCAGCCAGACCGGGTATCCGATGGGTTTGCCCGGCTGCTGAAGGCCCACGGCCTGCGGCATATCCGCTTTCACGATCTGCGTCACAGCTGCGCCAGCCTGCTGCTCAAGCAGGGGGTGCCGATGAAGCAGATCCAGGAATGGTTGGGCCACAGCGACATTGCCACCACGGCCAACATCTACGCCCACCTGGACTCCCAATCCAAGCAGCTCAGCGCCGCCACGATGGAACAGGCGCTGGCGCTGCCGGAGGACCTGCCCCAAAGCCGGTGGTAAAATGGGTAAACGAAACCCCAGGGGCAAGTCCCTGGGGTTCTGGCGGAGCATCAGAGATTTGAACTCTGGCGGCGCTGTTAACGCCCTATCGCATTTCGAGTGCGACCTCTTCGACCTCTTGAGTAATGCTCCCTATGAAATTGTCAGGCACCGGTTTCGAGCATCATTCGGACAAATGCGAGATTTCGGTGCAAGAACAGCGATTTTCAGGCGGGGTACAAGGCCCCGCAAAGCCCGCCGCAGTGGGATTCACCGCGGACAAACCGGCCAGTGGGTCACGCCCTTTCGAGTGCGACCTCTTCGACCTCTTGAGTAATGCTCCTTATTGGCGGCAGCGCCGGGGCGCTGCCGATGTGCCCAATTATTATAGCAAATTCCGGCTGTTTCGTCAAATGTTTTTTGCCCGCGCAGGCCGGGGCCCGGCGCGCCGCCGGGGCGCGGGCAACGGGGGTCAGCGCAGCGCGGCGCGGGCCTTTTCGAGGTCGGCGGCGCGGACGTAGATGGTATACGTCCAGTTGTAAGCCATGTTCTGCCCCAGGGTGCCGCTGCGCTCGCGGGCGCCGGCGGCCAGGGGCGAGGGCGAGCTGCGGTCCCGCGCTCTGGCCTGGTACTCGATGCCGGCGGCATCCAGTTTGGCGCAGACCGCCTGGCAGCGCGCCTGGGTCTGGCAGATGGTCAGCTCTTTGCGGTTGAAGATGGTCAGCATGGCTTTACCCTCGCTTTCCTCTTTATAAACTTGCGTCAGAACAGATGCTGCTTCTGCACCGGGCCGGGCTCGAAGGGCGTGTCCTCGTGGTGGCGGCGGATAAAGACCTCGCGGGTCCGCTTTTCGATGCCGCGGCCGTTGGGTTTGGCGGCGGCGTAGAACGTACAGCTGATGTTATAGTACCCGCGCATATGCTGGACAAGATACTGCGCCACGGCGGGCAGGCAGTCGGTGTCCTCAATATCCTCATAGTTATAGTCGCCGAAAAGGAACGGCGTTTCCTCGCCGTCGCAGATCAGCGTGATCCCGGCGGCGTTGAGACGCACCTCGTCCACGACGCTCTGGCGCAGCCCCGCCAGGCCGCATTCCCTGGCAAGGCGGGCGGCGCGGGTGCGCTGCTCCATCGGCACCGATTGCGGGTCCAGGCCCTCGCTGCCGCGCTGGCCGATCTCAAGCAGGATGTCCCGCATCATGCGGCTCTCGATGAGCGGGCGGATCTTTTCGCGGGCACGCACTTCCCCGGTTTTGTCTTGCAGTTTGCGCAGGATACCCATGCGGTCCCCTTCCCTTTCTCTTTTCGGCTTCCCGGCCTGCGGCCGATACGGTTTTATTATAGCACACCGCGCCCCGCTCTGCCAGTGGGGCGCGGTGAATTTTTGCGCGGCGCTTCCAATACAAAAACAACGCCGCCCGGGGCGCGGGGTCCCGGGCGGCGTTGGGTTCATGGCGTATCAGACGGGTTCGTACTCGCCTTCTGCGGTCTTTTTGAACAGGGGGAGCTTCTGCAGGAAGAGGATGTCGCCGCGGTCGGCGGCGTCGCCCTCGGCCAGCAGGGCGGCCTGCTTGACGACCTGGGCGCCCGCGTTTTTGACAAGCGCTTCCAGCGCGTGCAGCGATTCGCCGGTCGAGATCACATCGTCGAGCAGGCAGACATGCTTGCCGCGGATTTTGTCGGCGTCCACGCCGTCGAGGTAGAGGTGCTGTTCGCCCGCCGTCGTGATGGAGTGGACCGAGGCCGACACCACATCCCGCATATAGCTTTTCTGGCTTTTGCGGGCGACGATGAATTCCTTCAGACCCAGCAGGCGGCTGATCTCATAGGCCAGGGCGATGCCCTTGGCCTCGGCCGTCACGACCGCGTCGACCGGGCCGATCTTTTCCGCCAGGACCGGCGCGCAGGCGCTGACGAGCTCGGTATCGCCGAGCACGACGAAGCTGGCGAAGGCCATGTCGTCGCTGATCGGGATAAACGGCAGCGTGCGCTGCACGCCGCACAGTTCCATCTGGTAGTTTTTCATGCTGCGCTCTCCTTTCCGCTTACAGGCCGAGGAACTTGGCCGCCACACCGGCGATCATGCCCAGGAACGGGTTGGTGACAGCCGTGACGACCATGGCCGCGCCGCCCGCCGCCGCGTTGGTGGCAAAGGCAAGCGGGGCGTCCGGCACGACGGTCTTGAAGATGCCGAGCACGAACAGGAAGCCCGCGATGGACGAAGCAGGAACAAAGCGGCCGATCTTGGGCAGCAGCTTGAGGATGAGGATGAGGCCGATGACCGCCATCATGATGACGCCCGCCCACACCGGGTGCGGGGCGCTGGCCGTGGCCGAGATGATGGATTCGACCGGCGCGCCGCCAAAGAACGAGGAGCACATATCCGCCACCGAGGAGATAACGGTCAGGTGGTCGACGTTATAGTTGCCCGCCGTGGCCATGCCCGCCGTGATGCCGCCGAACGAGATGTTGGAGCCGATGTTCAGGCAGACCATGCCGAGCGCGCCGAGGATGACGTTTGTGTTGATCGTGAACTTCTGGCGCACGAATTTGTCGTCGACGACTTCGATGTTGGCCTTTTCCTTGTTGAAGATGGCGCTGGCGATGCAGGCGGCCACGACCGAGATCACGATGGTGTAGACGAGGGTGTTGGCGCTGTCCTTGGTGAAGAAGTAGGTCAGCAGCGCGGCGGCCAGCGAGACGCCGCCCGAAATTTTATCGCTCTTGACCATATCCAGCGCGGCCTTGGTCAGAATGATGCCGACACCGGCCATCATGCCGTAGGCGACGTCCTCGCCGACAAAGTTGACGATCTTGGTCAGCAGGCCGAGCAGGCCGATGACGGTCATGATCGCGCCGCCAATGAAGATCATGGCGCAGCGCTCAGACCGGTTTTTGCCCGCCGTGCCCGCGTAGGTGATGGTTTCGGCCTGGAAGGAGATGGGGGCCACGCTCTGGGTGGCAAGGTTGCCCACAACGCCGACAAAGAACGCCAGCGCCGTAGGCACCGAGGCAAAGCCGTAGGCCAGCGCCAGCAGGCCCTGCGGCAGGCCGTTGAGCACGACGCCGATCACGGCCAGCGCATCGGTCAGAATTTCATTCATCTTATTTTCCTCTTTTCCAAAATGACTTGGTTGCAGACAAAAGCGTTGCGCCGCCCCGTCGTTTGGGGCGGCGCAACGGCTAGGAAATGTTTATACGGCGCTTACTGGGCGCTCTTGGCGGCGCGGATCTCCTTGATGAGCTCGGGCACGACCTTGAACAGGTCGCCGACGATGCCGTAGGAGGCGACGTCGAAGATGGGCGCGCTCTCGTTCTTGTTGACGGCGATGATGGTCTCGGAGTCCTGCATACCGGCCACATGCTGGATGGCGCCGGAGATGCCCAGGGCCACATAGATGCGCGGATGCACGGTCTTGCCGGTCTGGCCGACCTGATGATCGGCGGACAGCCAGCCCGCGTCAGTCACAGCGCGGGAAGCGCCCACGACGCCGCCCAGCACGCCGGCCAGCTCTTCGGCCAGGGCGATGCCCTTTTCAACGTCGGAGCTGATGCCGCGGCCGACAGAAACGACCACGTCGGCGCCGATGAGGTCGACGAGCTTCTTGGCGCTCTTCTTGATGTCGAGGATCTCGACATGGATATCGTCGGCGGTCAGGGCCGGGGCGATCTTTTCGACCACGACCTTGGCAGCGCCGGCCTCATCATACGGCTGGGTCTGCATGACGCCGGGGCGGACGGTGGACATCTGCGGGCGGAAGCGCGGGCAGATGATGGTGGCCATCAGGTGGCCGCCGAACGCCGGGCGGGTCATCTTGAGGTTGGTGTTCTCCTCAAACTTGGTGTTGTCCACGTCGATGTTGGAGGTGGAGCGCAGGAACTCCTTGTACTTCTCCACATCCACATCCAGGTGGGTGCAGTCGGCGGTCAGGCCGGTGTGCAGGCGGGCCGCGCAGCGCGGGCCCAGGTCGCGGCCGAGGTTGGTCGCGCCGATGAGCACGATCTCGGGCTTTTTGTCCATGACGAGGTCGCACAGGGCCTTGGCGTAGCCGTCGGTGGTGTAGTCCTTGAGCAGCGGGCTTTCGATATAATAGACGCGGTCGGCGCCGTAGCCGCCCAGGGCTTTGATGTAATCTTCGTTCAGGCCGCTGCCCATGACAACGCCGCACAGCTCGACGCCCAGATCGTTGGCCAGTTTGCGGCCTTCGCTGAGCAGCTGGTAGCTGATGGTCTGCATCTGGCCTTCACGCTGTTCGCAAAACACCCATACGCCCTTGAAGGCGGCGGTGTCCATCGCATTGAATTCAGCCATTGTTCTTCTCTCCTTCCTCAAATCAGGTGCTTGTCGTTCAGGATACCGACGAGCTGGCCGACGCTCTCGACCATCATGCCGGCGCCCTTGACCGGGGGAGCGAAAGACTTGTAGACGTTCGTCGGCGAGCCCTTGAGGCCGATGGTGTCGGTCTCGATCAGCGGGTCGTCCTTGAGGGCGTTGTAGTCGAAGACGTCGATGGGCTTGTCGTAGCATTCAAAGATGCCGGACACGCTCATGTAGCGGGGCTCGTTGAGCTCCTTGATGCAGGTCAGCAGGCAGGGGGTCTGGACCTTGAGCTCCATGTAGCCGTCCTCGAGCTGACGCTTGACAACGAGGGTGTTGCCGTCTTTCTGGATATCGGTGACATAGGTAACCTGGGGCAGATGCAGCTTTTCGGCGATCTGCGGGCCGACCTGGGCGGTGTCGCCGTCGATGGCCTGACGGCCGCAGAAGACGATATCGTCGGGGCCGACGCCGATCTTGTTGACGGCCGCCGCCAGGATCTGGGAGGTCGCGAAGGTATCGGAACCGCCGAACTCACGGCCGGAGACCAGCACGCCGCGGTCCGCACCGCGGGCGATCAGCTCGCGCAGCATGCCTTCGGCCGGGGGCGGGCCCATGGTGACGACGACGACTTCGCAGCCGGTGGCGTCCTTGAGCTGCAGCGCGGCCTCGACGGCGTTGAGGTCGTCGGGGTTGGTGATGGTGGCCATGGCCGCACGGTCCATGGTGCCGTCCGGCTTGACGGCGACCTTGCCCTGGGTATCAGGGACCTGTTTTACACAAACGATAGCTTTCATTGTTCTGCGCCCTCCTTACTTGAGCATCGCGCCGGAGATGACCATCATCTGGACTTCGCTGGTGCCCTCATAGATCTCGGTGATCTTGGCATCGCGCATCATCCGCTCGATGGGGTAGTCGCGGGTGTAGCCGTAGCCGCCGAAGAGCTGCAGGCAGCGGCGGGTCACGTCGCTGGCGGTGCGGGAGGCGATCAGCTTGGCCTCGGCGGCCTCGACGCTGTAGCGCACCTTGGCGCCGTCCATGGCGGCCTGCTTCTTCTGCGCCGCGGCATAGACCAGGAACTTGGCGGCGTCGACGCGGGCCTTCATCTCGGCCAGCTCGAACTGGGTGTTCTGGAACGCGGCGATGGCGCGGCCGAACTGCTTGCGCTCCTTGACATAGGCGACGGTCTCATCCAGCGCGCCTTCGGCAATGCCCAGGGCCTGGGCGGCGATGCCGATACGGCCGCCGTCCAGCGTGGCCATGGCGAGCTGGAAGCCCTTGCCCTTGACGCCCAGCAGGCGGTCCTTGGGGATGATGCAGTCTTCCATGATCAGCTCGCAGGTGGAGGAGCCGCGGATGCCCATCTTGTCCTCCGGCTTGCCGACCTTGAAGCCGGGGTCGGTGCGCTCGACGATGAAGGCGGAGATCTCCTTCTGCTTGCGGCCGCGCTTGTCGGTGATGAAGCCGGTGACGGCGATGATGATGAACACATCGGCAAAACCGGCGTTGGTGATGAAGATCTTGGAACCGTTGAGCTTCCAGTGGTCGCCTTCGTCCACGGCGAAGGTCTGCTGGCCCTGGGCGTCGGTGCCGGCGCCGGGTTCGGTCAGGCCGAACGCGCCGAGCCATTCGCCGCTGCACAGCTTGGGCAGATACTTGGCCTTCTGCTCCGGGGTGCCGTTCTCATAGATGGGCGCGGCGCACAGAGAGGTGTGGGCGGAGATGATAACGCCCGTGGTGCCGCAGACCTTGCTCATCTCCTCGACGGCCATGACGTAGGACAGCACATCGCCGCCGGCGCCGCCGACTTCTTTGGGGAAGTAGATGCCCATCATGCCGAGCTTGGCCATCTTTTCAACGGTCTCTTTGGGGAAGTATTCTTCCGCGTCGACCTGCTTGGCCAGGGGCTTGACCTCGTTTTCAGCAAACTCCTTGTACATTTTCTGTACCATCTGCTGCTGTTTGGACAGGTTGAAATCCATAGCAATATCCTCCTTTTGACAAGGCAAACGAATTTCCCCCGCCGGGCCGCCGGGGCCCAGCGGGAGAAAACCGTTCAACTTTTCTTACAGCGCGTCCACCGCGGTCTTGGTGCGGTCGGCATTATAGACATAGAAGCCCTTGCCGGTCTTGCAGCCCAGGTTGCCGCCGCGAACCATCTTGCGCAGCAGCGGGCAGGCGCGGTACTTGGAATCGCCGGTCTCCTTGTACAGGACGTCCATGATGGCCAGGCAGATATCCAGGCCGATGAAGTCGCCGAGCTCCAGGGGGCCCATCGGGTGGTTGGCGCCCAGCTTCATGGCGGCGTCGATGCCGGCGATGTCAGACACGCCCTCCATCTTGATGAAGGCGGCTTCGTTGATCATCGGGATCAGGATGCGGTTGACGACGAAACCGGCGGCCTCGTTGACCTGCACGGGGGTCTTGCCGATGTTCTCGGAGATCTCCTTGATGGCGGCCACGGTCTCGGCGGGGGTGTTGCAGCCCGCGATGACCTCGACCAGCTTCATGCGGTCGGCGGGGTTGAAGAAGTGCATGCCGATCATCGGGCGGGACAGGCCCTTGCCGATCTCGGTAATGGAAAGGCTGGAGGTGTTGGAAGCGAAGATGCACTCCGGCTTGCAGATCTTGTCCAGCTCGGTGAAGGTGGTCTGCTTGACCTTCATGTCCTCGAACGCAGCCTCAACGATCAGGTCGCAGTCCGCGCACAGGTCTTCCTTCAGGCCCGGGGTGATGGCCGCCAGGATGGCGTCGACCTTTTCCTGGGTCAGCTTGCCCTTGGCGACGAGCTTGGCATAGCCCTTGGCGATCTTGTCCTTGCCGCCCTCGGCCCATTCCTGCTTGATGTCGCACAGCGCGACGGTGTAGCCTTCGCACTGCGCAAAAGCCTTCGCGATGCCCTGGCCCATGGTGCCAGCGCCGATAACGCCAACTTTCATTGTTGTAGCCTCCTTGAAATTTGTATAGGGTAATTTAGTTGTTGGTGAACACGGGTTTCGGTTTCGGCTTCTCTTTGGAGAGGAAGCAGGCCATGCCCTCGACCTGGTCGTGGGTCTCGAAGCAGTCGCCGAAGAGTTTTTCTTCGACCACGACGGCGTCGGCCATCGGCAGGGCGATGCCCTCGTTCATCGCCTTCTTGCAGTTGCGCACGGCGATGGGCGCGTTCTTGGCGATCTTGGCCGCGAGCTTGAGGGCCGCGTCCATCAGCTCCGCCTGCGGGTAGACGGCGTTGACAAGGCCGATGCGCAGCGCTTCGTCCGCCTTGATGTTGAGCGCGGAGTAGACCATCTGCTTGGCCATGCCCATGCCGACCAGGCGCGCCAGGCGCTGGGTGCCGCCGAAGCCCGGCGTGATGCCAAGGCCCACTTCCGGCTGGCCGAACACGGCGTTGTCGGAGCACAGGCGGATGTCGCAGCTCATGGCGAGCTCGTTGCCGCCGCCGAGCGCGAAGCCGTTGACGGCCGCGATGACCGGCAGCGGGAAGGTCTCGATCATCAGGAAGATGTCGTTGCCCAGCTTGCCGAACGCTTCGCCTTCGGCTTTGGTCATGGTGGACATCGAGCCGATGTCCGCCCCGGCGACGAAGCTCTTTTCACCCGCGCCGGTCAGCACGACGCAGCGCACGGTGTTCTGGTCGATGCCCTCAAAGGCGGCCTTGAGGTCGGCCAGCACTTCGGGGTTGAGCGCATTGAGCGCCTGCGGACGGTCGATGGTGACGACGGCCACCGCGCCCTGCAGTTCCGTTTTGACAAAAGACATTGCAAAAACCTCCGGAAAACTTTTGGATAGAGTTCAGAGTGTAGAGTTCAGAGTTAAGATTTGGTGGACCGCCGCCCTGCGGGCGGCTCAAAAAATTCATTTCAATCGCGGCCAACGGCCGCGTACCGCATCTGAACTCTAAACTCTTAACTCTGAACTCTCTACAAATCTTACTCCATCTCGACGATGGTGGCGCAGCCCATGCCGCCGCCGATGCACAGGGTCGCGAGGCCCTTCTTGGCGCCGCGGTGCTTCATGGCGTAGAGCAGGGTGACGAGGATACGCGCGCCGGAAGCGCCGACCGGGTGGCCCAGCGCGATGGCGCCGCCGTTGACGTTGACCTTTTCCATGTCAAACTCGAGGTCATGGGCGACGGCCAGGCTCTGCGCGGCGAACGCCTCGTTGGCTTCGATCAGGTCCATATCGGCGACGGTCAGGCCGGTCTTTTCCATGACCTTGCGGGTAGCGGCGATAGGGCCGACGCCCATGATGGACGGGTCAACGCCGCCCAGCGCGCCGCCGATCCAGGTGGCCATCGGGGTGATGCCCAGCTCCTTGGCCTTGTCCTCGCTCATGATGACGAGGGCGGCGGCGCCGTCGTTGATGGCGGAGGCGTTGCCGGCCGTGACCTTGCCGTCCTTCTTGAAGGCGGGGCGCAGCTTGGCGAGCACTTCCGGCGGGCTCAGGCGGGGGCCTTCGTCGGTATCGAAGATGATGTCGCCCTTCTTGTTCTTGATGGTGACGGGCACGATCTCGTCCTTGAACGCGCAGTCCTTGATGGCCTTGTCGGCCTTGAGCTGGCTGTTGTAGGCGAAGTTGTCGAGATCTTCGCGGGTCAGGCCCCACTGGTCGGCAACGTTCTCGGCCGTGATGCCCATGTGGTAGTCATTGAAAGCGTCCCACAGCGCGTCGTTGACCATGGTATCGACGAGCTTGCTGTCGCCCATCGGGTAGCCCATGCGGTAGCCGTAGCGGCCCTTCATCATCGCGAAGGGGGCCATATCCATGTTCTCGGTGCCGCCCGCAACGACGATGTCGGCGTCGCCCGCTTCGATCATCTGCGCCGCCATGTTGACGCAGTTGAGGCCCGAGCCGCAGACCACGTTGACCGTGACGGCCGGGGTGGTGACAGGCAGGCCCGCCTTGAGGGAGGCCTGACGCGCGACGTTCTGGCCCAGACCGGCCTGGATGACGCAGCCCATATAGACATGATCGACCTGCTCCGCCGTGATGCCGGCGCGGGCGATGGCTTCCTTGATGACGATGGCGCCCAGCTCCGCCGCCGGAACGTTGGAGAGGGTGCCGCCGAACTTGCCGATGGCAGTGCGGCAGGCGGACGCGATGACGATCTTTTTCATAAATGCAGCCTCCTGAAGTGAAGTGGTCTGCCCGCAGCGGGCAGCGGTTTACCTTCGTTTTTTCGGGGTTCTATCTCCAAAACCGCCAAAGCGGTCTGTGGACGAGAAGTAAGGATGCGGAAAGGGTTCAGAGCTTGCCCTGTTCCTCTTTCTGCAGCAGGGCGGCCGCCACGTTGGGCGTGACGAACTGGGAAACGTCCTGGCGGTAGTGGGCGGCCTCCTTGACGATGGTGGAGGACAGGTAGCTCCACTTGATGGAGGTCGCCAGGAACACTGTCTCGATGCCGGGCAGCAGGGCGTGGTTGGTGTGCGCAAGCTGGATCTCGTTCTCGAAATCGGTGACGGCGCGCAGGCCGCGCACCATGACCGTTGCACCGCAGGCCTTGGCAAAGGCGACGGTGAGGCCGTCGAAGCTGGCGACGCGCACATTGGGGATGCCGCGGCAGCATTCCTCCAGCATGGCCACGCGCTCCTCCACCGTGAACAGCGGGGTCTTGGCGCTGTTGTTGAGCACGGCGACGATCAGCGTATCGAACATGCGGGACGCCCGTTTGATGATATCAAGATGACCGCGCGTGACGGGGTCGAAGCTGCCGGGGTACATGGCTGTGGTCATAAGGGCGGGACCTTCCTTCGGTGGGCGATTTTCCTGCCGCTGCGCCGGGTTGAACACACCGGGCGCTCTTGTTAAAAATGTAACAGCTTTGGGCAGAAAGAAAAGCACCGTGCGCCGTTCAGCGCCTGGACAGCCGTTGCTGCGGTAGGTGTACGGTTCTGGGTGCCAAAGGTCCGGCGCGCCGCTTTACTGGCGAACCGGTACATCTATATTTTTACACTTTTGTTAAGCATTTGTCAAGAAACAACTTGTTTAAAATCACAGAAAAACGCTCCCCTGTTTTGTGCATTTCACAGAGAGCCGCCGCGGCGCTTTTCCGCGCGGGAAGGCCGCGCGCGCCCCGGCCCGTTCCGCCCCGGCCGCCCGGGCGCCCGGCGC
The DNA here is from genome assembly GCA_019119365.1 of Candidatus Gemmiger stercoripullorum. Classification (GTDB taxonomy): domain Bacteria; phylum Bacillota; class Clostridia; order Oscillospirales; family Ruminococcaceae; genus Gemmiger; species Gemmiger stercoripullorum. Next base: position 8,815 of record DWXD01000064.1, on the reverse strand, counting down.
GGCGGGAAAGCGGCTTTTTTGCCCCCGCGGCCTTGACCGGGCGCGCAAAAGGTGTTATTGTTTTGACAGGTATGGGCGCTTTCCGGCCCGCCGCTGAATGTGTAAAACGAACGAGGTGCAGTGTTATGAATTTCGAGGACTTGATTGCAAAAGTGACCAGCTGCGGCAAACAGCGGCTGGCCGTGGCCGCCGCGGCGGACGACGCCGTGCTGGAGGCCGTGAACGAAGCGCAGAAGATGGGCATTGTGGACGCGACGCTGGTCGGCGACGAAGCCGCCATCCGCAAGATCGCGGCCGAGATCGGCATGGATCTTTCCGCCTGCCGCATCATCAACGAGCCGGACAACGCCGCCGCGGCGCACATCGCCGTCAAGCTGGCGCACGACGGCGAGGCCGACATGTACATGAAAGGCCTGCTGGACACCAAGACCTTTTTGAAGAGCATCCTGGACAAGGAGGTCGGCCTGCGCACCGGACAGACGCTGTCCCATGTGGCGGTGTTCCAGGTCAAGGGCATTGAACAGCTGCTGTTTTTGACCGACGTCGCTTTCATCACCTACCCGACGCTGGAGGACAAGGTCCACATCATTGAGAACACCGTCGCCGTGGCGCACGCCTGCGGCGTCGAATGCCCGAAGGTCGCGCCGCTGGCCGCCGTCGAGGTCGTCAACCCCAAGATGCCCTGCACCACCGACGCCGACGAGCTGCGCAAGATGAACGCCGAAGGCAAGCTGACCGGCTGCGTTGTGGACGGGCCGCTGTCGATGGACATTGCCATCGACCCCGAAGCCGCCGCCCACAAGGGCGCGCAGGACCGCCCGGCCGCCGGCCATGCGGACATTCTGCTGTTCCCGAACATCGAGTCCGGCAACATCTGCTACAAGACGCTGGTGCACACCGCCGAATGTGAAAACGGCTGCATCCTGACCGGCACCAAGGTGCCCGCCATCCTGACCAGCCGCTCCGACTCGTTCAAGACCAAGGTCAACTCCATCGCGCTGGCCGCCGTCGTCGCCGCGCAGATGAACGGGCAGTGACCGCGAAGCCAACCTGCCATACTACTCAGAGAAGGAAGCGAAACGCCATGATCAAAAGCCTTATCATCAACCCGGGTTCCACCTCCACCAAGATCGGCGTGTTTGAGGACGAGACGCTGCAGTTTGACAAAACGCTGCGCCACCCGACCGAGGAGATCGCCAAATACGCCTCCATCATCGACCAGAAAGATTTCCGCAAGCAGATCATTCTGGACGCGCTGGAAGAAGACCACTGCGACATCCATTCGTTCGACGTCATCGTTGGCCGCGGCGGCCTGCTCAAGCCGATCCCCGGCGGCACCTACCCGGTGTCCGACGCACTGCTGGCCGACCTCAAGTCCGGCGTGCAGGGGCAGCATGCCTCCAACCTGGGCGGCATTCTGGCGCGCGAGATCGGCGACGCCATCGGCAAGCCGTCCTACATCGTCGACCCGGTCGTTGTGGACGAGCTGACCGACGTGGCCCGCATTTCCGGCATGCCGGAGCTGCCGCGCCGCTCGATCTTCCACGCGCTGAACCAGAAGGCCGTGGCCCGCCGCTACGCCAAGGAGCACGGCACGACCTACGACGCGCTGAACCTGATCGTCATCCACATGGGCGGCGGCGTGTCGGTCGGCGCGCACAGCCACGGCAAGGTGGTCGACGTCAACAACATCCTGGACGGTGAGGGCTGCTTCAGCCCCGAGCGCTCCGGCACCGTGCCGGTGGGCGACCTGGTCAAGATGTGCTTCTCCGGCAAGTATACCGAGAAGGAGATCTACAAGAAGATCTGCGGCAACGGCGGTTTCAACGCCTACCTGCACACCAACGACGCCCGCGTGGTGGAAAAGATGGTCAAGGAAGGCGACGAGTACGCCAAGCTGGTGGAGGATGCGTTCTACTACCAGATCGCCAAGGACGCCGGCGCGATGGCCGCCGTGCTGGAGGGCAAGGTGGACGCCATCATCCTGACCGGCGGCATCGCCTACAACCCCTATACGCGCGAGATCCTGGAAAAGAAGATCGGTTTCATCGCGCCCATCACCGTCTACCCCGGCGAGGATGAGCTGCTGGCCCTGGCCCAGGGCGCGCTGCGCGTAATGCACGGCGAGGAGCAGCCGCAGGAGTACTGATTTTTTCAAAGCGTTCAAAGACAAAAAAGCCGGGAGGCCCCGCGGGGTCTCCCGGTTTTGCTTTTTGGAATTTTTACAAATTGGGCAAATTGGGATCTTCGCCAAATTTCCCCGCCACCGCCTGTGCATTCTGCCAGGTGTGTTTTTGCGCCGCGCCCGGACCCTGAATCTTGACGGCCCGCTGTTTCCCGGTTATAATGAAAAGTGACCGCGAGGTGTTGCGCAGCTGGTAGCGCGCCTGGTTTGGGACCAGGAGGCCGCAGGTTCGAGTCCTGTCACCTCGACCACGCGAGGCCATGCAAAGGCCCGCCCCATCCTTGCCAGCAAAGACAGCCTTTCCCGCCCGGGAGGGGCTGTTTTTGTCTTTTGGGGCAAAGCGTCAATATTCGACACAAACATGTGTTTTTGTCCCCACCCGCCGCCTTGCGCCGGGCGGTTTTTTCCGCTATAATGGCGGTAGCGCCCGCGCGTGCCGCACACAGAACGCAAAACGAAAACGGCGTGCCGGTCCCTGTACCGGCACGCCGTTTCCCGAAAAGAAGAAAAGAGAAAGAGGAGTGGATGAAAAATCGTCTGCTTCCCAGCGGACTTGGCCCCGGGTCCCTGTTCCGGGTTGTCCCTTGCGGAACACTTATATCATACCCGGAAGTTGTGACAAAATCATGACCAAACTTTCAACATTTTACGAAAGAACTGAAAAAATGAGTAAAAACCCGAAAATTCCACACCCCAACTATGAGCTGCTGATGGAAAAAACGCTGCAGCGCCTGGCCGCCGCCGGGCAGCGCCCGCGGCTTTTGCTGCATGCGTGCTGCGCGCCGTGCTCGAGCGCGACGCTGGAACGGCTGGCCGCTGCGTTTGAAGTGACCATCCTGTATTACAACCCCAACATCGCCCCGCCGGCCGAGTACCACCGGCGCGAAGCCGAGCTCGAGCGCTTTGTGCGCGACGCCGGGTACGCCGCGCGCGGCGTGGCGGTGGTGGAACTGCCCTACGACCCGCAGGAATTTTACACGGCCGTGCAGGGGCTGGAGGCCGAACCCGAGCGCGGCGCGCGCTGCACCGTGTGCTACCGCCTGCGGCTGGAGCAGGCAGCCCGCTACGCCGCCGCGCATGGCTTTGGCTGGTTCACAACGACGCTGTCCATCTCGCCGATGAAAGACCCCGTGCGGCTCAACACGATCGGCTGCGAGCTGGGCGAGCGGTACGGCGTGCAGTACCTGCAGAGCGAGTTCCGCAAAAAGGACGGCTACAAACGCAGCCTTGTTTTGAGCGAACAGTACGGGCTGTACCGCCAGGAATACTGCGGCTGCGCGTTCAGCAAGGCCGAGCGCGAGGCCCAGGCCGCGCGGCGCGCCGCCGAAGCGAAAGGAGAACACCATGCTGAATGACCTGAACGGGGCCCGCCTGCTGGTGGTGCTGCCGCTGAACGAACGCCAGCGCGCGCTGCTGCGCGAAGCCGCACCCGCGGCGCAGTTCCGCTTTGCGGACGACGCCCCGGCGCTGGCCGACGTACTGTGGGCCGAGGGTATCCTGGGGCATGTGCCGGTGGAGCTGGTGCGCCAGAACCGCAGCCTGCGCTGGCTGCAGAGCGACTACGCCGGGCCGGACATCTACCTGGCGCCCGGCGTGCTGCCGGAAGACTGCGTTGTGACCAACGCGACCGGGGCCTACGGCCTGGCCATCAGCGAATGGATGCTGGCGATGTGGCTGGGGCTGTGCAAGGACCTGTTTTTGTACCGCGACCGCCAGGCCGCGCACCGCTGGCAGGCGGTGGACCGCCCGGTGCGCGGCGTGGCCGGGGCGCACGTGCTGTGCGTGGGGCTGGGCGATATCGGCGCAAACTTTGCCCGCCGCGCCCATGCGCTGGGGGCTTCGGTCGTCGGCGTGCGGCGCACCGCCCACCCGGGCGAGCCCTGCCCGCCGTACTGCCTGCGCGTGGTGGGCCAGGACGCGCTGGACGCCGAGCTGCCCGCCGCCGACCTGGTGGCGCTGAGCCTGCCCGGCACCGGTGAGACCGCGCGCCTGTTTGACGCCGCGCGCATTGCGCGGATGAAACCCGGGGCGATGCTGCTCAACGTGGGGCGCGGCACGGCGGTGGACACCGGCGCGCTGGCCGCCGCCCTGCGCGAAGGGCGGCTGGGCGGCGCGGGGCTGGATGTGACCGACCCCGAACCGCTGCCGCCGGACCACCCGCTGTGGGACGAGCCGCGCTGCCTGATCACGCCGCACAACTCCGGCAAGTACAGCCTGCCGCAGACGCTGGAAAACATTGTGCAGATCTTTGCGCGCAACCTGCGCCACGCGGCGGCGGGCGAAGCGCTGGACAACCAGATCCCGCGCGGCGCGCGCTATGTGACCGGCGAAGCCCCGGGCCGCCGCCTGCGCTGCGAGGACATCTGCCCGCTGTAAGCGGAAATTGTATCGTTCTCCCCCACCGGGCCGCAGGGCCCCCATAAAGCAACGAGGTTCCCATGACATTCTTTCAATTTTTCTGGCTGTTTTTCTGTTATTCGTTTTTGGGCTGGGCGCTCGAGGTCGTCACCTCGGCCGTGCGGGAGCGGCGCTACCGCGACCACGGCGTGCTGGGCGGGCCGCTGTGCCTGATCTACGGCGTCACCGGCTGCCTGGTGACGGTCGGCCTGCGCGAACTGGCGCAGGACAGCCTGTTCTTCCTGTTCCTGTTCAGCGCCGTCATTGCCACCGCGGTCGAATGGATCGGCGGGCATATCCTGGAATGGCTGACCCACGCGCGCTGGTGGGACTATTCCGGTCGCCGGTTCAACCTGGACGGTTATATCTGCCTTTCGGCGTCGGCGCTGTGGGGCGTTCTGGGCATGGTGGCCGTGCGCTGGCTGGCGCCGCTGCTGCTGGCCGCGTTCGGCCTGATGCCGGTGTGGCTGCGGCTGACCGCCGTGTGGGTGCTGCTGGGCCTGCTGGCGCTGGACTGCGCCGGTACTGTGCTGACGCTGGCGGGCGTGCGGCATTTCTTCCCGCAGGCAGAAGCCACGCACAGCCGGTTGGCCAACCTGACCGTGCGGCTGGGGCTGTGGATCTTCGGGCGGTTCGAGCGCCGCATGACCCGCGCCAACCCGCAGGCCGAGATCACCCGCCGCAAGCGCGAGAAAAGCGACGTGTTCGCGCCCGGGTGCAGCTTTTACAAAATTTTCCTGCTGTTTTTCATCGGCGCGTTTCTGGGCGATATCGTCGAGACGATCTTCTGCTACCTGACCATGGGCGTGTGGATGAGCCGCTCGAGCCTTGTGTGGGGGCCGTTTTCGGTCGTTTGGGGCATGGCGCTGGCGCTGGTCACGCTGCTGATGTACCGCTACAAGGACAAGAGCGCGGCGTGGCTGTTTGTGGCCGGTACGCTGCTGGGCGGCGCGTATGAGTATTTGTGCAGCGTGTTCACCGAGATTGTCTTTGGCGCGGTGTTCTGGGACTACAGCCACATCCCGTTCAACCTGGGCGGGCGCATCAACCTGCTGTACTGCTTTTTCTGGGGCTTTGCGGCCGTGGCGTGGTTCAAGGTGTGCTACCCGCCGCTGGCGCGCTGGATCGAGCGCATCCCCAAGCGCCCCGGCACCGCCGTGACCTGGGTGCTCATCCTATTTATGGCGACCAACATGGTGATGAGCTCCGCCGCGCTGGTGCGCTACAACGCCCGCTGGCAGGGCGCGCCCGCCGCCAACGCCTTTGAGCAGGCGCTGGACGAATGGTTCGACGACGACTACATCGCCAAAGTTTACCCCAAGCTCAAACACCGGTAAAGCAACCCATAAAAGGCAAAAGGCCAGGACCTCAAGGTCCTGGCCTTTTGTTGGGAGCACGGCGCATCTCCTGCGCCGGGTGTGACGTTTGGCGTTACTTACTTGGCAGCGTGACGGGCTTCGAGGTCAGCATTCATCTGATCCAGCGTCTTGCGGTCGACGTTGTAGATGAGGCCGTAGGCAATCAAGCCAAGCACAGTGCCGACGAGGTACATGCCGGGCACGAGGTAACGCAGGTTGGTCGCGATCTGCGCGGGCTGGTCGGGGCCAAGGATGGCGTTGTAGCCAACCGCGGTGGCGGCCACGAGGCCGAGGGAGGGTCCGAGGCCCTGCGCAACCTTGCGGAAGAAGGAGTACAGCGCGTAGGTGGTGCCTTCGTTGCGGGTGCCAAGCTTCCACTCTTCGTAGTCGATGGCGTCAGCGATCAGCGCCCAGGTCACGCAGCTGGAGTAGCCGTTGCCGATCATGGCGATGACCTGGCACAGAACATAGAGCGCCATACCTTTGCCGTCCGGCGTGATGGGCAGCGCGAACATGAGGACATACGCCAGGCAGGCGACGACGGCGCCGATGGTGCAGCCTTCCTTCTTGCCGATCTTCTTGGTGATGGTGGTCGCGAACGGCATGAAGATGAACACGCCGAACATCGAGAGCATACCGACAACGCCGGAGATCCGGGCGTTTTTAAAGTAGGACTGGAACATGACCGTGACAGCGGTCTGCGCGCCATACATGCCGATGAAACCGGACATGCCGGCCAGAGAAGCGCCGACGGCGGCGCGGTTGCGGATGAACGCGCCCATCGCCTTGACGACGTTGAACTTGGGCATCTCTTCGCCGGTCTTGACCTCGGTATCCACGCGGATAACGGTGGTACGGATCATGAACTGGAAGAAGAGCAGGCCGATGCCGCCCATGATGAGGGCGATCCAGAAGACGCGCTCGCCAAGCAGGGTGTTGGAAGCGTCATAGATGAGGACGGGCAGCAGGGAACCGGTGACGAGGTTGGCGATCATGGAACCGGCGCTGCGGAAGGTGGACAGCTGCGAACGCTGGACCGGGTCGTCGGTAATCAGGGACATCATGGAGCCGTAAGGCACGTTGGCCACGGTGTAGAAAGCGTCCCAGATAACGTAACCGGCGACGAACAGGATCGTTTTGACGAGCTCCGGCATGCCGGGGAACGGCAGGAAGCAGCACGCGCCCGCGACGGTCAGGCCAATGGCGCCGACGTTGATGTAAGCCAGGAACTTGTTGCGCTTGTAGTGGCGGCGGTCGGCGTCGACCATCGAGCCGATGACCGGGTCGTTGATGGCATCCCAGATCTGCACGAGCAGCAACAGACCGGCCATGCCCATCTGGTTAACGCCCATGAACTGCGTCCAGTAGGTGGTCAGCGTGCCTTTGAGGGCAAAGCTCATGTTGCAGCCGAAGTCGCCGGCGGCGTAGCTGAGCTTATCCAGCATACCGAACTTGCGCAGCTCTTTGGTATTTGTGTTTGCCATGTTATTCCTCCTTAACAGCGGCGGCGCGGCGCGCCCTGCTCCCTGTGTTACGGCGCAGCCCAAACCGCCAATAGACTACTTATAATATAGCAGTTTTCACAGCCCAAGAGAGAGCGACACATGCCAAAAATGTGTGACACAAGGCAGAGAAAAAACGCAGCATTTTTGCAGCAGTTTGCCTATATTTTCGAGCATTGTTTGAATATTTTGGGTTTATCTGTATAATATTCGCAGTTGCCACCCAAAGCACAGCGGCCCCGCTGCGGCACAAAATGCCGCGGCGGGGCCGCTGTGTGCGCGAAAACTCACTTCTGCTCGTAGCTCTGGCAGTAGTGCGGGTTCTCGACGCCGGCGCTCTGGTTGTCGGCGTGGTGGGTGATCTTGATCTGGCTCAAGTCACATTTCTGGCAGTTGATGTTGTGGGCGCAGCCCTGCACATCGCAGAAGACACCGCTGTTCTCCATTCCGGGTACACCTCCTTTTTCGGCCGCGTATCGTGGCCTGCAGGGGTAGTATGCCCGGGCAGGGGGCGGTTTAATCATGCAGCAGTTCCAGCCCCTGCTTGCCGGATATATGCGCGGGGGTCAGCTCCAGCACGCACACTTCGTCCCGGTAGCGGGCGATCTCGGCCCGGTGCGAAGCCTCGCTTTCCGCCGGGGCGTATTTGCGCGCCAGCGCCGCCAGCGCCGCGTGCATGGCGGCGGGGTCCTCCAGCACGCGCACCGTGCCGAAAACGATGACGCTGCGGTAGGCGGTGGTGTATTTTTCCGGCACGACGGCGTCCTTTTCCACCACGCACAGCGACGCTTTGGGGCAGCGGCGAACCGCGTCCAGCTTGTGGCCCTGTTTGGCGCAGTGGAAATAGACCCGGCCGCCCGCATACGCAAAGTTGAGCGGCACGGCGTACGGGTAGCCGCCGTCCCCCTGCAGGGCCAGCACGCCGGTGGACGCCGCCTGCAGGATGGCCTCGCAGCTTTCGCGCGGCAGCGCCTGCCGCGCCCGGCGCAAAGGACGAAATGCCATAGAGATACCTCCCGTTATCCGAACGTCAAACTCTTGAAATAAACGCTAACAGAAAACGCCCTGCCGGGCGGGCAGGGCGTCTGGTTGGGCCGGCGAGGTTCGAACTCACGAATGTCGGAGTCAAAGTCCGATGCCTTACCACTTGGCTACGGCCCAGAAACAAGGGGTGCGGCTGGCCGCCCGAAAGGCGGCGGGCCCGCATACACCCAAAGAAAGAAAAAGACCGCGCAGCGCCGGGGCTGTGCGGTCTTTGGTGGGGTGCCTAGAGGGATTCGAACCCTCGGCCTCCAGAGCCACAATCTGGCGCGCTAACCAACTGCGCCATAGGCACCATATATGCGCCCGAAGGGACTCGAACCCCCGGCCCA
>DWXD01000063.1 GCA_019119365.1 Candidatus Gemmiger stercoripullorum | reverse complement strand
TTGTGTGCGAGGAGCGTTAGCGACGAGTGCGCGGTTTGCCGTAAAATTTTGTCGAAGGGGATTCCAAAGGGGGAAATAGACGCGTTAGGCGCAGCCGTGCGCGGCTGTTGCCCCCTTTGCAGCGTGTCGAGAAACTCGACACGCTGAGACCTGCCGCCGTTTTTGTGTCAGGCCGTCGGTCCGCGGCATAGGATGGCGCAGCAGAGCAGGGGGTGAAAACGATGTCCTATCATTTCTGTGTCGCAGGCACGGACGCCCGCCAGCAGGCGGCGGCCGCGGCGCTGCGGGCGGCGGGCTGCACGGTCTGCGGCCCTGCGCAGGCGGGGGGAGCGCCGCTGCTGCTGTTGCCGATGTCGGCCCGGGGCGAAGAGTTCGGCGCGCTGCTGCAGGCGGCGCGCCCGGGCACGCTGGTGCTGGCGGGCCGCCCCGACGCCGCGCTGCGCGCACAGGCCGCGGCGCGCGGCCTCCCGCTGCTCGATTATAACGCCCAGCCCGCGCTGGCGCGCCTCAACGCCGTGCCCACGGCCGAAGGCTGCCTGAGCCTGCTGCTGCGCTGGCGCGACCGCACGATCTGGGAAAGCCCGTTTCTTGTGCTGGGCTACGGCCGTGTCGGCCAGGCCGTGGCCGGGCGGCTGGCGGCGCTGGGCGGCCTTGTCACGGTGGCGGCCCGCAGCGCGGCACAGCGCGCCGCCGCCCGCTGTGCGGGCTGCCGTGCGGCCCCGCTCACGGCGCTTGACCGTCTGCTGCCCGGCGTGGACGCCGCCGTCAACACGATCCCCGCGCCGGTGCTGGGGGCGGCGGAGCTGGCCTGCCTGCCGCCCGGGGCCGTTGTCATTGACCTGGCCAGTGCGCCGGGCGGCACCGACTTTGCCGCCGCCAAAGCGCTCGGCGTGCGCGCGGTCCTCGCCGGGGGCCTGCCCGGGCGCTGCGCCCCGGCCACGGCGGGCGCGCTGATCGCCCAGACCGTGCTGGGTATGCTGCGGGAGCGCGAAGCCCCGCCAAAGGAGGCGTGATGCGATGATGAACGAGCGAACCGAAACGCGCACGGTCGTGTTTGCCATGTGCGGCAGCTTTTGCAGCTTTGCGGCGGTGCTGCCGCAGATCAGGGAGCTGCGCCGCCGCGGCTGGGCCGTGCTGCCGCTGCTCAGCGCGAGCGCCGCCGCGCTGGATACCCGCTTCGGCACGGCGGCGCAGCTGCGCCGCACGCTGCGGGAGCTGACCGGCCGCGAACCGCTGACCAGCCTGCAGCAGGCCGAACCCCTCGGCCCGCAAAAGCTGGCCGACGCAATGGTCATCGCGCCCTGCACCGGCACAACGCTGGCGCTGCTGGCCCGGGGCATCAGCGGCACGGCGGTGACGCTGGCGGCCAAAAGCCTGCTGCGCGGCGGCCGCCCCATCGTGCTGGCGCCTTCGACCAACGACGGCCTGGCGGGCAGCGCGCCCAACCTGGCGTCGCTTCTGCAGCGCAAACATTTCTATTTTGTGCCTTTCGGCCAAGACGACTGCTACAAGAAGCCTGCCAGCCTCAAAAGCGATTTCACGCTGCTGCCCGACACGCTCGAAAGCGCGATGCGCGGCGTGCAGCTGCAGCCGCTGCTTTTGTAAAGGCGGCGCGGCCGTAAGTTTTCCCCGCGGCGCGCATATGTATGGAATTGGTCTTCTTATTTTCTTTCTATATTTATATTGTCCTGCGGGAAACGCCGGGACCTTCCGGGGCGGATACAGCCGCCCCCAGCCAGGAAAGCGAGGCGGAGCGCGATGGAATGGATCGAGGTAACAGGCGGCCGGCCGCTGGCCGGGCGCATCCGCCCGGCGGCGGCCAAGAACAGCGTGCTGCCGCTTCTGGCGGCCACGCTGCTGTGCGCACAGCCCTGCACGCTGCGCGGCGTGCCGCCGCTGGCCGATGTCCGCGCCAGCCTTGCGCTGCTGGAAGCGGTCGGCGCGGCCGTGCGGTTTGCGGGCGGGTGCGTGTACACCGCGCCGCGCCCGGTCAGCGGGCGGGTGCCGCCCGGCCCGGCCGCCGCCATGCGCGGCAGCGTGTTCTATCTCGCGCCGCTGCTCATGCGGGCGGGGCGGGTCGAACTGCCGCTGCCCGGCGGCTGCTGCCTGGGGCCGCGCCCGATCGATATCCACCTGGACGGCCTTTCCGCCATGGGCGCGCATGTCGAAACACGGCCCGCGGCGGTTGCGCTGCTGCGGCGCGGGGCCCTGCACGCGGTCGATTATACGCTGCGTCTGCCCAGCGTCGGCGCCACGCTCACGCTGATGATGGCGGCCGCCTGCGCGCAGGGGCACAGCATCCTGCGCGGCGCGGCCTGCGAACCGGAGATCGCCGATGCCGCCGCCTTCCTCAACGCGGCCGGGGCGCAGATCGAAGGCGCGGGCACGCCGGTGCTGCGCATCGGCGGCGCGGGCGGGCTGCTGCCCGGCGGGGCGTGCCGCACGCCGCTGCCGGACCGCATCGCAGCCGCCACCTATGCGGCGGCTGCGGCCTGTGCGGGCGGCTGCGTGACGGTCGAAGGCTGCCCGCCGGCGCTGCTGGAGCCCTTCCTCAACTTTTTGTCCGCCGCGGGCTGTACGGTCACGGCACGCGCGGGGGATTTCACGGTCGCGCGCGACCCGGCTGCGCCGCTGCGCGGCGGCGCGGCGCTGTGCACAGGGGCCTGGCCCGGCTTTGCGACCGACACCGCCCCGCTGGCCGCCGCCGTGCTGCTGGCGGCGCAGGGCGCGAGCACCGTGCACGATTCGCTGTTTGAAAACCGCTTCGCCTGCACCGCGGGGTTTGCGGCGCTGGGGGCGGGGGCGCAGGCGCGCGGGCGCGACCTGGTCATCCCGGGCGGCGCGGCGCTGCACGGCGCGGCGGTCACGGCGCCCGACCTGCGCGGCGGCGCGGCGCTGGTCACGGCGGCGCTGGGGGCCGCGGGCCGCACGCTGGTGGCGGACCCCGGGCATATCCGGCGCGGCTACGCCGATCTGCCCGGCGACCTCGCCGCGCTGGGCGCGCGCTGCCGCTACCTTGCGCCGCAGGAGGCGGAAAAAATCGTGGAAGTGCCCTAAAACCGGGCCATTCTTCCCGCCAAATCCGGCAAAAGTACAAGAGGTGCGGCAATTTTTATTCTTTTTGCGCCCCAGCTATTGAAATTGTTCCACGGATTTGGTATTCTAATAATCAGTTATATGTAAAAAGCACAGGACTGCGTTCCTGCTGCGCGGCCTGTGCCGTCCCGGCCGGGCCGCTGCGGCTGCCGTCCTGACGAAACAGAAACATTTTAGGGGGATACACTCATGGCCTTCGTTCTCGATGAAGAGATGCAGAATGTAACGAACATCAAGGTGATCGGTGTCGGCGGCGGCGGCGGCAATGCTGTCAACCGCATGGTGGACGCTGGTCTCGGCGGGGTCGAGTTCGTGGCAATGAACACCGACCAGCAGGCGCTGATCAACTCCAAGGCGACCCAGAAAGTTCAGCTGGGCGCCAAGCTGACCAAGGGCCGCGGCGCGGGTGCTGACCCCGAGGTCGGCCAGCGCGCCGCCGAAGAAAGCAAGGACGAGATCGCCAACGCGCTCAAGGGCGCGCAGATGGTCTTTATCACCGCCGGTATGGGCGGCGGCACCGGCACCGGCGCGGCCCCCGTTGTGGCGGAGACCGCCCATGACCTGGGCATCCTCACCGTCGGCATCGTCACCAAGCCCTTCAGTTTTGAGGGCAAGCGCAAGATGAGCCTGGCGGAGCAGGGCATCGCCAACCTGATGATGCATGTCGACAGCCTCATCGTCATCCCCAACGAGCGCCTCAAGCTCATCAGCCAGGAGAAGATCACGCTGATGAACGCGTTCGAAGCGGCCGACAACGTTCTGCGCCAGGGCGTTGAGAGCATCTCCAGCCTCATCAACATCCCGGCCTTCATCAACCTCGACTTTGCCGACGTGCGCTCCATCATGAAGGACGCCGGTTTTGCCCACATGGGCGTCGGCGTTGCCAAGGGCGCCGGCAAGGCCGAAAACGCCGCCAAGGCTGCGATCTCCAGCCCGCTGCTCGAGACCAGCATTGCCGGTGCGCGCGGCGTCATCATCAACATCACCTCGAGCCCGGACATCGGCCTCGACGACGTCGAGACCGCCGCCTCGATGATCACCCAGGGCGCGCACCCCGATGCGAACATCATCTGGGGTACCGCGTTCGACGATCACCTGGCCGACGAGATGAACATCACCGTCGTGGCCACCGGTTTCGAGAACACCCCGGGCGTCGACGAGCCGATCCAGGCTGCGATGAACGCCCAGGCCGCCGCCAAGGAACAGCAGGCGGCCGCCCAGCCCGCCGCGCCCAAAGAGGCCCCGGCCCCTGCGGTGGAGCCCGTCATCCCCAGCCCCGTGTTCAGCCAGGTCTTCAACACCGACATCGGCGCCCCGGCGGCTGCCCCCAAACCGGCCGAACCGGAGGAGGAAGATGACGGCGATTACTTCAACGATCTGCTCAGCATCCTGAACAAGCGTTCCTGACCACCGGCATGCCCGGCCCGGCGGACGTAAAACAGCCGTGCCGCGGCAAGAAGTGTTACTGAATTAGGAGGAACGCCATGCCGTCACAGGAACCATCCATCCAGGATAAGGGGTTCCGAACCAGCATGTTCGGGTTCGATAAAAACGATGTGCTGGCATACATGAACGCGCTGGCCAACGAGACCCAGCAGCGGGAAGTGGAACTGCAGCAGACCATCGACGAGCTCAACGCCCAGGTGGAGAAGCTGAAAAAAGAGCAGTCCAACGCGCGTATCTGCGTGGAGAAGCTGCAGAACGAGCTCAACCAGGCCACCGCCCGCGCCGAAGCCGCCGAAAAGGCGGGCGGCGATGCGGCCGCCAAGCTCACCGAGGCCGAAAATGCGGTCACGACGCTGCAGACCAAACTCAAGGACTGCCAGCGCGCCGGTCACGAATGGCAGTTCCGCTGCCATGACCTGCAAAAGCAGGTCGACGAGATGGAAGCGATGATCCCCAAGGGCGGCATGCCGGCCCGCAAGCCGGTGGAGCCCCCGCCGGAAACGCCCGCCGCGCCCGCCCCGGCCCCGGCCGCCCCTGTGACGGAACAGGCCCGCATCGAAGCCCGGAAGATCCTGGCCGAAGCCCGCCTGAACGCCGAAAACGCCGAGCGCCGCCTGCGCACGCAGGAGGAGGAGCAGAAAGCCCGCATGGCGGACCACGCCACCGCGCTGGCCGCCGGTGTGCTGCTGCTGCGCGACCGTCTGGCCCGTGTGGACGAAAAGCTCTCCGCGGCCAGCGATGAGCTGGACCACGCCACCGACGCGATCTATCAGGCGCTTGACGGCACCCGCCAGGACCTCGACGCTCTCGGGGCCGACCTGCGCCGCTTCGGCCAGGGGCAGCCCCCCGCCGCCCCGGTGCAGCCCGCCCGGCCGCAGGCCCAGCCTGTGCGCGCCAAGGTGGCCCCGCGCCGCGTGCGCCCGGTGCGCCAGCCCGCCCCGCCCGAACCTGTCAAACGCCTGCGCCGTGCCGCTCGCGGCCAACGCCCGGTCTCGCAGGAACTCGGCGAAGCGCTGGACCGCCTCGATAAACAAACCTGACCCCCAAGCAGGCCGCCGCGGCGGTCTGCTTTTTCTTTTGTGCTGTAGGCCGGGCAAAAGCCGGTCTTGCCGCAGGGAGATGAATGTATATGAACAGGTGCAAATATTGCGGAAAGAAAATTGAACCTTCACAGGGTTTTTGCGGTCTCCCCTGTGAAAAACAATACAACCGGCAGATGACGCAGGACCAGCGTAAAATCAAGTTTTTTACAGCCGGTATGCTGGTCGGCTTTTTGGTGATGCTGGGCGGCGTGCTTTCTCTGCGGGATGTGCTCGTTGCCGCCGGGATCATCCTCATGGGGGCGGTTGTGGCCGTGTTCCCGTTTACAACACCGGAAACCAACGCACTTTTGGGCAGTAGAAATGCAAGGCTCGTGGGGAGAATACTGGGCGTGCTGTTGATTGCTGTTGGAATATGGGTGGGGTATCCCTAGGGTGTATCTGAAAAAAACGGCGCTTTTGCTGTACCGGATACACCCTAACCGTTCAGATCAAAATGGGAGAGAAGATATGCTTTCTTTTAACGCTTTGACCGGCTGCTGCCAGCGCCTGCGCGCCCGGGCATCCGCCGCTTTTGCGGCCTGGCCCGCGCCGGTGCGCGTGCTGTCCGGCGGCACGGCGCTGCTGGCGGCCATCCTGGCCGGCGGCGCGCTCACGGCTTACGGCGGGCTGCTGCTTGTCGTGCTGCTGTGGGTGCTTTGCACGGGCTGGCTGTGGTGGCTGCTTGCCTATGCGTGGCGCGTCGCCTTCCCCGGCGAACGCCTGCGCAGCGACCCCGCTTTCCTGTGCAGCCTGCTCGCGGGCGCCGCTGTGGGCGTGGCCGTCATCGCCGCCCTGGTGCTCTACCGCCAGACGCTGTACAGCGAAGACGCCATCAACTATTACTCCAAGCAGAGCCTGCTGTTCAACACCTTTTCCGTCAACGGCTTTTACGGCGTGCGCACGCTGCTGGAAAACCTGTTGGCGGCCGACTACAAGATGTTCATGAACCTGTTCATCAGCCTGCCGTATCTGCTGCTGCCGCGCACGATCAACGCCTTCATGCTCAGCTACGCGCTGACCTGTTTTGTGCCTGCCTGGGCTGCGCTGCTCATGCTGGCGCGCAAGCTGGCCGGTTGTTTCCCCGGCGTGCGCCGCGGGCTGTTTTATACGGTCTGCATGGCGGCGATGGCGCTGTGGCCGATGTTCCTCTGGCCCGCCACCCACGGCATGCCGGACGCGTTCGGCCTCACGTTTGCCGCCGTCATCCTGCTGCTGGCCGGCAGCCTTGACTTTGAGACGCTGCCCCCCGCGCGCCTGCTGGCGCTGTTCGGCGCGACCTTCGCGCTGATTTTGACCCGCCGCTGGTATATGTTCTGGGTGCTGGCGTTCTACCTGCTGTATGCGGTTGCGCTGCTTGTGCGCGCCGCGCGCCGCGGCTGCGCCGTGCGCGTCTTTGGCAACCTCTGCAAATTCGGCCTGCCGTCGGTCGCCGTCACGCTGCTGGCGCTGCTGCCCACCTTCCGCACCATCCTTTCCACCGACTATGCCGACATCTACGGCGCCTACTACGGCGGCGGCTTCCTTGTCAACTGCGCGGCTCAGGCCGGGCGGCAGGGCTGGGTCTGGCTGGCGCTGTGCGCGGCGGGGCTGGCGGTGCTGCTGCGGCGCAAAGCCGCCCGCGGCCCGGCCGCCGTCACGGTGCTGACCTCGCTGCTGGCAATGCTGCTGTTCACGCACACACAGTCGCTTGGCGACCACCAGAGCCTGCTGCTGGCCCCGGCCTACCTTGTCTGCCTGTTCGGCTGTGCGGCGGCGGTCTGCGCGCTGCCGCGCAGGGCTGTGGCGCGCGGCGGCGCGGCGGCGCTGTGCGCTTTCTTCCTGCTCAACTGCGCCAATGCGCTGCGCGTGCCCGGCACAAATGTGCAGACGCCGCTGCTGAGCGACGAAAGCCTTGACATCACCCGCCGCACCGACCTCGACGCGATGCGCGCCGTCACCGGCTTCGTGCGCGCTAACTGCGTGCCGGACGAGACCGTCTACCTCAACATCAACAGCGACGGCTACAACGGCACGACCTTTGCCTACAGCGACCCGTCCCACCCCGAGCTGCAGTCCATGATCCTGTGGGAGTGCAGCGTGCCTTCCACCCACGGCTTCCCGACCGGCATCTGGTCCAGCCGCTATGTGATGGTGACGGACAAGACCGACGCGGGGAACCTGATCGGCCCGATCAATGCCGCCATCCGCGGCGATTCCCCGGCCGCCGCGCACTATGCCTATGTGACCGAATTCCCGCTGGCCAATGGCGTCACGCTCTACTGCTACGAGCGCATATCCCCGCCCGACGCCGCCGAGGCAAGCTACTTCAAACAGCTTTTTGCCGAATACGACGCCCAGTGGCCCGCCCTCTACAGCGAGCGCATCGACGCCTACCTGGCAGCGCAGGGGACAAACTAGAGCGTCCCGCAAGCAGGCGGAAAAGAAAAGCATAAAAATCACGCCCCCTGCGTTTACCGCGCAGGGGGCGTGATCATGTCTGTGGCAAAGTAGGGCGGCGGAGGCGAAGCCCTCAGTGCCCGTTCTCCACGCTGCTCGTGCCCTGTTCCATCAGGTAGGTTGCGATCAGGTCGGCTGTGTGCAGCTTGACGGCCAGCGGGTAGCGGTTGTAGGCGTCGCTGACCGCATAGCTGCCGCCGCGCACGGCGTCGTCAAAACCGCCCATATGCCAGCGGATGGCAATGGCCTCGTCGGTCTTGAGCCGCATGAAATGCTCGATCAGGTAGACGCTCTTCTCCCCGTGGCCGTAGGGCAGCTGGTCCGCCACCTGGTAAAACGGAACCTTTTCCCACTGGCCGGTGGCGTCGTTCTTGACATTGCGGGTGCTGACCTTGTAAAAGTTTGCCTTGCACACATCGTGCAGCAGCGCGCACACGGCAAAGGTCTCCGCGTTGTCGTTTTCGGTGAAAAAGTGCTGCATCATCGCGTTGTACACGTTGATGCTGTGCATGACCAGCCCCTGCTCGCACGCGCCGTGGAACTTGGTCGAGGCGGGCGCGCGGAAAAAATCGGTGCCCTCCAGCCACTTCAGCAGCCGGTCGGCCCCGGGGCGGGTGATGTTTTTGTTGTACAGCTCAATAAACTGCTCGCGATAGTTTTCCATCACAGTTCCATCTCGTCCAAAATGCCCTTGAGCGCGGCCAGCTCGTCGCGGGTCATGCTGATGCCCTTGCTCATCTTGCTGCCGTCGGGGCTCCAGTCGCGGATGTCATACTTGGGGTCCTTGCCGTTCCAGCTGATCATGTTCAGCTGGCGCTCCCAGCCGCTGGCGTTGGTGGAAAGCACGGCGATGCGTTCGGTGATCTCATACTTGAATTCAGCCATTTTGGGGTACTCCTTCTGTGTTGAGTTGGTCGTTCTGCTACCATGATAGCGGATTTGCGCCCGAATTGCAAGCCGCCCGCCTTATGCGGTTGCTGCGGAACCTTTGTTTTCTTATGTCACGCGCCTTATTCCTCCACCCGCACGGCCAGCACGGCCAGGCGTTCGTCGGTATAGATCGTGGCGGTTCCGCAGGTCGAAAGCGTCAGCAGCTGCTGGCCGTATTCGGGGTCGACGCCGGTATCGTACAGCGAAAGCGCCAGGATGGCGTCCACCCGCCGCTGCCACTCGGCGCGGCCTTCGGCGTCAAAAAAGGTATAGTACGGCCATTCGTCGGCCCCCAGCTCGGTGCGCAGCACAGCCGCCACCTGCCAGGTGCCGCTCTCGGTCAGCGTGTCAAACGTAAAGGTCGGGTGCTCGCGCCAGAACGCTTCGTCCTCGTATTTGGAAAGCTCGCCCAGCATGCTGCCGTCCGCCATGTTGTGGCCGTAGACCAGCCAGTTGGCGGTGGGGTCCGCCCCCAGGCGGCACCGCTCGTCCAGAAACAGCGACCCGGCTGTCGAATACAGCCGGTCGAACCCGCGCCGCAGGTAATACTCGTTGTCGCCGGGCGTCTGCAGCACCGGGTAGTCGATGTTTGTCCCGTCCACGCGCAGCCAGCCGACCATGTCGGGGTTCTGTTCATACAGCGCGCGGTACTGCGGCAGGGTCTCCTGCGCTTTTTCCGGCGCGGGGCTGGGCTGCGGTTCGGGGCTCGCGTGGGCGGCGCTGTCGGCGTCGGCCGTCTGTGCCAGCACGTCGGCGGTGGCGGCGCGCACGGTCACGGCCACATGGGCGCTTTCGCGCGTGGCGGCGCGCACGGGGGCCGCCGTCGGCACGGGGTCCGGCGCCAGGGGCTGCCCGCCGCGGAACACCGTTTGCCGCAAAGCCAGCCAGCCCGCCGCCAGCAGCGCCAGAACGCCCAGCGCGCGCAGGACAAACGCCTGCCGCCGCTGCCGCCGCCGCAGCGTGGCGCGCAGCTCGAACGGATAATAGGCGCTGCTGCCCTGCAGGCGCCGGTATGGCTTTTTGGGCGGCATCCCGCGGCCCTCCTTTCCGTCTTTTTTCTGAACAAAAAAAGCGTGCGGCACGCCGCCGCCCGGCAACCCGGGGGCGCAGCATACCTGCACGCCTTATGTTTCTTGATTCAGATGCGCCGCAGCATCAGCAGCCCGGCGGCCGAAATCAAAATCAGCCCCAGCACCAGCGCAAAATACCCGACCGGGAAATCACCGGTGGCCGGGGTATCAACCTGGGCCCCTTCGGCGGTGGCGGCACTGTTCACGACCTCGCTGTTTGCGTGGGTCTCCGTCACCGTCACCGGTTCCTGCTCGGCGGTATCCGCCGGGGCGGTCGTCTCGCTGGCGTCGGCATCCTCCTTCACATTGCGGGAGGAAGAAGCCGTCGGCGCGGCGGTGGGGGCGGGGGCGTCATCCAGAACGCCGTTGCCGCAGGCGGCGCACAAAACCAGCAACGCGGCCAGGCAAATCACACACAAAAAACGCTTCAATGGGAAGCTGACCTCCTTTTATGCAGCGGGCATACAGCCCTGCCCGCCAAAAAGCGGGCTGCCGTGCAGAGATTCCCGGACAGGATAAAACCTGCCGCGTCTAAAAAGGGGCGGACCCTGAAAACCTGTTTCCCTACAAAATGTGTATTATTTCTCATAATATACCACACGCATACACATCCGTCAAGAGAAAAACCGTGGAACAACACGAAAAGCCTGCAATTTTTACAACTCTTTCCGCTCCATCCTATGCCGCGGCGGCGCTCACTGCCTGCGGGCGCGGCGGCGCAGCCAGAACATCTTGAACGGGGTGTAGCCGTTCGCCTTGTCGGTCTCGAACTCCTCGGTCTTCACATAGCGCTTGCGCGCGCCGTCAAACTGCAGCGCGCAGCCGTCTTCCTGGATGTCGGTCAAAACGCGGGGCAGCACGGCGCGGTCGGCCTCGATCGTCGGCTCCTTGTCCCACAAAATGCGCCCTTCGGCGTCAAAGCCGCTGCCCCACACGCTGAACACCAGGCAGGCGGCCTCGCCGTAGCAATAGCGTTCAAAGCGGATGCGCCCGTCCAGATAGAACAGCAGGCAGTCGCGGAAATGGGTCTCCAGTTCCTTTTCATAACGGCAGCCGCAGGCGGCCCCGGCAAAATCGGCGGCGTTGGCAGTCATGGTCACAACCCCTTTTGTGTTATTTGCCTCCCATTATACCGCATCGGCCGCCAAAAAGCCAGCCAAAAGCCGGAAAATCCCCCGCATTTTATGCCTCCACGTCCCGCGCGCGCAGCCAGAGCGCCGCCGCGGCGAAGAACACGGCGGTCCACACAAGGCAGGCGGCCCAGAAAACGGGAGTGCTGCCGGCCAGCACATCCTCCGCTTTGTTGGAGTTCATGCCCATCTGCATCAGCGAATACGGCCAGAACAGCCCGGCCCGGGTCCCGCCCTTGCTGGCGATCAGCATGCCGGACACGCCGCCCGCCAGCCCCAGCAGCACCGGCACGGCAAAGCTGCGGATCGCCATCGCCAGCCCCAGCTCCAGCGCCACGATCGGCAAACTGCCCGCCACGCCGCGCAAAAGCCACAGGAAGATCTGCGCCGGCGGCCAGCCCGGCAGCCGCGCCCACAGCTTACCGCACAGCAAAAACAGCAAAAACACCCACCCCTGGGTGAACGCCACCAGTTTGGCGAGCGCCAGCGCCTTGGCCGCAAACAGATACAGCGGCCGAACCGGCGCGGACATGATCAGGTTCCAGTTGCGGCCCAGGTGTTCCAGCCGCCACAGGTAGGCCGCGTATACCCCCACCATCGGCGCAAAAAAGAACAGCGCATAAAACAGCGTGTGCTGGGTCCACAGGTCATACCAGGTGAAGCTCAGCATCCCCTGGTTGCCCAAAAAGTTCACCGTGCCGTACAGGCAGGAGATCAGCGGCACCACAAAAAATACCAGCCAGATGGCGGAACCGCGCAGCTTGCGGTTTTCCGCGCGGATACAGCGCAAAAGCATCGTTATACCTCCTTTGTGCGGATCGTGCGGCGGCAGGCCAGCGCCGCCAGAACGGCCAGCAGCGCCCCAACGCCCAGCAGCCACCAGCGCAGCGGCTCCGGCGTGAACGTGCTCGTGCGCGTCGCTTCGTTATACAGCATGCGCACGCAGCACAGCGGCACATAATACCCGAACGGGACAAAATAGCTGAACCAGACCGGCATAAAGTTGGCGAACAGCCCGATCAGCGCGCCGCAGAAGCCGACAGCCAGCGCGGCCGTCTGGTTGCGGAACCGCATGCTCAGCCACAGGCTGAAAAAATACAGCATGGCGTTGATCACAAAAGTGCACGCCACCAGCCAGGCAAACCGTCCCGCGTCCAGCGGCTCGGTCGCTTGCTTCAGCGCCGCCAGCGCAAGGACGCCCGCGGCTTCAACAAGGCAGACCAGCAGGCTTTCCAGCAGGCCCATGGCGGCTTTCCCGGCAAACAGGTTCTCCCGGCTCTGCAGCGTCAGCAGCAGTTTGCAGCTTTCGCCTTTGGTCTCGCAGTCCCACAGGCGGCTCGCCAGCGCCGCCATGCCCAGCGGCATGACGATGGTGTTCAGCAGCGGCACGGCGTAAAACAGCATTGTGAAACAGCGCGCGCGGTCGGTTTCGCTCTCGATCTCATAGGTGGCCCCGACCCACAGGATCACCACCAGCGCCACGCCCACCGCGACCGGAACATCGCGCCGGCGGCGGGCTTTCTGGAACTCGGCATGCAGGGCTTTAAGCATGGCGCGCCGCCTCCTCTCCGTCCGCCCCTTCCGGGCCGGTCAGGCTCAGGAAAATTTCCTCCAGCGTCTTGGTGCGGCGGCTGATGCCGACAACGCCCGCGCCGCGGTCGGCCAGCGTGTGCACGAGCTCGGCAAGCAGCTCGGTGCGCAGCGGCGGCAGTGTGAACAGTCCGTCCGCCCCGGCCTCTGCCCGGATGCCGCTTTGCCGCAGTGTCTCGGCGGCTTTCTGCGGGCGCAGCACGCGCAGCTCTATGTCGCCCAGGCTGTGGCGCTGCAAGTCACGCAGCGGCCCCTGGAACAGCAGCCTGCCTTTGTTGAGGATGCCCACCTGCCCGACAATCTGCTCCAGCTCGCTCAGCAGGTGGCTCGAGATCAGCACCGTTGCGCCGCAGGCGTCCGGCATCCCGGCGATCAGCGCGCGCATCTCCTGGATACCGGCCGGGTCAAGCCCGTTGGTCGGTTCGTCCAAAATCAGCAGCTGCGGGCTGCCCAGCAGCGCCTGCGCAATGCCCAGCCGCTGCCGCATGCCGAGCGAATACTCCCGCACTTTGCGGTATTTGTCGCCGGTCAGGTGCACGATGTCCAGCACGCGGGCAATGTCCTTGCGCGGCACGCCTTTCAGGTCGGCCACGATCTCCAGGTTCTCCTGCCCGGTCAGGTGCCCGTACCCGGCCGGGGACTCGATCAGGCTGCCGGTTTTCTGCAGCAGCGCCAGCCGGTTTTGGGCGTTCATCGGCTGCCCCAGCAGCGTCACCTGCCCGGCGGACGGGTGAATCAGCCCCAGCAGCATCTTCATTGTCGTGCTCTTGCCGGCGCCGTTGGGGCCGATGAACCCGTACACGCATCCTTCTGGAACGGCCAGGTCGAGATGGTCGACGGCAAACTGCCGCCCGTATGCCTTGCATAGACCTTTTGTTGTGATAACGGTCTGCATAAAAAATCCCTCCTGTGTTTTGTGAACAGGGCCATTGTACCCGCCGCGCCTTAACGCCCGCCTGCGCCGCCGCTTAATTTTGCCTTAAACTTTGCGCGCCCCGCTGGCGGGCGCGGCGCGCAGCGGCTATAATGGAACCAGATCAAATACGGAAGGGGAGGAAGGATCGTATGCAGCGCATCCAGGATGCCGATATCCTTCTGGTGGACGATACGCCCGAGCTGCTCGCGCTGGTCAGCCGGGCGCTGGCCGGGGCGGGCTATACCCGCCTGCGCACGGCGGACAGCTGCGCCGCGGCGCGCCGGGCCTTTGCCGCCCGCGTGCCGGAACTGGTCGTTCTTGACATCAACCTGCCGGACGGCGACGGGTTTTCGCTGTTCCGCGAACTCAACGCGGGCGGCGAGGTGCCGGTGCTGTTCCTCTCGGCCCGCGACGCCGACGCCGACCGGTTGTTCGGCCTGGGCCTCGGGGCGGACGATTATCTGACCAAACCGTTCCTCACGCAGGAGCTTCTGCTGCGCATCCAGCTCATCCTGCGCCGCGCTTACCGCGGCGCGCTGCAGCAGAGCGCCGCGGCCCGCCTGACGCTGGGGGCGCGCAGCGTCGACCTGAACGACGCCGCCGTCTGCGGCCCGGACGGCCGCACGCTGACGCTGACCGCCACCGAGCGCGCACTGCTGCAAAAGCTCGCCGCCAACCGCGGCCACATCGTCACGTTCGACGCGCTCTGCCGCGCTGTGTGGAACGCCGATTACTACGGGTACGAAAACACCCTCGGCGTGCACATCCGCCATCTGCGCGAAAAGATCGAGGACGACCCCGGCCGCCCGCGCTGGATCTTGACCGTGCGCGGGCTCGGCTACAAGCTGGCGGGGGAGGGAAACGCATGAGATTGCTGGTCAAACTCGTCCGCCGCTATGTGCTGGCGGGCGTCGGCATTGCGCTGGGCGTGCTGATTTTGAACGTCGTCATCCCGTTCGGGGTGGTCTTCGCCGTGGCCTACCGCAGCTATTTCCAGCTGCCGTTCCGCCCCAGCCAGATCGCAAACTCCTTCACGCTGGACGAGACCGGCACGCCGCGCCCGGGGCCCGAGCATACCGAGGAAGAATGGTTCTACAGCTTTGACTGGGCGATGATGCTCAACGACGCAGGCGAGATCGTCTACCGCTACGACCTGCCCGCCGAGCTGGATCACCCGTATACGACGCGCGAGGTTGTATCTTTTACACGCTGGTATCTCGAAGACTACCCCGTCATGTGCTACCTGACCGACTACGGCGCGCTCGTGCTCGGCTATCCAAAAGGTTCGCTTGTGCGCTACAACTTTTATATGGAAAGCGACCTGCTCCATGCGATGCTGGCCACGGTGCGCCCGGTTATCCTTGTCGACCTGCTCGTCATCGTGCTGCCCTGCGTGCTGTTTGCCTGGGGCATGCACCGCCGCCTGCGCGATGTGGAGCAGGGCCTGCAGGAGCTTGCCGCCGGCCGCCCGGTGCAGCTGGCCGAAAAGGGGGCCACCGCCGCGCTGGCCCGCCAGCTCAACCAGACCGGTGAGCATCTGCGCAGCCAGAGCGAACGCATTGCCCGGCGGGACGCCGCCCGCACCGACTGGATCGCCGGCGTCAGCCACGACATCCGCACGCCGCTGGCGCTGATCTTCGGCCACGCCGAACAGCTTGAACAGGACCCCGCCCTGCCCCAGGCCGCGCGCGCCGAGGCCGCGGCCATCCGCGCCCAGGGCCAGACCATCCGCAGCCTGATCGAGGACCTCAACCTGACCAGCAAGCTCGAATACGACGCCCAGCCGCTGCGCCGCGCCCGCATGGCCGCCGCGCCGCTGCTGCGCGCCGCCGTCACCGATTTCTGCAACAGCGGGGCGGGGGAAGCCTGCACGGTCGATTTCGCGCTGGACCCTTCGGCCGAGACCGCTGTGCTCGACGCCGACGCCGCGCTGCTGCGCCGCGCTTTTGCGAACCTCCTCGGCAACAGCGCCCGCCACAACCCCGGCGGCTGTAACATTTCCGTCACGGCCGAAACAGCCGGGGGCAGCCTGCGGCTGATTTTTGCCGACGATGGCCGCGGCTACCCGCCCGCCGTGCTCGCACAGCTGCAGGGCGCTGCTGCGCCGGACGCCCCCGCGCCGCACATCCTCGGGCTGTACCTTGTGCGGCAGATCGTGCGCGCCCACGGCGGGCAGGCCGCCTTCGCCCAGAACCGCCCCCGCGGCGCGCTCTGCACCCTCACCCTGCCGCTGGCGCCCGCCGGCGGGCAGGAGCCGAGCGTTTCCTGTCCGGCAGGCGGGAAAGGATAAAGCGAAAGAAAACAGAGCGCATCTTTGAAAGATGGGCCCGGGAGAGAAGACGGCAGCAGGACAGGCGCGCGCTGGTGGAGGAGTATCTGCAGCTGCTGGATGAGACAGGCGAAGCCCGGCGGGACAGCGGGGCCAGCGGCCGCATGCAGCAAAACACCCCCGCGGCAGCCAGCGCGGGGGTGGAGGAACAGTACAGCATTGACCCGGATTTTGACAGGGAGATCGTAGCGTGGGATGAAGGCGGCCGGAATGACAGCCGAATCTTCCGACTGGGCAGCACAAGCGAGGCGCTGCAAAGCATCGGTGTGCAAGAACGGGATATTGTGATGGCAAGTGGCAAGATCAACCGGATTTTGCGCGAGCACCCGAACATGACGATGGACATGGTGCGGCAGATCCCTGCCATGCTCGAAGACCCCGCGCTGGTGCTGGAGAGCCAGGGGCGCAGTATGCTTTCGAATACGCAGCAGAACAGCCGGATCGTGGTGGTTGGCACGGTAACGGACGCAAACGGTGCGCCGGTGCTGTGTGTGCTGGATTTGCAGCCGCAGAGCACACAGGACAGGCGGCTGGGACTGCAGGATTTTAACAAGGTGAGCAGTGCCTACCCCAAAGATGTAAACCCGAAAGGATTTTTGCAAAACAGCAATGTGTTGTACGCCAACCCGGACATAAACAAAACCCAGGCAGCGCTCAACTCCTTCGGCTTCAAATTGGCCTCGTCGGAGTTGAACCACCTGGGTTCTATGGGTAGTATAGCACATATGAAGGGCGCGGCGTCAAGATACAGGGCGTGCCGTTTGGAGAAGTGTTTGAGCAGAGAGGGCGGGCTGCCGCCCCGGCGCAGAGGGAAACCCAAGGCAACCCAGGTGCAGCAGCAGACTGATCGGAAGCTCACCGTGAGCCGCGGCAATAACTACCTCGGCGGCTTCGCTAAGCACCTGCAGACCGTTCGGGCAGGCAAGTAATACGGATAGAACAAAGCCCCCAGCTGCCGGTGTTCCCGGTAAGCTGGGGTCTGTTTGTGTGCGAATTCTAGTCAAAACGAATACCCGTACAACCAAAAACGCCCCTTCGCTCGCGAAAAGAACGAAAGGGCGTTTGTTTGTTGGAGCTAGAAACGTGACTCGAACACGCGACCTGCTGATTACGAATCAGCTGCTCTACCAACTGAGCTATTCTAGCGCAACAGAGATAGTATACCTGTTTTTTCTCAGTTGGTCAAGTGGTTCGGGAAAAAAACTGCAAATTGTTTGCTTCAGGTCAACGGCAGCGGGTAACCGCCAACTATTTGCCCGGCCGGCTGCGCGGGCGGCCGCTCAAAGCTGGCCGTCTTTGAGCAGGGCCAGCACTTCAAAAAGGTCCTTGCAGCAGCGGGTGTACAGCTTTTGGATCTCCTCGGTCGGCTGGGCCAGGTCGGGCACCATCACGGTCACGGCCCCGGCCGCCGCCCCGGCGCGCACGCCGTTGAAGCTGTCCTCCAGCACCAGGCACGCCCGCGGGTCCAGGTCCAGCCGCCGCGCCGCTTCCAGGAAGATGGCCGGGTCTGGCTTGGAGCGCGCGACGTCGGTGCCGCACACGACGTCGTGGAAATACCGCGCCACGCCGGTCGTCTGCAGGTTCATCTCGATCATGTTGCGCGGGCTGGAGCTCGCCACGATGCGCGGCAGCCCCTTTTCCTCCAGATAAGCCAGCAGCTCTTTGAGCCCCGGCTTGCACGGCACGCCCCGGGCAAAGCGCTCGTCTGCCATCGCCCACACGGCGTCCAGCAGCTTCTGCGGGTCATGCCCCGGGAAAAACTTTGCAATGTACCGCTTGAGGTTCTCCCCGGCCAGGCCGCGCACGCTCGTGTAAAAATCCGGCGGCGGGTCCGGCATGCCCAGCTTTTGGCAGCAGGGGGTCCACAGCGTATCCCACAGGCGTTCGGTGTCGAACATCAGCCCGTCCATATCAAAAATAACACCCTTGACCATACGTTTCTCCTTTTCCTCATTCGCCGGGGCGGCGCAAAAGGCCCCGGCGCTGCCTTTATTGTAGCGCAAAACGGCCTTTGGCGCAACAAACGCGGCAAACTTTCACGCACCTGCCCGCCCCGGGCGCCTTTTGGCCGCGGCGCGCGGTTTCAGCCGCCCTGCCGCTTTTTCCAGGCCGTCGGCGAAACGCCGGTGACCTGTTTGAGGATTCGCTCAAAATGCGTCACGCTGTCATACCCGAGCTCCATACTGATCCGGGTGATCGTCTCGGGGCCGGCCAGCATCTCTTTGGCCTGTTCGATCTTCAGGTGGTTCACATAGTTGACGAAAGAGATGCCGGTGCACTGCTTGAAGGTCCGGCTCAGATATGGCGGCGTGACGTGGAATACCTCGGCCACTTCGTCCAGGCGGATTCTTTCATTGCAGTGGTTTTTCAGGTAAGACAGCACCTGCGAAATGCGGCTGTGCTTTGCGTCCGGCACTTCGGCCCCGCTCAGGCGGACCGCCTGCGTATTCATCCAGTACTCCAGCAAAAGCAGCAGCTGCCCAAAGACAAACTGCGCATAGAGCGGCTGCTGCGTGCGGATGGCGTCCTCGATCTCATACAGCAGGTCCAGCACCTTCCGCTGCTGGCGGGCGTCCAGCGAAACGATTTGAAAAATGCCGGAGAAGAGCGCAAGCAGCCGGTCAGCCTCCTCTTTGAAAACGCGGCGCAGGAAGTTTTCCGTAAAATAGAGGACGACGCGGTTGCCCAGCGGTATTTCGCCCGGGAAAGACTGATGCGGCTCAAACTTGTTGATCCAGACAAGGTTGCCCGGCCGGACATGGATGAACTTTCCGTTGTCCAGCAGATACCGGTCGCCATAGACCTGGAAATAAATTTCGTAGAAGTCATGGTAATGGGTGCTGCCCATTTTAAAAAACCTGTCCGTATCCGTGCACTCGATGCCCAGCTCGGCATTTTTCAGGCTGCGGACGAAATCGCTTTTGGCCATAAGGGGACCTGCCTTTGGTGGTGTTGAGGGTCTGACGCTATTTTACAGCAATTCCGCCCCGGGCACAACAGAGAACGCCGCGGTCTTTGCGCCCAAAGACAAAAAAAGCGGAACCGCGGGCGTATGCCGTAAAAAAATGCGTAGTGTTTTGCCGCGCGGCGCATTATCATAAGGCAAAGCGGACCGGCGCGCCGGGGCGTTCCCGGGCGGCGCGGCCGGTCAGGTAAAGAAAGAAGGAAAACGGAATGTTCAACGTTGCTGTTGTCGGAACGGGCAACATTGCGCCCGCGCATGTGGAAGGGCTTCTGGCCTTCCCGCAGCGGTGCAAAATCGTGGCCCTGTGCGACATCTACCCCGAAAAGGCGCAGGCGATGAAGGAAAAATACGGCCTGGACTGCGCCGTTTTTGACGACCACGAAAAGATGCTCGCCTCCGGCCTTGCCATCGACATCGTCCATGTGTGCACGCCGCCGTACACCCATGCCGAGATCGCGATCCACGCGATGGACGCGGGCAAAAACGTCGTTGTCGAAAAGCCGATGGCGACCTGCCTGGCCGAGTGCGACGCGATGATCGAGGCCGAACGGCGCAACGGCGTGACGATGGGCTGCATTGCGCAGAACCGCTTCCGCAACTCTATCTCCAAGCTCAAGGATATGCTGGACAGCGGCATGGCCGGCAAACTGCGCGTGGCGCATGTCAATTCGCTCTGGTGGCGCGGCCACTGCTACTACGACCTCTGGTGGCGCGGGCTGTGGGCGAAGGAGGGCGGCGGCTGCACGCTCAACCATGCCGTCCACCACATCGACATGATCAACTGGATCAAGGGCGGCCTGCCGCAAAAAGTCACCTCCGTGCTGGCCAACGTCATGCACGACAACGCCGAGATCGAGGATGTGTCCTTCTCGACTTTGCAGTATGGGGACGGTTCCATCGCCCAGGTCACGGCCTCGGTCGTCCACCACGGCGAGGAGCAGGGCCTTGTCCTGCAGTGCGAAAACGCCAAGCTGGCCGCGCCGTGGAGCTGCTACGCGTCCCGGTCGAAGGAAAACGGCTTCCCCGAACGGGACGAAACGCTGGAAGCGGAGCTGAACGCCCGCTATCAGGCACTGCCCGACCTGCCGTATGAAGGGCACACCGGCGAGATCGACAACTTCCAGCGCGCGCTGGAAACAGGGGCGCGCCCGCTCATCACCGGCGCGGACGGCCGCAATACCGTCGAGCTGATCACGGCCATCTATAAATCCGGCTCGCTGGGGCAGACGGTCACGCTGCCCATTGGCAAAGGCGACGCTTTTTATACCTTTGAAGGCTTGCTGGCCCACGCGCCGCATTTCTATCAAAAAAGCGCCAGCATAGAAAACTTTGCGACCCACGCGATCAACTTCGGCAACTACGAAGAAAAGAAATAACCCGCCCGCTGTGCGGGTTTTGCGAAAGAAGGATAAAAACATGGCACAAAAAGATGGTATGAACTACGCGCCGAAAGGCATCCCCGCGCCGGTCGTCAAGGAAGGGGAGTTCCCGTTTGCAGCCGTCGGCCTCGACCACGGGCACATCTACGGCATGACCAACGGCCTGCTGGACGCCGGGGCGACGCTGAAATGGGTGTACGACCCGGACCCGGCCAAGATGCAGGCGTTTAAAGCCCGTTACCCGCAGGTCCGCCTGGCCGAAAGCGAAGAACAGGTGCTGGCCGACCCGGCCGTCAAGCTGGTGGCCGGCGCCTGCGTGACCTCCGAGCGCGCGGCGCTGGGGGTGCGCGTGATGCGCGCGGGCAAGGACTATTTCACCGACAAAGCGCCGCTGACCACCCTGGAACAGCTGGCGATGGTCAAAAACGTCGTGGCTGAGACCGGCCGCAAGTACGCCGTCAGCTACAGCGAGCGCCTGCAGGTCGAAGCGGCGGTGTACGCCGGGGAGCTGGTCAAGGCGGGGGCCATCGGCCGGGTGGTGCAGGTCATCGGCATGGGCCCCCACCGCCTCAACCCGGCTTCGCGCCCGGCCTGGTTCTTTGAAAAAGAGAAGTATGGCGGCATCCTCTGCGACATCGGCAGCCACCAGATCGAGCAGTTCCTTTTCTACACCGGCGCCGAGGACGCGACCATCGTCAACGCCAAGATCGCGAACTACGCCCACCCCGAATACCCGGAGCTGGACGACTTTGGCGACGCGACACTGGTGGGCGACAACGGCGCCAGCGGCTATTTCCGCGTCGACTGGTTCACGCCCGACGGCCTTCGCAGCTGGGGCGACGGGCGCACCTTCCTGCTTGGCACCGACGGCTACATCGAACTGCGCAAATATCTGGACGTGGCCCGCAGCGCAGAGGGCAACCATGTGTTCTGGGTCGACAAGGCGGGCGAACACTATGAGGACGTGACCGGGAAGGTGGGCTTCCCGTACTTCGGCCAGCTGATCCTCGACTGCCTGAACCGCACCGAGAACGCCATGACCCAGGCGCACGCCTTCAAGGCGGCCGAGCTGTGCGTCAAGGCGCAGCTGCTGGCCACCGACCTGACCGGCAGGCAGTGAAGCTTTTCCCCGGCGCGGCATTCTCCGTCTGTGCCGCAAAAGTTCGGGGAAAGGTCTTGTATTCGCCAAAAGCAGGGTCTATAATAAAACAGTCACCCGGTCATGTGTGCAATGGGGGCCGGGCGGCAGAATTTGGGCGGCCGCCCTTTTGCGGGCAGGCGCCCTGTGTGCAAAAAAAGGAGAGACGGAAAATGTTGGATATCAAGGTCACGCGCACCGCTGTGCCCAAACAAAAGCCGCAGGATGAATCCAAGCTCGGCTTCGGCAAGATCTTCAGCGATCATATGTTTTTGATGGACTATACCGCCGGCGAAGGCTGGCATGACGCCCGCATCGTGCCCTACGGCCCGTGGGAGATGGACCCCGCCACGACGGTGTTCCACTATGCGCAGGAAATTTTTGAGGGCATGAAGGCGTACCGCACGGCGCAGGGCGATATCCAGCTGTTCCGCCCGGAATGCAACGCCAACCGCTTCAACGATTCGGCCGACCGCCTCGGCATGCCCGCCATCCCGCCGGAGGACTTCGTCCAGGCGGTCAAGGCGCTGGTCGACATCGACCGCGACTGGGTCCCGCACACCGACGGCGCTTCGCTGTACATCCGCCCGTTCTGCATCGCCACCGACGTCGGCCTCGGCGTGCACGCGGCGGCGCATTATCGCTTTGCCATCATCTGTTCGCCCTCCGGCGCTTACTATGCCGAAGGCCTCGACCCGGTGCGCATCTATGTGGAGGACGAATACATCCGCGCCGCCCCGGGCCTGACCGGCTTTACCAAGTGCGGCGGCAACTACGCCGCGTCCATCAAGGCGGGCGAGCTGGCCGAGGAACGCGGCTTCAGCCAGGTGCTCTGGCTCGACGGCGTCGAGAAGAAGTACGTTGAGGAAGTCGGTTCCATGAACATCATGTTCAAGATCGACGGCAAGATCTATACCGCCGCCTGCACCGGCACCGTGCTGCCCGGCGTCACCCGCCGCTCCATCATCGAGCTTCTCAAAGACTGGGGCTATGAGGTCATCGAAGGCAAGCTCGCCATCGCCGACGTCATGAAAGCCGCCGACGAGGGCAAGCTCGAGGAATTGTTCGGCACCGGCACCGCCGCCGTCGTCAGCCCGGTCAAGGAGCTGGACTGGGAGGGCAAGGCCGCCATGATCGGCGGCGGCAAGATCGGCCCCCTGACCCAGAAGCTCTACGACACCCTGACCGGTATCCAGTGGGGCAAACTGCCCGACACCAAGGGATGGACCGTCAAGGTCGAGGCCGTGTACTGACCGGACGGAAAATTTTACAAGTGTAAACGCATCCAAAAAACAAACGTGCCGCCGCCCATTTCGGGCGGCGGCTTTTCTGCTGGGCAGAGCGGTTATTATTTCTTTACCGTTTCTTTGCCGCTTTGTTCACGTTTTTGTCCCAAATGGGTGCTATACTGTACACTTACCTGGGCCGCTCCGGCCCGGAAAGGAGTGCAACGCCATGGACCACGTTCTGGACCTGCTGGACCGCAGCCTCCGGCGCTGCCCGCAGGCGCCGAGCTACTGCGACGAGAATACCGCCCACACCTGGGCGGATACCGCCGCCGCCGTGCAGCGCATCGGCACGGCGCTGGCGGCGCTGCCGGGCGGCGTACTGCATCGCCCGGTCGTGCTGGCGGCCGGGCGCACCGCCGCCGCGGTGCACGCCATGCTCGGCACGCTGGCGGCCGGCGGCTTTTACATCGTGCTGGACGTCGCCCAGCCGCCCGAGCGCCTGCAGGCCATCCTTGCCCAGCTGGACCCCGCCGCCTTCCTGGCCGATGCGGAAAACCTGCCCCTGGCCCGGCAGCTTGCGGGGCCTGTCCCGCTGCTTTCGCTGGAAACGGCGCTGGACGCCGCACCGGACCCGGCCAAACTGGCGGCGCTGCGCCGCCGGGTCATTGATACAGACCTTGCCTATGTGCTGTTCACTTCCGGTTCCACCGGCCAGCCCAAGGGCGTGGCCGTCACCCACCGAAACCTGCTGGCCTACAGCGAATGGGTCGCGGCCGAGTTTTCGTTCGCGCCCGGCACGGTGCTGGGCGGGCAGTCGCCGTTTTATTTTTCCATGTCGGTGACAGATATTTACGGCGCGCTGCGCGGCGGTGCCTGCGTGCAGGTGCTGCCGCGGCGGCTGTTCAGCTTCCCGGTGCAGCTGCTCGACTATCTCACGGCGCGCGGCGTCAATACGCTGTACTGGGTGCCGTCGGCGCTCAGCATCGTCGCCAACTGGAAAGCGCTCGACTACACGGCGCTTCCGCCGTTGCGCACGGTTCTGTTCGCGGGCGAAGTTATGCCCACCGCCAAGCTCAACTACTGGCGCGCGCATTACCCGGATGCCGTGTTCGCCAACCTCTACGGCCCCACCGAGACGACCGACATCTGCGCGTTTTACCGCCTCGACCGCCCGTTTGCCGGCGACGAACCGCTACCGATCGGCTATGCATGCCAAAACTGCGGCCTGCTCATTCTCAAAGACGGCGCCCCGGCCGCGCCGGGGGAGGAAGGCGAGCTGTGCGTGCGCGGCAGCTTTGTGGCGGCCGGGTATTACGGCCAGCCGGAAAAAACAGCCGCGCGCTTTGTGCAAAACCCCGCGCGGCCGCAGTATCCCGAAATCATCTACCGCACCGGCGACCTTGTACGCCTCAACGAGCGCGGCGAGCTGATGTACTGCGGCCGCCTCGACGACCAGATCAAGCATATGGGCTACCGCATCGAGCCCGGCGAGATCGAGACCGCCGCGTTCGGGCAGGACAAGCTCGACGAATGCGCCTGCCTGTACGACGCCGCGCGCGACCGGCTCGTGCTGTTCTATCAGGGGCGGCGAGACCTGGCGCAAGCGCTGCGCGCCCGGCTTGAACAGCGGCTGCCCGCTTACATGCGCCCGGCCGAATACCGCCGCGTGCGCCAGATGCCGCACAATGCGAACGGTAAAGTCGACCGCAAAGCGCTGCACAACCAACTGTGAAGTTAAGGAGATTTTTTATGTCTTTACTGGAAACGATCCTTGACCTGATCGAAGAGGTCAAACCCGGCCTGCGCCCCGACCCCGACGAAGAACTCATCAAGAGCGGCCGGCTCGATTCGGTCGAAGTCATGTCGCTGGTCATGGCCCTGACCGGGGAGTTTGACATCGAGATCACCCCGCTCGACCTCAAAGAAGAAAACTTCCACACCGCCCGCGCGATCGAATCGCTGGTCGCGCGTTTGCAGGAAGAGTGACCCATGTCCTACAATTCGTTTGTTTATCTGTTCGTGTTCCTTGTGCTGGCGTGGCTGGCCTGGGCGCTGCTGCCGCAGAAATGGCGGCCCGGGGCGCTGCTGGCGGCCAGCCTTGTGTTTTACGCCGTCAGCGCGCGGCAGTACACGGTCTACATTTTGGCCACGGCGGCGGTGTGCTGGGTGGCCGGGCAGCAGCTCGGCCGGCTGGATGCGCTGTTCCAGGCGGCCAGGAAGGACCTGCCGCCGCCCGCGCGCAAGGAGATGAAACAGCGCGTCGCCGCGCTGAAAAAGCTCACGGTCGGCGCATCGGCGGCCGCGGTGCTGGCTGTGCTGCTGGCGGTCAAGTACCTGCCGCTGTTCGCGCGCCTGGCGGCGGCTGTCGCCGCGCGCCTGCCGGGGTCGCCCGCGCTGGCGCTGCCCGCCTTTGTGCAGCCGCTGGGACTCAGCTTTTTCACGCTCATGGCGGCGGGCTATCTGGTCGATGTCTACCGCGGCGTCAGCGAACCGGCCGAACATTACTGGCAGGTGCTTTTGTTCCTGTCGTTCTGGCCGCATGTCGTCGAAGGCCCGTTCGACCGCTGGGGCGCGCTGCGCCCCGCGCTGCTCGACCCGCCCGCGCCGAGCTACCGCGACCTGACCTTCGGCATCCAGCGCATCGTCTGGGGCCTGTTCAAAAAGATGGTCGTGGCCGACCGCGCCTATGTGTATGTCCGGGCGGTCTTTGACGACTGGACCCAGTACAGCGGCGCGGCCGTCATCGCCGGCGTTGTGATGTACACGCTCGAACTCTACGCCGAATTCTCCGGCTGTATGGACATCGCGCTCGGCTCGGCCGAGCTGTTCGGCGTCCACCTGGCCGAAAACTTCCGCCAGCCGTTTTTTGCGCGCTCGGTGGGCGAATTCTGGCGGCGCTGGCACATCACGCTCGGGGCCTGGCTGCGGGAATATGTGTTCCAGCCGCTGTGCCTGAGCCGCCCGCTGCAGCGTTTCGGCCGTTTCTGCCGCGAAAAGTTCGGTCCCGCCGCCGCCCGCAAATGGCCGGTGTGGCTTGCGCTCTGTCTCACCTGGGCGCTGATCGGCCTGTGGCACGGCGCGGCGGCGATCTACCTTGTCTATGGCCTTTACTATTTTGCGCTGCAGTGGCTCGGCGAAGCCGCCGAACCGGCGCTTGTCAAAGCGCTGCCGAACCTTGGCGCCTGGCGGCAGAAACCGGCCTGGCATGTCTGGCAGGTTGTGCGCACCTGGGGCTTTGTCGGCTTCGGCATGCTGCTGTTCCGCGCCAACGGCGTGCGCGCCGCCTGGCAGATGCTCGTATCGCTGCTGCGCCCGTATGCGGGCAGCCTGCTCATCAAGATCGACGCGCGCGACGCCATGGTGCTGGCCGCCGGGGCGGCGCTGATGCTGGCGGTCGACTGGGCGCATGAGCGCGGCCACCGCCTGCGCCATGCGTTGGCGGCCCGGCCGCTGCCGCTGCGCTGGGCCGTCTATGTCGGCGCGGTGCTGCTGGTCATGATCTTCGGCGCGTACGGCGACAACTACGAACCGGCCGCCTTCATCTACGCGCAGTTCTAACAGGTGTATCTGATAAATCAAAAGTGCTGGAAAATTCGCTAAAAAGGTGCGGATGCAAGGCACGAAGCCGCAGGAATACTTTGTGTATTCCAAGGCTTCGTAACGCAGCAGACGCTGCTTTTTAGTAGAATGAGACAGCGCTGGGGATTTTTCAGATACACCCTAACAGGGGACAACCATGAAACTTTGGATCAAACACGCGCTGCATATCACGGCGTTTTTGCTGGTGCTGGCGGCGGCGGTGTTCCTGGCCGGGCATTATCTGATGCCCCATTCCAACCGCTACCTTTCCGGGTACACGGCGGGCGGGCTGCTGGGCGAGGATTTCGACACCGTCGACGTGCTCGTTATGGGCGATTCCAACGCCGCCCAGGGCATCGCCCCGATGCAGTGGTATACCGAAAACGGCGTCACCGGCTACACCTACGCCTCGGGCTGGCTTTCGGTGTACAACATCTACTACCGCCTGCGCTCGATCTATGAGGAGCAGACGCCCAAAGTCGTCGTGCTGTGCACCGACGTCTGCTACAGCAAATTCAGCGACGAGACCTACCTGCAGGCCGCCATCGGCGATATCACCGACGAGCTCATCCCGCTCGTGCGCTTCCACGACAACTGGAAGGACCTCACGCCTGCAAACCTCTTTGAGGAGCACGACTACACCTGGCGCGACCCCAACAAGGGGTATATGCCCATCACCGACGTCGCCGCCTGCCTGCGCGGGGAGTATATGTATTACGACGGCCGCACCGAGCCGCTGCCGTTCCTTGTCGGCGTTTATATGGAGCGCATCGCCGACCTTTGCGCCGAGCACGGAAGCGAGCTGCTGCTGATCACGGTCCCGGCGTCCTCCAGCTGGAACCTGACGCGGCACGACGGCGTGCAGGCGTTTGCCGATGCGCACGGCCTGCCCTACATCGACTACAACATGGCCGAAAACGACCCCGGCATCGACTGGCTGTTCGATACGCCGGACGGCGGGAGTCACCTCAACGTGCTGGGCTCCGAAAAGCTCACGGCGGCGCTGGGGGCCTATCTTGTGGAAAACTACGACCTGCCCGACCACCGCGGCGAGCCCGGCTTTGAAGCCTGGGACGCCGACGCGGCCAGTTACGCCGCCACGATGGACACAGCCCGCGCCGCCGCCGCGCAGAACGCCGGCGTCCAGCGCACCGCGCTGGAGGAAAGCGGCCAGCTGCCCGAATAAAACAGAAAACGCCCCGGCTCTGTGCGGCGCATGCCTGCACGGGCCGGGGTGTTTGTATCGTATTGGGTCGGGTTTCCGGGCGGGGTCACACCAGCGTGTCGCCCACCAGCGTCTGCCCGCTGGGGTCGATCGCATACACCGTGTATTTCAGCGGCGTGTGGCTGCCCTCGGCCGGTTTTTCCAGCCGGATGCCGCCCTGTTCGGGGCGGACAAAATGCAGCGTGCGGTGGCCCGCCGTTGCGTGGGGGCGCTCGTCCGGCAGCGACCACGCCAGCACCCCGGCGGCCGGGGGCTCTTTGGCGTCCGCGCTGTCTGCGCCGCCTGCGCTGTCTGAATTTTCCGGGCTTTCCGGCGCCGCGCCGCAGAAATCGTCGGGCAGCGGGTGGGGCGTGCCGCCCAGGTGCATCCGGTACAGCCCGGGGTTGGCGCGGTCCTGCCGCAGCCACACGCTTGAGCGCGCCGGGCATCCGGCGGGCACGCCGTGGCGGCGCGGCCGCATGCACAAAGCCAGGTTGTTCCACGCCACCAGGAAGTCGTCCAGCGGCATTTCGGTCTCGGCGTCAAAGTCGCCCGGCCCGGCCCACGGGTCGATCAGCAGGGCGGTCCAGCCGCCGTCCGGCCGGGCGGTAAAGCCGCGCACGGCTACATAGCGCACGGCGGGCAGCCCGGCCGCGACCTGCGCCGGGGTCGATTCCATCGCCGTGATCACGCCGAACCCGGCGCGCACCTCGGCGCGCAGCAGGGCCAGGTCGCCCCAGCAGGCCCAGGCGGGGAAGCCCCAGCACCCGGCCACGGCGGCGGTAAAGCTCAGGTTGCGGGCGTCGTCCGCCTCCGGCTGGGCGTCTCGCATGGCCAGAGCAAACTCTTCGGGCAGGATGTCCGCCCCCCAGCGGTTGGTCAGGCTGGCCAGGCAGACAGCCAGGTCCATCACGCCGCGCAGCGCGGGCGCGCGCCGCGCCACGATGTAGGGCATCAGGTGCAGCTGCGCGTTGACCGGCCGCCCCCCGGCGGGGATCACATCCACCGCCCGCACGCTGACGCCCAGCAGGCTGACCGTGGGCGTCGCTTTCTCATCCTTGCTGTACAGGTAGATGCGCAGCTGTACCTGCATGCCGATCTTGGAATCCAGCAGCAGCTGGTCGGCGCGCATCACCAGCGGGCCGCGCACGGTGGGCTTGGCGCCCTCGCGCTGCAGGTAGGGGCTCCAGCGCCCAAAGCTGCACCAGGCGGTCCAGTTGCCGTCCACCAGCACGCGGGCCTGCGCTTCCAGCGCGGTGCCCGGCGGCGTGCCGCCGTTCCAGCTCACCCGCACCGCGTCAAACGCGGGCATCGGGATGGCCGGGCTCGTGTAGCAGCCGTAGGGCACATGCCCGCCCTGCACAACGTCCAGCAGGATGCGGCTCTCGGCCACCGTCACGTTGTCCAGCTCGCCGCGCATGAACTCCTCGGTCTCCTGCAGCAGGAACGTATTCTTGCTCTCCATGCAAACCTCACCGCTTTTCTTGTTCAATGTCCGCGTCGCGCTGCGTCAGCCCATAGGCCTGGTCCAGCGCCGGGTACAGGATCTGCACCGCCAGCACGCCGGGCAGCCAGCCACCCGTGATCAGCAGCAGCGGCAGCGTGTAGGGGAAAAACAGGACCAGCGCCATCCAGTACAAAAGCACGACCAGCGCCGCCGCCAGCGTGCGCAGAAGAAACCCCAGGAACAGCATTTCGGTATGTTTGAGCAGCCCGCCCAGCGGCAGGTCGACCAGCACAAGCTGCGCGAACAGGTCAAGAAAGAACCCGATTACACACGCGCCGCCGAAAAACATGCACAGCCATACCGAGTTGGGCACGCGCTCCATAAGCGGCAGCGTCATCAGCACCCAGATCCAGGCCCCCAGCGCCCCGCCCGCCACAGCGCCGGGCAGCAGCGCGTCGCGCGCATTCTGGCGGAAAGCGGCGCAGTAGCCGGGCCACCAGGCCCCCAGGCGGCCGCGGCGGCTGCGCAGCAGCGTGTCAAACAGCCCGCACACGCCCTGCGCGCCCAGCAGCCCGCCCGCGGCGCCGCCCGCCAGGCTCAGCCAGAACATGCGCAGGTAAACGCCCAGCCAGACCAAAAGGCAGGCCGGCAGCAGCATGGCGCAGCACAGCAGCCCCGCCAGGTAGACGGCGCGGAAATCGCGCCGCAGCCGGGCCAGGAAGCAAGCCGGGGAGGTTGAACGTGTCGGGCCTGTGCGCATGCAGCACCGCCTGCCTTTCCTGTGTGGATCACGATCGCATCGTGTATATTGTATAAGGCTATTCTACGATATTTTGCCGCGGCTTGCAAGTTGCGCGCAAAAAGGTTAGAATATTTTCACAAACTTTTGATATGTGTGTGCTATAGTAAGCTATATCTGATTTTGGATTTGGATTTTTTGTGTTTGGAAAGGGGAGCCCGCCGATGGCCTGGGTCACAAAAAGCAGTACGGAAAACTATCAGGATAAAGAGCCGCAGCGCGAATACACCAAAGCGGAAAAAGCCGGCAACTGGTGGCATTACAACAAGGTGATCGTCGCCGTCGCCCTTGTGGCGGCCGTGATGCTGGCCTGGCTTGCGCACGACATTTTCTTCCGGGTAAAGCCGGACTATATGGTCGGCTATGTGGGCCGCAGCGGCCTGCCGGAGGACACCACCGACGCGCTTGGCGCGGCGCTGGCCGAATTTGGCGAGGATATCAACGGCGACGGCAAGGTCGTCGTTCAGGTCAACCAGTTCGTCGTCAGCCTGGAGCAGACGCCCTCTGTTTCGGAGATGGACCCCTATGAGCAGATGGCCGGGCTGACCCAGCTTTCGGCCGATATCGCCAGCTCTTCCGGCAGTTATATCTACCTGCTGGAAGACCCCGAGGTGTTTGAAAACTACAGCGGCGTGCTGCGCTATCTGGACGGCACGCTGCCGGACGACAGCGCCGGTACGGAAAACCTGGACTGGACGCAGATGGTCTACCGCTGGACCGACTGCCCGGTGCTGACCGGCCTGGACCTTGGCGCCTAC
This sequence comes from Candidatus Gemmiger stercoripullorum, assembly GCA_019119365.1. Lineage (GTDB taxonomy): Bacteria > Bacillota > Clostridia > Oscillospirales > Ruminococcaceae > Gemmiger > Gemmiger stercoripullorum. The sequence continues at coordinate 22,823 of DWXD01000063.1, read as the reverse complement.
ACCGGCCTGACGATGGTCGACAACCTGACCGGCGAAAACCAGGATGTGCTGGCCCCGCTGTATGTGGGCTTCCGCGGCACCTGGGACGGCGAGGTCAGCAGGGAGGGCCAGGCGGCCGAAGCCATGTGGGCCGCTCTGACCGCCGGGGCTTCCTCCACCGCCGGGCAGGAATGATGCGCTGGCGTCCCAAACCGCAGGGCGGCCGCCCGGGTCCGCCGGGCCCGCTGCGCGCGGCCCGCACAGCGCCGCCGCTGCCGGAAAACCCCTACCGCCGCTTCTTTACGCGCACCCCCACCTTTGAAACGCTTGTGCGCCGCGCCCGCAGCGCACAAAAGGCCCAGCCGGGTCAACCAGAGAAACCATAGACAAAAAGCGCCCCGCCTGTGCAAACAGGCGGGGCGTTTACGTTTGGGGCAGGGCGCTTTACGGCGGTTCAACGGTACAGGGCTTCGCGTTTTCTCTGCGCAGCTTCCTCGCCGGTGCAGCGCCAGCGGGTCTCGGTGTCGGTGCGGGTCTCGGTCTCGCCGCAGCTTTCGCACACGAACGTCTTTTCGACGGTGCGGCTCTCCTCAATGTCGTTATAGTACGGCGTGTGGCCGTGGGCGCATTCCTGCCAGCCCCCGGTCAGGGCCCATTCGCCCGGCTCGCTGGTTTGCAGCGTGCGCTGCCCGCCGCATTCGGCGCAGCCGTCCGGGTCATAGCAGACCCAGCGCCGTTCGTACCCGGCGGCGGTGGCGCTGGCGCCGCAGCCGGCGCAGGCGTACTGCACCCGCACGGTGCGGGCCTCCAGCATGTCCAACCCGGTGTAAGCCACGCCCTCCTCGCAGTCACGGGTAAAGCCGGTGTCAAACCAGCGGCCGGCCGCCGTATCCTGCGCCTGCAGCGCGCCGCCGCAGTCTTCACACGCGGTCAGCACGGCGGGCTCCTGGGCGTAGCGCTGGTACAGTTCCCGCTTGTCGGAATCAAAAATGACCAGCTCGGCGGCAAACGCGCCGGTGCCGACCGTCGCGGTCAGCGCCGCCGCCAGCGCCAGGCCGAACAGGCGTTTCAGCGTTCTGTGCATGGGAAACCTCCTTTGCGTCGCGTCGCTTTGCGGTTTGGGCGCGGGGCGCGCCCGCTTTCACGGAAAGACACCCGCGTTTTTATTTATTATAGCATATTGGGGGGGGCAGAGCAACGGCGCAGGCTGCACAACATCCGCGCGCTTCGGTTGTAAAACCTGCCGGTCTGTCGCCCGCGCGCGCACAGGGGGCCGGAAAGGCCGGGAGGGGAAAAGGTTTTCAAAAAAATCACGGCAATTTTTCGCCGGGATTCTTGTTATACAGACCGTTTTATGGTATAGTAAAACCGGATATAGATGTGTGCATGTAAGGAGGAACGCAGATGGACCAGCTCGAGCAGGCCCGCGCACAGATTGACGCCATCGACGCGCAGATGGCCGCTTTGTTCACGCAGCGCATGCAGGCCGTCGTGCAGGTGGCGCAGTACAAGGCTGCCACCGGCAAGCCGGTGTTTGACCCCGCGCGGGAGGATGCGCTCATCGCCAAAAACACCGCCCGCGTGCCGGGGGAATTGCGCGCGTATTACCGCCGCTTCCTGCAGCAGTCGCTCGCGGTCTCCCGCGCGTACCAGCGCCGCCTGCTGGGGCGGGACGTCGCCGCCTATCAGGGCGTGCAGGGCGCGTGGAGCCACATTGCCTTGACGCTGCTGCTGCCGTTTGCCAGCGCCAAAGCCTACGCCACCTGGGCCGATGTCTGCGATGCGGTCGAAGCCGGGGACGCGCAGTACGGCGTTCTGCCGTTTGAAAACTCCAACGCCGGGGATGTTTCGGCCGTGCTCGATCTGCTCTATGCACGCCCGCAGCTCACGGTCGCCCGCATGGCCAGCCTGCCCATCCGCCAGGACCTGCTGGCGCTGCCGGGCGCGACGCTCGCGGGCATCCGCACCGTCGTCAGCCACCAGCAGGCGCTGGCGCAGTCCAGCCCGTTCCTCAAATCGCACGGGCTGGAAGCGCGCCCCTGGGGCAACACGGCCGACGCCGCCCGCCATGTGGCCGAAAGCGGTGACAAAAGCCTGGCGGCCATCGCCTCGGCGCAGACAGCCGAGCTTTACGGGCTGCAGATCCTCGTCAAGGGCGTCAACGAGGACGGCGACAACACCACCCGCTTCCTTGTCGTCGCCCGCGCCGACGCCGCCGCGCCGCTGCCCCCGGCCCCCGGCCGCCGCCTGGCGCTGCTGTTCACGGTCGACCACAAGCCCGGCAAGCTGGCCAACGTCATCCGCCTGATCGGCGAGCAGGGCTTCAATATGGAAAACATCAAGAGCCGCCCGCTGCCGCATGTGCCGTTTGAATATTACTTCTATGTGCAGCTCGTCTGCCCGGAGGAAAACGCCCCCGCGCGCTGTGCGGCGCTGCTCGAAAGCCTCGAGGCCGCCTGCCGCACCGTGCGCATGCTCGGCGTGTTCGAGACCGCCCCGGCGGGCGAAGTGCCGATGTAACGCCGCCCCGCCCGTGCAGGCAAAAGGAAAATACGAAAGTTTACCGATACAAAGACAAATTTGAAGGAGGCGCTGTATGAAACTGACCATGAACCTCGGGGCCCGCAGCTATGACATCATCCTCAAGCGCGGCTGCCTTTCCAACCTTTACCAGTTTACCGACCTGACCCACCGCAAGGTGTTCATCCTCACCGACAGCGGCGTGCCGGAACAGTACGCACAGACCGTGCTGGCCCAGTGCGCGCAGGGAACGGTTTACACCGTGCCCCAGGGCGAAGGCAGCAAGTGCCTCAAGACCTACGCCGCCGTGCTGCAGGCCATGCTGGCGGCCGGGCTGACCCGGCGCGACCTGCTTGTCGCGGTGGGCGGCGGCGTCGTCGGCGACCTGGGCGGCTTCTGCGCCGCCAGCTATATGCGCGGCATCGACTTTGTCAACTGCCCGACAACGACCCTCTCCCAGATCGACTCCTCGATCGGCGGCAAGACCGGGCTGGACCTCGGCGATACCAAGAACATCGTCGGCGCGTTCTGGCAGCCGCGCGCGGTCCTCATCGACCCCGACACCCTCGCCACGCTGCCGCGCCGCCAGTTCCACAACGGTCTGGCCGAAGCCGTCAAAGCGGGCCTCATCGCCGACCCGGCCCTGTTCGAACTGTTCGAGACCGGCGACATCGACGCCGATATCGAGACGATCATCTACCGCAGCCTGCTTGTCAAAAAGAAGATCGTTGAAGCCGACGAGCGCGAGGCCGGGGCGCGCCGGGCGCTCAACTTCGGCCACACGATCGGCCACGGCATCGAAGCGGTCAAGGGCGTGCGCGGCCGCCGCACCAACGGCCTCTACCACGGCGAGTGCGTCGCGCTCGGCATGCTGCCGATGATCGAGGACCGCAAGCTGCAAAAGCGCGCCCGCGCGGTGCTGCGCAAGCTGGAGCTGCCCGTGCGCACCGGCCTTGACAAACAGAAGGTGCTGGCCCAGATGCAGCACGACAAAAAGGGCGGCGGCGATACGATCACGGTCATCCGCGTGCCGGGGCTTGGCTGCTGGCGCGCCGATACCATCCCGATGTCCGAACTGCCCGCCCTGCTGGGCCTGGAAACGCAAGACTGAGGGGGCGCGCCGCCGATGAAAAACACATTTGGCAGCGCCGTGTCGCTGACCATCTTCGGCGAGAGCCACGGCCCCGCCATCGGCGCGGTGCTGGACGGGCTCGCCGCCGGGCTGGCGGTCGACCCCGCCTACCTCGCCCTGCGCATGGACCGCCGCCGCGCCCGCGGGGACGGGCTCTCCACCGCGCGCACCGAGCCGGATGAGATCGAATTCCTCTCCGGCGTGTACAACGGCCGCACAACCGGCACCGCCGTGACGCTGGCGCTGCGCAACACCAACACCCGCAGCGGCGACTACGCCAAAACCGCCGCGCTGCTGCGCCCCGGCCACGCCGACTATACGGCCTTTGCCAAGTACGAAGGCTGGCAGGACGCGCGCGGCGGCGGGCATTTCTCCGGCCGTCTCACGGCCGCCGCCGTCGCCGCCGGGGCCCTGTGCGAGCATGTGCTGCAAACGCTCGGCGTGCGCGTCTACACCCACATTGCCGAATGCGCCGGCATTGCCGACGCGCCGCTTTCGAGCGCCGCCGGCCTCGTGCTGCCGGAACCGGAGCCCGGCCATTTCGCGCTGCTCGACCCCGCCCGGGAAGCCCCGATGCAGGCGGCCATCCGCGCCGCCGGGGCGGACGGCGACAGCGTCGGCGGCGTGCTGGAAACGATCGTCACCGGCGTCCCGGCCGGGGTGGGGGAACCGTGGTTCGACAGCGTCGAAAGCGAGCTGGCCCACCTGATGTTTTCGATGCCCGCCGTCAAGGGCATCGAGTTCGGCGCAGGTTTCGCCCTGGCGCGCATGCGCGGCAGCGAGGCCAACGATGCGTTCCGCATGCGCGGCGGCCGGATCGTCACGGCCACCAACCGCAACGGCGGCGTCAACGGCGGCATCGCCAACGGCATGCCCATCGTGCTGCGCACGGCGGTCAAGCCGACGCCCAGCATTTACAAGCGCCAGGATACCGTCGACTACCCGGCCCGCGCCGACGCCAGCCTGCAAATCGCGGGCCGCCACGACCCCTGCATCGTGCCGCGCGCGGCCGTCGTGCAGAACAGCCTGGTCGCGTTCGGCATCCTTGACCTTTTGACGGTGCGCTACGGCACGCTGGCCCAGAAGCACGGCCTGCCGCAGCCGGAATAAAAACGACCCCCAGGGCGGGTGCGCCCTTTCACGCTTTGCAGCAGTAAGGAGGGAAAGCGTATGGAATACGGTTTGATCGGAGGTAAGCTGGGGCACAGCTACTCCAAGGAGATCCACGAAAAGATCGGCGGTTATGTCTATGAACTGCTCGAGCTGCCCACCGAAAGCGAGGCCCGTGCATTCCTGCAGGCCAAAGCGTTCAAGGCCATCAACGTGACCATCCCCTACAAGCGCCTGGCGTTTGAGATGTGCGACGAGCTCGGCCCGGCGGCCGAGGCCATCGGCGCGGTCAACACCGTCGTCAACCGCGGCGGGCGCCTGTACGGCTACAACACCGACTACGCCGGTTTTTCCTGGCTGGCCCGCCGCCACAATGTGAGCTTTGCGGGCAAGTCGGTGCTGATCCTCGGCACCGGCGGCACCAGCCGCACGGTCGAGGCCGTCTGCCGCGACGCCGGGGCCGCCACCGTCTACAAGGTCAGCCGCTCCGGCAAGGACGGCGCGCTGACCTACGAGCAGGCCGCGCGGCGGCAGGACACCCAGGTCATCATCAACACCAGCCCGGCGGGCATGTACCCGGAGGTGGGCCGCTGCCTGGTCGACCTGGCGGCGTACCCCCACCTGGAGGCCGTGCTCGACGCGGTGTACAACCCCTTCCGCACCGAGCTGCTGCTGCGCGCGGCCGAGCGCGGCGTCCCGGCCTGGTGCGGCTTTGAGATGCTCGTGGCCCAGGCGGTCTATGCCGCGGTCTACTTCACGGGCAGCGAGCTGGACAAAAACGAACTGATCCGCCAGATCCACCACGACCTGCGCCGCGATCTTTCCAACATCTCGATCATCGGCATGCCGGGCTGCGGCAAGAGCACGGTCGGCAGAGCGCTGGCCGAACAGCTGGGCAAGACCTATGTCGATCTGGACGAATGGGTCGAAGCGCACGCGGGCATGCCCATCCCCGATATCTTTGCGCGCGAGGGCGAAGCCGCCTTCCGCCGCTATGAGGCCGAGGCCGTCGCCAGCGTGAGCCGCGAACACGGCCAGGTCATCGCCTGCGGCGGCGGCGTCATCAAGACGCCCGGCAACGCCCGCCTGCTGCGCCAGAACGGCCCCGTGCTCTGGGTGCGCCGCCCGCTGCAGCACCTGGCCACCGGCGGCCGCCCGCTCTCGACCGGGCCGGCGGCGCTGCGCCGCATGGAGGCCGAGCGCGAGCCCGCCTACCGCGCCGCGGCCGACGCTGTCGTCGACAACACCGCCCGCCCGGAGGATGCGGTGCGCGCGGCGGCCGAAGCCTTTGAAAAAGTCTTCGACCCGCTCGATTGACCCCCGCCAACCAACGTAGAAAGGTCGGTACTGTTTTGAACGTCATACTTACCCCGGGCCGCCTGCACGGCACGGCCGCTGTGCCGCCCAGCAAAAGCGTGGCCCACCGCGCCGTCGTCTGCGCGGCGCTGGCTGCCGGGACCAGCCGCATCGAAAACATCGCCTATTCGGACGATATCCGCGCCACGATCGGCGCGGTGCGCCAGCTTGGCGCCAAGGTCGAGGAGGAACCCGCCGCCGTCACCGTCACGGGCTGCGGCGGCGAGAGCTTCGTCACGGTCACGCGGCCGGTGTTCTGCAACGAAAGCGGCAGCACGCTGCGCTTTCTGATCCCGCTGTTCAGCCTCACGGCGCAAAAGATCCGCTTCACCGGCGCGGGGCGGCTGTTCGCCCGCCCGCAGGAGATCTACCGCCTGCTGTTTTCCCGCCAGGGCCTGCGCTTTGAACAGACCGGGGAGGATTTGACCATCTTCGGCCGCTTGAGCCCCGGCGGCTTCACGCTGCCCGGCGATATTTCCAGCCAGTTCATCAGCGGCCTGCTGTTCGCCGCGCCGCTGCTGGAATCCGAAAGCACGATCGAAGTGCTGCCGCCCTACGAGAGCCGCAGCTATGTCGAACTCACCCTCGGCGCCATGCAGCGCTTCGGCGTCAGGGTGGCGCAGCGCCAGCGCAAGGACGGCAGCGTTTTGTACCGCATCGCCGCGCCGCAGCGCTATACGGCCTGCGACTGCGCCGTTGAGGGCGACTACAGCCAGGCGGCGTTTCTCGCGGTGCTCGGCGTGCTCACCGGCGGCGTTTCTGTCACCGGCCTGCAGGCGGCCAGCCGCCAGGGCGACCGCGTCATTCTGGACATCCTCAAGCGCTGCGGCGGCAAGTTCACCGAAAGCGGCGGCGTCTATAAATTCTCGCGCAGCCTGCTCAAAGCGGCGGAGATCGACCTGGCCGACTGCCCGGACCTCGGGCCGGTGCTGTTCGCGCTGGCCTGCTTCTGCAACGGGACCACGGTCATCCGCCATGCGGGCCGCCTGCGCCTCAAGGAATCCGACCGCATCGCCGCCATGCAGCAGGAGCTCGCCAAGTTCGGCGTGCAGGTGCAGGTCGAAGGCGACACGGTTGCGATCACCGGCACGGCGCTGTGCAAGCCGCAGACGCCGCTCGACGGCCACAACGACCACCGCGTCGTCATGGCGCTGGCCGTCACGGCGCTCGCGGCGGGCCAGTCCGCCGTCATCCGCGGGGCCGAGGCCGTGCGCAAAAGCTGGCCGGATTTCTTCAATGTGCTGCGCATGCTCGGCGCGGGCGTTGAACTCCAGCAGGACTGAAACAGGGGAGGGGACCGCATGGACCGCAGCAAAACATTTCTGATCGTGGGCCTCGGGCTGCTCGGCGGCAAATACGCCCAGGTCCTTTCGGGCAAGGGCTACCGGGTCCTTGGCATCGACCGCGACCCGGCCGCCGTCAGCTACGCGCGCGCGCATGATTACATCGTGGAGGGCGCGGCGGAAAACTTTGCGCCGCTCATCGAACAGGCCGACTATGTGATCTTCGGTCTTTACCCCACGGCGCTGCTTGCCTGGGTGGAGACCTATGCGCAGTTTTTGCGCCCCGGCGCCCTTGTCACCGATGTCTCGGGCGTCAAGCGCGGCGTTGTGGCCCCGGTGCAGCAGGCGATGCCCGCGGGCGTCGAGTTCATCGGCAGCCACCCGATGGCCGGGCGGGAGTCCAGCGGCATCGCCCACAGCGCGGAAGTCGATTTCGCCCCCGCCAACTTCATCATCACCCCCACCGCCGCCAACACCCCGGCGGCGGTCGAATGGTGCCGGGACCTTGCGCGCACGCTGGGTTTTGCCCGCATCAGCGTGCTTTCCCCGGCCGAGCACGACCGCATGATCGGCTATGTCAGCCAGCTCTGCCACGCCATCGCCGTCTGCCTGATGTGCGCGTCGGACAACACCGAGCTGGCGCGCTACACCGGCGACTCCTTCCGCGATCTGACCCGCATCGCGCGCATCAACGACAAAATGTGGGCGGAGTTGTTTTTGTGGAACAAGGACAACCTGATCGGGGAGATCGACATGTTTTCGGCCGCGCTCGGCGCGCTGCGCGAAAAGCTGGCCGCCGGGGACCGCGAAGGGCTGGAGGAAATGTTCCGCCTGTCCACCCGCCGCCGCCAGGCGTTTGACGCAAAATAGACTTCAAACAGCGAGGAGGAAACCGCAATGCCCCGCAAAGAAGGACAAAAACTGAAACTGCTGGCGCTTTTGGAGATCCTGGCGCGCGAGACCGACGAGGCGCACCCGCTCAGCGTGCCGCGCCTGGTCGAGATGCTGCGCGAGCGCGGCATCAACGCCGAGCGCAAAAGCGTCTACGACGATATCGAAACGCTCAACTCGATCCCGGACGCCGGGTTCGAGATCGTGCAGCAGCGCGGCCGCGGCGGCGGGTATTATATGACGGATACGCCGTTCGAGCTGGCCGAGCTCAAGCTGCTGGTGGACGCCGTCTATGCCAGCAAGTTCATCACGGCGAACAAATCCAAAACGCTGATCCGCAAGCTGGGCCGGTTCACCTCCCGCTTCCGTGAAGCGGAGCTCAACCGCACCGTGCTCGTCTCCGGCCGCATCAAGAGCCAGGAGGAGCGCTTTTTGTACAGCGTCGACGCGCTGCACGCCGCCATCACCGGCGGCTGGCAGGTGCAGTTCACCTACTGCGAGTGGAATCTCGACAAAAAGATGACGCCGCGCCACGGCGGCCGCCTGTACCGGGTCAGTCCCTGGGCGCTCGTGTGGGAAAACGGCAACTACTACCTCATCGCCTACACCGAAGGCCACCTGCGCCACTACCGTGTGGACAAGATGCAGCAGGTGGTCCCGCTGGAGGGCGAAGCGCGCGAAGGCGCGGACGAATATGCCGAATTTGACGTCAACGCCTACACCCAGCAGATGTTCGGCATGTTCAACGGCCCGCTGAAAAAAGTCACGCTCAAGTGCGAGAACCGCCTGGCCGGGGCCATGATCGACCGCTTCGGCACCGGCCCGGCGCTCGTGCCCTATGCGGGGGGCGAGAGCTTCGTCATCACCGTGGACATACAGGTCAGCCCGCAGTTCTACGGCTGGGTGGCCGGGTTCGGCACAGGCATCGAGATCCTGGCGCCGGCCGAGGTCCGCGCCGAGATGTGCCGCACCCTCGACACGCTCGAGGACCTTTACCGCTGACGGGGAGGAGACCGCATCTTGACACAGTGGAAAACAACGCTCCGCCGCGCCGCCCCCTGGGCGCTGCTGCTGGCGGTACTGGCCGGCCTGGCCGCCGTGCGCGGGCTGGCCGGGTGCTACAACATCTCCTACGAGATCACCAACGGCGATTTTCAAAACTATAACCCCGTGCGCCACCTGCTGGCCGGGCAGGCCCCGTACAAGGACTTCACGGTCTATCTCGGCGCAGGCGAACTGTACAGTGTCGGCGCGCTGCTGCTTGTGCTGGGCAACAGCTTCGGCCGCAGCATGTTTGCCGCCAGCTTCTGTACCTGGTTCTACTTTGAACTACTGGTGCTGGCGGTCTGCGCCGTCGTCATGGGCACGGCGCGCCGCGCCCGCGCGCTGGCCTGCGTGCTGTGCGCTGTCTGTTTTGCGCAGGTACAGGGCTGGCTGCGCCTGCCCTGGCTGTCCGGGCTGCTCACCTATGCGGCCGACAGCGGCAACAGCGCCCGCATGATCCGCTCGGCCGCGCTGCCGCTGGCCGTGCTCAGCTCGCTCGCGCTGCTGCGCGCCGCCGCGCAGCGCCCGGCCGCCCCGGCCCCGTCCGGCTGGCGGCGCTGGCTGCCGCCGCTGCCCGCCGCGCTGGTCCCGGCGGTGGCCGGGGCGCTTGTGCCCTGGAGCAACGATATGGGCGCGGCGATGTACCTGTCCGTCTCGCTGGGGTACGGCCTGTTTCTGCTGCGCCTGTACAGGACCGGCTGGCGGCGCATCCTGCTGCGCGTGGGGCAGTACATTGCGGTCAGCTGCGTTTCGCTCGGCGTCGCCGTGCTGCTCATCAGCCGCTTTCATCCCATCGCCTGGCTGCTGCAGACCCGCGGCGTCAGCTCCTACCAGAACTGGTACTACGGCGCGACCGATGGCACCAAGCTCTGTTACCTGACCGATTACATCCCCCAACCGGCGGCGGGGGTCTGCCTGGCGCTGGCCGCGGGGTTTGCGGTCGGGGTGTTCGCATGCCGCAGCGTTCGCAGCGCGGCGCTGGCTGCGGGCGGGTTTGCGCTGTGCCTGGGCATGCAGCTGTGGAATCTTTTGTATTGCCTTCTGTCCGGTTCGCCCACGGCGGGGCCCATCGGCGGCGCGCAGGCGCTGCTGGCGGTGCTGGTCCCGGCGCTGGCGGTGCGCGGCGTGCTGCTGCTGGCGGCGCGCTGGCCGCGGGCGGCTGCCGTGCGCGCCGGGGCAGGCAGGGTCCTGCCGCCGCTGTGCGCCGTGCTGGGCTGCTGCCTTGCCGCCGTCGGGCTGGCCGGGCAGGTGCAGGCGCGTCTCGGCGGGCACGAGGGCCTGACCCATATGCCGTCTCTCGGCGGCTGGATCGGCAACCAGGCCGAAAAGCTTACGACAGAGCAGACCCTGGCCGGGGATGCCCGCCTGTTCGGCACCTACGCCAGCGCGCTGGAGGTCATGACCGGCCAGCTGCAGCCCACCGGCACCGACTACATCATCCATGTCCTCGGCGACCGCCAGCGCCTTGCCTACCTCACACAGTTCCAGCAGGGGGATTTTGATCTTGCCGTCACCCCCAGCCCCAAAGCGGCCAGCTACGAGCGCTGGAGCCGCAATGCCAACTGGTGGTTCTACCGCGAACTCTACCGCTGGTACGCGCCGGTCGCCAACACGTTCCAGAGCGGCGGCATGCATCTGTTCTGGCAAAAGACCGGCGTCTGCAACGACCTGCAGCAGCCGGTGCAGGCTGTGTGGGCGGAGCAGGACGGCGTGGTTACGCTCACGCTCACGGCCGAAGACCCGGAATTCTGCGGCGTGGCCGATGTGACGCTGAACTACCGTTTCGACGTGGCCGAAGGCTATCTTCTGCGCGGCGGCCTGCACAGCTACCTGACCTGCACGCCGGTCACCGAGGATGAACTGTGGACCGCGCGCGGCCGCGAAGCGGGCCTTGCGGGCTGGCAGCTCCCCACCGATCGCGGCATTTACCAGATCCCGGTCACGATGTCGAACGGCGTCGGCGTGGTCACATTCACGCCGCAGCCTGCCGATGCGGCGTCGTTCACGCTGGAGAGCGCGGTGGTCGAAGCAACTTACACCGACTGGGAATACTTCTTTGAATAACGCCCAAACAGGGCCGGCGGCCAGCCCGGGTTGAAACCGGGGCGGGAGTGTGGTATCATCTATAAGATAGGGCTCTTTTGCCAACCGCAGGGGGGCCGCAAAAACGGAAAGGGGGGACAGCAGCGATGCTCAACAAAAACCAGCGCACCCGCGCGGTGCTCGACAGCCTGGTCGACGCGCTGCTGCTCTTCCTGGCGTACCTGCTGTCCAACTACCTTCGCTTCAACTATATGCGCTATTTCCAGCCCGGCGGCGCAGGCCCCGCGCTGGATATCGCGCGGGAGACGACCTATGTCGGCGCGGTCTACGCCGTGGCGATGGTGCTCGCGTTCTGGCTCTGCCGCCTGTACGACGCCTCGCGCCTGCGCGGGCTGTGGCAGCGCAGCCGCATCATCCTGGTCGGCAACGCCTTCGGCATCGTTGCGCTGGAAGCGCTTTTGTACCAGTTCCGCATCGTCAACTTCTCGCGCCTTGTCGTTGTGCTGTTCTATCTGTTCGGCACCGGCTTTTTGATCTTCAAGCGCATGCTGGTGCGCTGGTACGACCGCTGGCGTCACCGCCGGGGAGAAGGTTACCGCCACATCCTGCTGGTGGGCGGCGGCAAGGTCGCGGCCCAGTACCTCAAGGCGCTCGAGCAGAACCCCTACTACGGCTTTCGGGTGGACGGCTACCTGGCCGAGCACCCCAACCCGGACCTGGCCCCGCGCTATCTCGGCCGGTACGACAAGCTCGACGTCGTGCTTGCCAGTCCCAACATCGACGAGGTCGTTGTGGCGCTCGACGCCGGGGAGTCCGACCGCATCTCCCGCACTTTCTCCGCCTGCGACAAGCAGGGCGTGCGCATCACGATGGTGCCGTTTTATAACGACTACCTGCCCGCGCGCCCCACGATCGACACCCTCGGCGGCTGCAAGCTCATCAACGTGCGCCAGACCCCGTTCGACAACATCCTCAACGCTTTCATCAAGCGCTTTTTCGACATTGCGGCCAGCCTTGTGCTGATCCTGCTCACCAGCCCGGTCATGCTGTTTGTCGCCATCGGCGTCAAGCTGTCCAGCCCCGGGCCCGTCATCTTCTGCCAGCGGCGCGTCGGGCTCAACAAGAAGGAATTCATGATGTACAAATTCCGCTCGATGCGCGTCAACACCGGCGAGCAGACCGGCTGGAGCACCGACGCCGACCCGCGCAAGACCCGCTTCGGCAGCCTGATCCGCAAGCTCAGCCTGGACGAGCTGCCGCAGTTCTTCAATGTTCTCAAGGGGGACATGAGCCTTGTCGGCCCGCGGCCGGAGGTGCCCTACCATGTCGAGCACTTTAAAGAGGAGATCCCCCGTTACCTTGTGCGCCAGCAGGTGCGCCCCGGCCTGACCGGCTGGGCGCAGATCAACGGCCTGCGCGGAGACACCGACATTGCCGAGCGTATCCGCTACGATATCTGGTATATCGAAAACTGGACGCTGGCGCTGGATATCAAGATCATTTTCCGCACCGTGTTCGGCGGCAAGATGATCAACGACGAAAAAATCGCCTGAGAGCCTGCGGGCTTCGGCGCGGAAAGGAGGGCGCTTATGCCGAACGAGCATCCTAAAGTGGCCATCGTGCACGACTGGCTGGTGTCCTATGCGGGCGCGGACCGCGTGGTGGACTGCATGCATCATGTTTTCCCGGACGCGCCCATCTACACGCTGGTCTACGATGAAAAAAAGATGCCGGAATGGTTCCGCAGCTACGATGTGCGCACCACCTGGGTGCAGAAGCTGCCGTTTGCCACCCGCATCTATAAAAAGCTGCTGCCGCTGATGCCGCGCGCGTTCGAGGCGCTCGACCTTTCGGAATATGACCTGGTCCTGTCCTCGTCCTCATCCTGCAGCAAGGGGGTCATCACGCGGCCGGATGCCGTGCACATCTGCTACTGCCACACCCCCACGCGCTATGTCTGGGATTTCTACTATACCTACCGCGCCAACGCCAACCCGCTGGTGCGCGCGGTCATGCCCGGGCAGATGTACAAGCTGCGCCAGTGGGATAAATGCGCGGCCGACCGCGTCGATTATTTCATCGCCAACTCCCGCTACATCGCGCGCCGCATCAAAAAGTATTACCGCCGCGACAGCGACGTGATCTACCCCTGCGTGCACATCAACGAAAGTCCGTTTGTGCCCAAGGAGGATTTCTACCTCGTCGTCGGCCGCTTTACCTGGTACAAGCGCATCGACCTTGCCGTCGCCGCCTGTACAAAACTTGGCCGCAAGCTCGTCGTCATCGGCTCCGGCGAAGAAGAAGCCCGCCTGCGCGCGATCGCCGGGCCGACGGTACAGTTTTTGGGCGGCGGCCTTTCGGATGAGGAAGTCCGCGGCTACTACCTGCGCGCCAAGGTGTTTCTGTTCCCGGGCGAGGAAGACTTCGGCATCACCCCGGTCGAAGCGCAGAGCGCCGGGACCCCGGTGCTCGCCTACGGCCGCGGCGGCGCGTGCGAGACGGTCGAGGACGGCCGCACCGGCCTGCTGTTTCACGCGCAGACAGCGGACAGCCTCGCCGCCTGTATCGAGCGCTTTGAGGCGGGCGGCGTGTCCGGCACGCCGGAGCAGATCCGCGCCCACAGCCGCCGCTTCAGCGAACAGCGCTTTGAGGAAGAGCTGCGCGCCTACTGCGCCCGCCGCATGAAGGACTGGGCCGAAGAACTGCGCGCCTGCGCCCATGAACCGAACCCCACGCAGGAGGGATCAGAGTGAGACCCATTGTCATCAACGGCACCGTCCTGTGCGACCCCATCACCGGCATCCCGCGCTATGTGTATGAGGTCGTCACCCGGCTGGACCCGCTTTTGACCGGCACCGGCCTGGACGTGCGCCTGTGTTACCGTGACGACGGCCGCCCGCTGCATCTGCCGGAACTGAAAAACATCCGCATCGTGCCGCTCAAGGCCATCAAATACAGCTATAACCTCGTCGTGCTGCCGCACTATCTGCGCCGGCACAAGGCGTTTTTCCTGGGCCTTGCCAGCGATATGCTCATGACGCGCCGCAGCGCCGTCGTGCTGCATGATATCCGCCCGCTCGTCATGGACACCGACCGCGGCTTTTTCCGCTTCAAGTTCTGGGTGCACTGCCTGAGCATCAAAGCGTTTGCGCGCCGCGTCTACACAGTCAGCGGCGACCAGCGCCGCCTGATTTCCGAGCGCCTGGGTATCCCGCTCGACCGCATCGGCCTGACCTATAACGGGTGGGAACACCTGCAGCCGGTCGAAGCGGATGAAAGCGTGTTCAAAAAGTTGCCCGGCGTAAAAAAAGGCGAATATTACTATGCGCTCGGCAGCCTGGCCGGGCACAAAAATTACCGCTGGATTCGCGAAGTCGCCGCCCGCAACCCCGACAAGGTCTTTGTTGTGGCGGGCGGCAAGGACCTGGCCGCTTTCGGCGACGACGCCGAGGCGGTCAGCGGCGGCAACCTGCACTACCCCGGCTATGTCAGCGACCGCGAAAACAAGGCGCTGATGCAGCACTGCAAAGCGTTTTTGCACCCGGCCGTGTTTGAAGGCTTCGGCATCCCGCCGCTCGAGGCGCTCAGCCTCGGCGCGCCGGTGGCGGTGTCCAACGCCTCCTGCCTGCCGGAGCTCTATGGCGACACGGTGCGCTATTTTGACCCGATGGACTACGACGTCGACCTCGACGCGCTGATGGCGCAGCCGGTCGCGCCGCCGGACAAGGTGCTCCAAAAATACAGCTGGCCGGTCACGGCGGCCGCCTGGCTGCCGGAGCTGCGCCGCTTTGCCGAAAGCTGATGGCAAGCAGACCGATCCCGGCAGGGAAGGAGGGAAAGCCCATGGACAGCATCGCCGTGCTGATCCCCTGTTATAACGAGGCGCGCACGGTCGCGAAGGTCGTGGCCGATTACCACGCCGCGCTGCCGCAGGCCACTGTCTATGTCTATGACAACAATTCGACCGACGGCACCGCCGACCTGGCGGCGGCCGCCGGGGCCGTTGTGCGCAAAGAGCGCCAGCAGGGCAAGGGCAACGTACTGCGCCGCATGTTCCGGGAGATCGACGCCGAATGCTACCTGCTTGTCGACGGCGACGATACCTACCCGGCCGAGGCTGCGCCCGAGATGGTGCGCGCCGTGCGCGAGCGCGGGGCGGATATGGTGGTGGGCGACCGTTTGTCCAGCACTTATTTTACAGAGAACAAGCGCCCGTTCCACAATTTCGGCAACAGCCTTGTGCGCTTTTGCATCAACCGCCTGTTCGGCAGCCAGATCAAGGATATCATGACGGGCTACCGCGCCTTCAGCTTCCAGTTTGTCAAGACGTACCCGGTGCTGGCGCGCGGCTTTGAGATCGAAACCGAAATGTCCATCCATGCGGTCGAGCGCAACATGCGCATCGAGAACATCGTCATTGAATACCGCGACCGCCCGGCGGGCAGCGAAAGCAAGCTCAACACCTATTCCGACGGCCTCAAAGTGCTGCGCACCATTGTGCGGCTGTACAAAAACTACCGTCCGTTCGGCTTTTTCAGCATGCTGGCCGCGCTGCTGGCGCTGTGCAGCGCCGGGTTCATGGTGCCGGTCGTGGCCGAGTATTTCCGCACCGGTCTTGTGCCGCGCTTCCCCACGCTGATCGTCTGCGCCTGCGGCATGGTCGCGGCGCTGCTGCTGTTCATCTCGGGCGTGATCCTTTCCAGCCTGCTCACCCAGGACGCCCGCGATTTCGAGTTCAAGCTCCAGCAGGCGGAGCGCTGGAAGCGCGAAGCGCAAAAATCCTGATTTCAGCCATCAAGGAGGCAATTTTATGTCTAAAGCGTATGATTATCTGATCGTTGGCGCCGGTCTGTTCGGCGCGGTGTTCGCACACGAGGCAACGAAGGCCGGCCGCAAGTGCCTGGTTGTGGACAAGCGCGACCACATTGCCGGCAACATCTATACCGAACAGGTCGAGGGCATCAACGTCCACCGCTATGGCGCGCATATCTTCCACACC
The DNA here is from genome assembly GCA_019119365.1 of Candidatus Gemmiger stercoripullorum. GTDB lineage: Bacteria > Bacillota > Clostridia > Oscillospirales > Ruminococcaceae > Gemmiger > Gemmiger stercoripullorum. The sequence goes on along the minus strand of DWXD01000063.1, from coordinate 6,466 downwards.
AACAACAAGCAGGTGTGGGACTATGTCAACCAGTTCGCGGTGTTCAACCGCTACACGAACTCCCCGGTGGCCAACTACCACGGCGAGCTGTACAACCTGCCCTTCAACATGAACACCTTCAACAAGATGTGGGGCGTCGTCACCCCGGCTGAAGCCGCCGCCAAAATCGCGGAGCAGCGCGCCGCCCGCTTTACCCCGGAGCCCAAAAACCTGGAGGAGCAGGCCATCAACCTCGTCGGCACCGATATCTACGAAAAGCTCATCAAAGGCTACACCGAAAAACAGTGGGGCCGCCCGTGCGACGAACTGCCCGCCTTTATCATCAAGCGCCTGCCGGTGCGCCTGACCTTTGACAACAACTATTTCAACGCCCTCTACCAGGGCATCCCCAACGGTGGCTACACCCAGATGGTCGCCAACATGCTTAAGGGCATCGAAGTGCGCCTGGGCGTCAACTATCTCAAGAACAAGGCGGAGCTGGACGCGCTCGCCAACCGCGTGATCTACACCGGCGCCATCGACGCCTACTTCGATTACCAGCTCGGCGCGCTGCAGTACCGCAGCGTGCGGTTCGAGACCGAAACGCTGGACTGCCCCAACTACCAGGGCAACGCGGTCATCAACTATACCGACGCCGAGACCCCCTACACCCGCATCATCGAGCACAAGCACTTCGAATTCGGCTCCACCGAGCCCGGCACCAAAACGGTCATCAGCCGCGAGTATTCGGCCGAGTGGAAACCCGGCGACGAACCGTACTACCCGGTCAATGACGAGCACAACACCGAGCTGTACGCCCGCTACAAGGCCCTGGCCGACGCCGAGCCGCATGTCGTGTTCGGCGGCCGTTTGGGCGAATACCGCTACTACGATATGGACAAGGTCATTGAGAGCGCCCTCGCCTGTGTGGAGGTCCAGCTCGACAAGATCAACCAGTACAAGTGATCCCGAAGGCGGCGCGCCCGCCTTTTGGGTCTCATGGATAAGGAGTCCCCATGCCAAACCGCAATTCGATCGAGCGCAGCGCCAACTTCGGCTATTATGCCGACATCCTGTGGTGCTGCGTGCCCCTGATGGTCATGGCCTGCTTTTACTACGGGCCGCGGCCGCTGCTGCTCATGCTTACCGGGCTGTTCACCGCCTATGTCTGCGACTGCCTGGCCGCGCCGCTGCACGGGCCGAACTACCGCCCGCACGAACCTTCCAGCGAGGCGTTCGCAGCCCTCATTGTGCTGATGATGCCCGCCGCGGTGCCGTATGGCGTCGTGATTGCGGCGGTCATCATGGCCGTCCTCATCAAAGAGACGTTCGGCGGCGAAGGGCACTATCCCTTCCACCCGGCGGCTGTGGGCGTCGCGGTGGCCGCGCTGTCCTGGCCGGGCGAAGTGTTCCGCTACCCCGCGCCCGGCACGGTGCTGCCGCTGTGGGACGTGCCGGAAGAAGCCCTGAGCGCCGGTATGAACGCGGCGCTGTCGGGCGGCGGCCTGCCTTCGGATACGACGATGAACCTGTTCACCGGCGCGGTGGCCGGGCCGCTGGGCACCGGCGCAATCCTGGTCATTCTGGCCTGCGCGCTGTTTCTGCTTGTGCGCGGCCACCTGCAGCTGTCCACACTGCTGCCGTACCTGATCGTCTGCATTGCGGTGCCCTGGCTGCTGCCGCAGCTCAACGACCTGCCTGCGTTCAGCCTCCCGTGGGAGTATATGCGCCAGCGCGTCTATCTGGAAAAATATATCATCCTGGGCGGCAGCATGCTGTTCGGCGGTATTTTCCTGGCGTGCGAGCCCGTCACCCAGCCCGCGCGGCTGTCCAGCCGCATCATCTACGGGCTGCTGCTCGGGGTTGCGGCCACGGTGTTCCGCTATAACACCGTCTACGAGACCGGCATCTGCTTTGCGCTGCTCATCGTCGGGGCATTCCCCGAATGGCTGGACCGCGTGGCCCGCCGGGCGGAGCGCATGAGATTCAGAAAGAAGGAGGAGAAGCGGCGTGCCAATCGAGCAAAACCGGAAGCCATCTAAACAGCCCGGGGCTACGGGCCGCCGGATCTCCCGGCGCAAAAACGAACCCGAACGTTCCCAGACCGTCATCATCCCGCAGCTTTCCCCCGAAGTGCTGGAAAAAGCCCGCCGCGCGGCGGCTGCGGGCAAGACGCCGCAGCAGATCGAGCGCGAAGCGGTGGCCGCCGCCGAGGAGGAAGCCCGCACCCGCGCAATCGACACCGGCGCCGTGCGGGCGGCGACCGAAACCGCGCCGGAGCCCCCCCGCGAGCCCGCGCCCAAACCGCGCCCTGCGCGCAAAACGCGCCGCGAGGCGGAAGAAGAACTCTACCAGAGCATCCACGACGACCATCTCTGGCTCAACAACCCCGTCATGGTGCGCGGGCTGGGCCTGGCGCCCATCGTGGCCATGGACATCAACGGCGACTATGCGCTCATGCTGTGCGCGGCGGCGGCGCTGCTGCTCACGGCCACCCGCGTGCTGGCTGTCGCGATCTGCCACCTGACAGGCAACCGCTTCCGCGCCGTTGTCTATACGTTTTCGGCGGCCATCGTCTATATCCCGGCGTATCTGATCCTCTATGAGCTGTTCGGCTCCTCGCTGACGCTGCTCGGCGTTTATCTGCCGATGATGGTTGTTGAACCGGCCATCATCAAACGCCTGGAAGCCCCGGAGATGGAAACGCCGGGCGAAGCGCTGCGCCGCGGCATCAACAACACCATCGGCCTGTGCGTGTCCATCCTGCTTGTCGGCGCTCTGCGCGAGCTCCTCGGCGCGGGTACGGTGTTCGGCCGCACGGTGCTGCATTTTGCGCCGCTGCCGCTGGCTGCCCAGCCGGCGGGCGGTTTCCTGCTGCTCGGTTTCCTGGCGGCCGCCTGGACCGCTGTGGGCGGCGCGTATGTCCATTACAAACAGGAGGAGGTGCGTCACCTGTATGCTGACCGCAAGCACTGAGCTGACTGTGCTGCAGGCCGTGGCGCAGTTTGCCTTCTATGTCGTGCTGGCAGTTTTTGCCGAGAACGTCGTCTTTTCCCGCGCCATGGGCGTTTCCCGCCTCATCAAGCTCGTCAACGACCCCGAGATCCACACCTGGCAGTACTGCACGCCGGTCATCCTGGTCCAGCTGGGCAGCGCGCCGCTGGGCTGGCTCGCCATGACCTATGTTTCGCCCACACTGCGCGCCGCGCTGCCGGACTGGCTGCCCATTGCGGCGCTGCGCCCGCTCATCTACCTGTGCTGCGCCGCCGTCGCCATGGCGGCGGTCTGGCTGCTGCTGGGGCTGCTGCCCGCCGCCTGGCGGCGTCCGTGCCGCGAACAGCTGCCCATCGCCACCTGCACCTGCAGCGTGCTGGGCACGCTGCTGCTGTGCGCCGGGCAGAACTACAGCCTGCTGCAGTCGACGGCCTTCGGCCTCGGCAGCGGGCTGGGGTATCTCTTTGCCGTGCTGGTGGTGGACGAAGGCCGCCGCCGTCTCGGCAGCAAGGACGTGCCCGCCGCCTTCCGCGGCCTGCCCAGTTCGCTGATCTATATCGGCGTGCTGTCGCTGGCGCTGTATGCGCTGGTGGGCTGAACGGGACCTTAACGTAGAACGGAGTAAAAACATGCCGAACTGCTTTTTGCCCGCCGAAATTCTGCTGCCCGCGCCCGGCGTCCCGCTGGACCCTTGGGCCTGCATTGCGGTGGATCAGTTCACCTCCCAGCCGGAATACTGGCGCAAAGCCGAGGACCTGGCCCGCGGCAAACCCAGCACGCTGCACATCGTCTTGCCGGAAGCCTACCTCGGCACAGCGCAGGAGGAAACCCGCCTGCACGGCATCCGCGCCGCCATGGCGGCGTACCGCCAAAACGTGCTGACCCGCACTGTGCGCGGCTATGTCTATGTCGAGCGTACCCAGCTCGACGGCAGCGTCCGCCAGGGCCTTGTCGGCATGGTCGACCTGGAAGCCTACAGCTATGCGCCCGGCGAGAAACCGGCCATCCGCCCCAGCGAGAGCACCGTGCTCTCGCGTATCCCGCCGCGCGTGCGCATCCGCCGCGGCGCGCCGCTTGAAACGCCGCATGTGATGATGCTGGCCGACGACGAAGCCGGTACGCTGATCGAGCCGGTCGGCCGCCGCAAAGCCGAACTGCCGCTTTTGTATGAAGGCGAGCTGATGCTGGGCGGCGGGCATCTGGCCGGTTGGGCGGTCGAGGACCCGGCGCTCATCGAACAGATCGGCCGCGCCGTCGCCGCCCTGGCCGACCCCGCGGCGTTCGCCGCCCGCTGGCCGCAGGCCGCCGGGCAGCCGCCGATGGTGCTGGCCGTCGGGGACGGCAACCATTCGCTGGCCACCGCCAAAGCCTGCTGGGAGGAGCTCAAGCCCACGCTGCCGCCCGCGCAGCGCGCGGACCATCCGGCCCGCTACTGCCTGGCCGAAGTCTGCAACGTGCACAGCCCGGCCATCGAGATCGAACCGATCCACCGCGTCGTGTTCGGCGCGCAGCCCGCGGCGCTGGCCGCCCGCCTGGCCGCCTGGGCCGCGCACAACGGCATCACGGCGGGGGCGCAGGGCGCGCAGCGCTTCACGCTGGCCGGGGCCGGGTACGAACAGGCGCTGGCTCTGTCCGGCGCGACCGAACCGCTGACCGTCGGCACGATCGAACGCTTTTTGGGCGAAACGCTGCCGGGCGAACCCGGCTGGCGCGTCGACTATATCCACGGCGAGGCCGCCGCCCGCGCGCTGGCGGCCGACCCCGCCCGCCCGGCCTGCGCGCTGCTGCTGCCGCCGTTTGACAAGGCGGATCTGTTCCGCGGCGTTGTGCTGGGCGGCGTGCTGCCGCGCAAGACGTTCAGCATGGGCCATGCCGAGGAAAAACGATATTACAACGAGTGCCGCAGCCTTGTGTGACGGCGGCCCTTGCCCCCAAAGCCTTTGAAGGAGGAACCGCAATGCCGAACCAGAAGCCTGCGAACCCGGCCAAACCGGCCAACGAATCGGGCTCCCGCCGTCGCCGCCGCCGTCCGCGCGGCGGCCAGGGCGGCCGCGCGCAGAACGACCGCGAAGCCGCCGCGCCGCAGCCCCAGGCCAGCCAGAGCGCCGCGCCCGCGGGGCAGAGCGCTTCCGGCGCCCGCCGCCGCGGCCGCGGCGGCCACAGCGCCAAACCGGCTGCGCCGGCCGGGCAGGCGGCTAAAAACAGCGCCCGGCAGCCCGCGCCGCAGCCGCCCAAAAGCAGCGCCCGCACCGCGGCCGCCGAAACGCCCCGCCCCGCCCGCCGCGGCGGCAAACCGCGCCGCCCGGCCGGGGAGGAGGACCCCGGGCTGCTGCTCATCACCCGCCGCCCGCCCAAACAGAAATTTGCCAGCTTTGAGGAATACATCGCCGCGCACGGCGGCGTGACCGCGCCGGTGGAGGGCGAAGCGGACGCGCAGCCCGACGCCCCCGCGCCGGACGGGGCGCAGCCGTGAACCCCGCCTGTGCGGCCGGGCTGCGCTGCCCGGTGTGCCATGGGCCGCTGGCTGTCTTTGGCCGCGCGCTGCGCTGCCCCAAAAACCACAGCTTTGACCTTGCCAAAGAGGGCTACGTCAACCTGCTGCCGATCCAAAAGCGCCACGCCGCCCAACCCGGCGACGGCAAAGCCATGGTCGCCGCGCGGCGCGCTTTTTTGCAGGCGGGCTATTATGACCCCTTCCGCCGCGCGCTGGCCGAACTCTGCCTGGACCTTGCGCCCGAAAACGCCCGCATCGTGGACGCAGGCTGCGGCGAAGGCAGCTATGACGAGACGGTGCTCGCGGCGTTTGCCGGCGCAGGGCGCGCGGTGCAGCTCATCGGCTTCGATCTGGCCAAACCGGCCGTGCGCCTGGCGGCCAAACTTGTGCCGCAGGCGCTGTTTGCGGTGGGCGGCAGCTTCTGCGCCCCGGTGGCCGACGGCTGGGCCGATGTGCTGCTCAACGTCTTTTCGCCGTTTGCCGCCGCCGAATTCGCCCGCATGCTGCGCCCGGGCGGGGTGCTGATCTACGCCGTGCCCACGCCGCGGCATCTCTACGGCCTCAAGGAAATTTTATACGACCGGCCGTATGAGAACCCGGACCAGAACACGGACTACCCCGGTTTTGTGCGCCTGCCGGACCGCGAGCGCACCGTTACCGCCGCGCTGACGCTGGACGCCGCCGCGGCGCAGCAGCTGTTCATGATGACGCCGTACTGCTACAACACACCGGCGGCCGGGGCCGCGCGCCTTGCCGCGCAGCAGACCCTTGGGACCGAGATCGGCTTCCGCTTCCTTGTCTACCGCCGCGAACCCGGCGCATAACCACAAAAAAGGACCGCTTTCCTGCTGGCAGGAAGGCGGTCCTCTCAGACTGTCAAAAAAGTTAAAAAACGTCGCCGTCGGCGGACATGTGCCGACGACGGCGACACCGACAGGGAAATTTTACGGCAAATTGTGTGCGAGGAGCGTTAGCGACGAGTGCGCGATTTGCCGTGAA